>JBBRED010000129.1:0-20496 GCA_038203335.1 Haliangiales bacterium | reverse complement strand
ATCTCTCGCAGAGACCAGCCAAGCCGGCCCAGCGTCAGTACCTGCTGTTTCTTGTCGTCGCTCAAGACGTTCACCTCGGCGCGGGACCACGGTCCCTACGCGTTCGTCAACGTCCTGGATTCGGCTACTACGACTGGCCGGGTTTCAGGTGTCCCTCACTGGCCGGTTTTGGGTGTCCCCCGAGGCTCCTTCGAACCGAAAGTTCGAAACCGAAGCCGTACTCGCGAGGGCCACAGCGAAGCCGCGCGCTCTCCACCGACGGTGGTGGTGGATCTCCCTTCTCCTCCTTCGAACCGAAAGTTCGAAACTGAAGCGGTGTTCGCGAGGGCCGGCGCTGTGGAGTCTGTGAGCAGCCGGACCGGACCGGCGCGGCGTGGCGTGGCGGCTGGTCATCAGAATCCACAGCGAAGTCGCGCGCTCTCCACCGACGGTGGTGGTGGATCTCCCTTCTCCTCCTTCGAACCGAAAGTTCGAAGCTGGAGTGGTACTCGCGAGGGCCCGCGCTGTGGCGTCTGTGAGCAGCCGCCCGGAACTGTTCGGCGCCCAGCTGGCGGCTGGTCCACAGCGAAGCCGCGCTCGCGACCGACGGTGGTGGTGGATCTGCTTCGTCCTCCTCCGGCGCGACCGCTGCTCCTCAGAATCCACAACCAGCCACGCGCCCTCCACCGGCCATCGTGGTGGATCTCCTTCGCCGAAATCAAGTCGCCCGGTCGTGCGCGAATCCGGGGTTGTCACGGGTGCGGAAGAGTTCGCCGAATGCGAGACGATCGCTGACGAGGAGCCAGTCACGCGTTGCTTGCCGGCGGCGTCCTTCGCCGAATTCAAGGGCTCGTGCGGGCCGCGTCCGCTGTTGCGTGCAGGCGGGCGAGCCTTGCCGGATCCACGGTGCGCGAAACGGTCCGGATTGCCGGCGTTCTCCACTCGGTCGGGGTGCAATCGACGAGGTGGGAGAATCGCGGGCGCCGCGGCTTGCGGCGCATGGGCGCTGCCACCCAACATCGACGACCGATGGCAAGCAGCAAGGCGAAGGGTGCGCCGGCGAAGAAGCCGGTTGCGGTGAAGTCCAAGACGGCGACGAAGGTCGGCCCCGCGAAAAAGCTCACGCTCGCAGCGAAGGCTCCTCCGTCGAAGGGTTCGCCCGTAGCAAAGGCTGCTCTGTCGAAGAGTTCGCCCGCAGCGAAGGCTGCTCCGCAGAAACCGGGTTCGTCGAAGGCTTCTCTGTCGAAGGCTTCGCTATCGAAGGCTGCACCCGCAGCGAAGGCTGCTCCGTCGAAGGGTTCGCCCGCAGCGAAGGCTGCTCCACAGAAACCGGGTTCGTCGAAGGCTGCTTCCGCGACGGCGACGCGTGTGGCGAAGGCAGCGGCCGTCCCGGCTCCGAGTGCAGCAGCTTCGTCGAGCTCTGGACCTGCGCGGACGACGTCAAAGGCTGCGCCTGCGTCGAACACGACGAGCGCGGCCCCGGTCGTCGCGGCGGTCGACGAGCAGGGGCTCGGCTGGACGGATGCGGGTGACGGTTATCAGGTCTCGCTCGAGGCGGGCAAGCTGGTCGCGAAGAACCCCGCGGGCAAGCGGCTCACGAGCGTGCCGAAGCAGGTGAAGGATGGCGACGTGGCGGATCAGCTCGAGGCGCTGCGCGACTGGCTCATCGAGCACGAGCGCGAGTGCGCCGCGACGGTGGACCAGTGGATGTTGCGTTCGCTCGCGGTGCCGCGCAGCGTGCTCGAGGCGGTGTGGGAGGACCCGGCGTGGCGCAAGCCGCTCGAGAACGCGGTGGTCGTCGCCGTGACGGCGGACGGCGGGCACGATGCAGCGAAGGCGGGGCTGTTTCGCGGGGTCGACAAGAAGAAGGGGGTTGGCGTCGTCGACCTCGATGGCGAGACGGCGTGGCTCGAGACGGAGCGGGTGGCGATTCCGCATCCGATCTTGATCGCGGAGCTCGATGGCTGGCGTGAGCTCGTCACTCAGCTCGGCGTTGCACAGGGCATCTCGCAGCTGCATCGCGAGACGCACGCGAAGCCGCCGGGGCTGACGGCGACGGGCATCGACCAGTTCGAGGACGGCAAGTTCGCGATGCTGATGCACGCGCTCGGCAAGGCGCGCGCGCTCGGGTTCAAGGTTCGCGGCGGGTTTGCCACGTGCAAGGTGTGGGACGCCGGCGCGGTGGCCGAGGCGCGCTACTGGATCGGCGCGGATAGCCCGGATAGCGAGACGCATACCGGGCAGCTGTCGTGGGTGGACGCGCGCGAGCGCGGGCTCAAGCTGGCGGAGGTGGGGCCGGTCGCGTTCTCCGAGGGAATGCGCATGGCGTCGTCGATCTATGCCGCGCGCGTCGTCGAGAAGACGGAGGCCGCGTCGTGACCGCCGATCAACAGCAGCTCGCGGCGGGCGGGCTCGTCCCCGCCAATGCCAAGCTCGGCACCGCGGATGCGGTGGACACCGTGGTCGCGCGCGGGTATCGGCACGCCGTCCTGCCGGGCCGCGTGGTCATCCGTCTCACCGCGCAGAACGTCACGGCGGGCGACGACCTCGAGATGGCGACGCTCGGGTTTGGGGCGGGCGAGGACCGCGGCGCGGTGGCGAAGGAGCGCAAGCGGCCGCTCGGGTTCCCGGGCTGGGCGCTGGTCCATGATCCGAAGAACGCGCGCTACGCGCTGGATGTGGTCAAGGAGTTCAAGAAGCACGCGCGCAAGGCGAAGAGCAAGCCGGGCCACGCGAAGGACGGCATCGACGCGATCGCCGACAAGCTCGGCAAGACGGTGCCGCACTTTCTCCCGAGCTTCTTCGAGGAGGCCGGCCGCGCGTTCATCGAGCACGGCGCTCAGTCGTTCGCCGCCGCGATGTTCGGCAAGGCGCGCGAGGCGGAGGCCGTGCACGCGCTCGAGGTGGACGAGCAACACCGCGTGGACGGGTTCCTCGAGTTCGCGCTCGCGGGCGCGGTGACCACGAAGGCGCTGACGCAGTACGCGAAGGAGCTCGGCGAGCATCACGAGCCGAAAGTCGCCTATGCGCACTTTCGCCAGCTCTGTTTGCAGCGAACGCTCGGCGGCATGCCGCCCTGGTCGGGCATGGCGAAGGAGCTACGCAGGCTCGCGAAGGCCGCGAAGCTCGACGTGGACGCCGAGGATCGCGCGTTCGTCGTCGAGATCATCGAGTCACCGGCGCTCGGCAAGGCGGCGGGCGAGTTCTGGCGCGCGTACGCGGCGCCGATCACCGAGCTCGGCAAGCAGAGCGCCACGGCGCGCGGAGCGCTGCTGAATCTGTTCCCCACGGGCTCCGCCTACAGCAAGGACCTCGACGAGGCGTGGCTGGATCTGATCGAGGCCACGGGTGCGGTGGACGCGCTGATCACCACCCAGGCTCCGCCGGAGGCGGCCCCGAGCGCGGGCAGGGCGGCGTGGTTCGACAAGCTCACCCAGCACCTCGCGAGGGACTATCGAAACGCCGAGGTCGGGGATCGCGCGTTCGCGCTGTTGCGCCGCATGGCGCCGATGCTGATCGCCGACGGCACCGCGATCACATGCGCGGGCCGCTTCAACCAGGTGGACCTGGATCTGTGCGAGCTCGCGCTCGAGCTCGGCGTTCCGGTCACCGCTCCACCGCTGCACCCACGGCTCGATCTCGCCGGCTGGGCGAAGCGCGCGCACCAGCCGGGCCACGGCTGCGATCCGGTGCGCACCGCCGCGCATCCGACGATGGCGCCGCTGCTCGCGTTCTCGGTCGCCGTGGCGATCGGCACCGAGCCGTTCGACGCGGTGTCGCGCGGCAAGGCGGGCTTCCTCGCCGCGAAGCGCCAGTGGCTCGAGGAGCTGATCGTTCGCGCCGAGCAGGGCGGACTGGTCGGCCTCGGCGAGGCGATCGATGTCGTGCAGTCCAAGGTCAAGTCCGAGACGTTCTCGGACCTACCCGATCTTCACGCGCGGTTCGCCGCCCTCGATCCCGCACCCGCACTCGCGCGCAGCCTGCGGGTTGGCATCTTCGACGAGCTCGGGTGGCCCGCGTTCGAGGAGGCGGCGCTCGATCTCGCGCCCGACGGCCAGGTCGTGGTCACCGCGCACGGTGGTCCTCCGGCGCTCGTGCTCGTCACGAAGACCAGGGCGATCGCGGTCGGCGCCGCCGGGCGGCTCGGCGTGCACGACCTCGTGATCCCCGCGAAGCACGAGTTCGTGACGGCGCGGTTCATCGGCGGCCAGTTCCTGATCATCATCAAGGAGGGCTACAAGTGCCGCGGCTACTGGAGCGCGGCGCCGCACGACGTGTTCGAGACGGAGACGTCGAGCTACAGCATCGCCGCGATGGTCACGCGCGCAGCGGTGCTCGCCGACGGCGCGTGGATCGAGGATCACAAGCCCATCCGCGCCGGCGATCGCCGCGTGCCGGAGGGGGCCACGTTGATGGCGTGCGATGGCACCACCTCGTGGATCGGCGAGTGGAAGGACGGCCAGCACCGCTGGCGCGAGGTGTCCGCGAGCGGCGAGGCCGGCCGCTACAGCTGGCCGGCGTTCATCGAGGCGGGCATCGATCCGGACTGGAAGATCGATGCGGCCAGCTCGTACCTGCTCGCGCTCCCGCAGCTCGCTGGCGTGCGCGTCCGCTACCAGGGCATCAATCAGCACAATCAGACGCGGCGCGAGGTCGAGATGCTCGGCGGCGCACGCTGGTCGGGCGACCAGCTTCACAAGCCCGCGAGCCTCGTGACGTTGCCCGCGACGGATCAACCGCGCCCGGTGCTCGAGGAGCAACAGTGGCGTGAGGGCGTGACCTCGACGCTGATGGACGCCGCGGCCACCCTGCGCGGCAGCAAGATCGGCCTCAAGGACAAGCGCTACAGCCGCGGTCAGGTCATGGCGCTATCTCCGACGTACTGGCACCACTTCACGCCGCGTGACGAGGCCGGCTCGCGGCGCATCCACGCTGCCACCGACGACGATGCACGCGCGCTGATCGCCGTGATCACCCGCGAAGCGCTCGACAAGGGCACGCTCCCGACCACGCGGATCGACGGCATCCTCCCCGAGGTCACGCATCCTCGCCTGCGCACCGGGCTCATGGGGTTCGCGATGATCGCCGCAAAGCAGGTGTTCGATCGCGATCAGTTGGTCACGGACCGCGCGCCGGCCAACGCCTCGGCGGCAGCGCGCTCCGCGGGTCCTGCGGATGCCGCGCTCGTCGAGGGTCTCGGCGGCTGGGCGACGCACGTCTACGGGCAGGATGGCCGCGCGTGGTCGCAACTCGAGCAGGCCGCGGCGATGTTCGCGAGCGACGATCGCAGCGATCGCTACGTCCACGACGTTCCGGCCTCGGTGGTGGACTGGCTGGACTACGCGGTGTCGCGCTCGGCGCTCGCGTTCATCGCGCTCGCGATCGGCACGCCCACCGAGCGGCGCGCGCCCGTGGCCGAGCTGTTCGCGCAGATCGCGCGCACCTTGCCGCCGGCCGAGCAGCTCCGCGTGTTCGACGCCACCGGCACGCTGGCGCTCCCCGGCGAGGGCATGGGCGTGCGCATCCGCTGGTGGAATGGCAACGGCTACATCACGAAGAAGGTGGGCTGGAGCGGCGAGGCGTTCCGCGTGCTCGAGTACGCGCCGACCGGTACGTTCCGCGCGCTGCCCGGAATGACGCAGTCCCGCGAGGTGCGCGGCACGCCGGGGCTCGGCGCCGATGGGGCGACCGAGCTGCTCGCGGCGATCGCGGCCGGAGCGACGTCTTGGTCCGAGGCCGCGACTGCGCGGCTGTCGGCGGCGACCGGCCTCACGCTCTCGGAAGCGGTGTTCCTGTGGGCCGGCACGCCGAAGGCGAACGATCACAGCGCGAACTTTCTGCCGAAGGAGCTGCGCGAGCAGCTCGGCCTCAAGGCCACACAGGCCGCGATCGCGCGCGACGGTCTCAGGACGATCCCGCTCGCGAAGCGGATCGCCGCGATCGATGAGGCCGCGCGGTCCGGCATCGGCGCGCTCCTCGATGGCTCGGCCGTGGAGACCCTCGCCGCGGCGTGGATCCGGATCGTCGGCCGGAAGGTCTCGATCCCCGAGCAGCTGATCGGAGACGCTGATCGCGAGCTGAAGGCGCCGATCGAGCCGAGCCCCGCGCTCGCGATGATCGCCGCCGGCCGCGATGCCGCGGAGCTCGCGCTGGATGGCGTGTTTGCGCTCGACCGCAACGGCACGGTGATGCGCGCGAGCAAGGCCGAGCCGCTCGCCGGTCAGGACAAGAGCACCGACGACAGCACGGTGTTCACGGACAAGGTGCTCCACACGCTGACCACGTACCTGCCGTTCCTGTTCGCGGAGCTCCCGGCCGGGCATCCGCTGCGCGCGCAGGCGGCGGTCGCGCACGAGCTCGCGCTGCAGCGTCTCGCGAACCCGGCACTGTGGCTCGAGGCCGGCTACCTGTATCTCGACGAGGCCGCGAAGGCGACGATCGACCGGGTGATCGAGAGCCTCGGCGGAGAAGCATTGGTCGGGCTCGCCGAGACCATCAGTGGCCGGCGGCTTCCCGGCGGCGCCGTGATCCGGCAGGTCTCGCGCGTGGACCTCAAGCTCCACCCGGCCACGCTCGACGCGAAGGCGATGGGGTTCCTCGGCAAGCTCCAGACCCAGATCTCGCAGTGGGGCTACTCCGCATGGAAGTCGCTCGAGTACCTCCGCTCGCCGGGGCTCGCGCTGATGATGGCGCGGATCCGCGACACGCCGGTCGCCGAGGGTGGCTGGGAGCAGAACCCCGCCGCGAGCGTGCCGAAGCTCGTCGACAAGGCGGCGAAGAAGCTCGGCGTGAGCAAGGACGCCGCGGCGCTGTACCTCCAGTACCTGACGCTGCTGTGGCCGACGCCGAAGAACGTGCAGATGTGGAACGGCTGGAAGGCGAAGCAGTTCGAGACCGCGAACGCCGAGCTGATCGAGCACGAGCTGATCCTCGAGGCGAAGCGCGAGCGCGCGCAGCGAGCGAGCTTCTTGCCGGGCGGCTGGGAGGCGATGAAGTCGCCGCATCCGGTCTTCGAGACCTGGAAGCTCGCGCTCTACGGGATGCGCAATGCCGAGGGCGATCCGGTGCCGCCGCTCGGGCGATTCGTCGCGCTCGCACCGTTCCACGAGATGTTCGCAGCCGCGTGGCAGCGGATCGAAGACGGCGATACCCCGCGCTACGACGAGGTCAAACGATGAGCACGAAGAAGAAGCTCCCCGAGGCACCGAAGGCGATCCAGGCGCCGCCGCCCGAGGAGATCTACGCCGAGGAGCTCGCGTTCCTCACGGCGTTCGATCCGGGACCGCGACCGCCGAGCTGGCGGCTGACGCCGAAGGCCGTGGTCACGTTCATCATCGGCAGCAAGGGCGAGACGCTGCGCCACTCCGGCGGGTCGCTGGTGATCAGCGAGAAGTTCGTCGGAGATCGCGCGATCGTCGAGCGCTGCGTGGTCACGCTCGCGGGCGAGCGCGGCCTGCTGCTCGTGGGCGAGCCGGGAACCGCGAAATCGATGCTGTCCGAGCTGCTCGCCGCCGCGATCAGCAACGATTCGTCGCTGACCGTGCAGGGCACGGCGGGCACGGCGGAGGAGCACTTCCGCTACGGCTGGAACTACTCGCTGCTGATCGCGAAGGGGCCGCATCCCGAGGCGGTGGTGCCGTCGCCGGTGCTGACCGCGATGCGCCGCGGTAGCATCGCGCGCGTCGAGGAGATCACGCGCTGTCTGCCCGAGGTCCAGGACGCGCTGGTCTCGATCATGAGCGATCGCCGGCTCGGGGTACCCGAGCTCGGCAGCGTTGAACCGGCGCAGCGCGGGTTCAACGTGATCGCGACCGCGAACCTTCGCGACAAGGGCGTCTCGGAGATGTCGGCCGCGCTCAAGCGGCGGTTCAACTTCGAGACCATCGCGCCGATCAGCGATCTCGCGCGCGAGACGGAGCTGGTGCGGCGGCGGGCGAAGCAGATCGTCGCCGAGGCCGGTGCACCGCTCGCGGTCGACGACGCGGTGCTCGAGGCGCTGGTCACCGTGTTCCGCGATCTCCGGCTCGGCCGCACCGTCGAGGGGTGGAGCGTGGAGAAGCCGTCCTCGGTGATGTCCACGGCGGAGGCGGTCGCGGTGGCATCCTCGATCGGGCTCGCCGCCACGTACTTCCCCGGCGATCGCGACCTCGCGCGGCTGCTCCCCGAGTATCTGCTCGGCGTGGTCATGAAGGACGAGCCGAAGGATCGCGGCAAGCTCCTCGCCTACTGGGATGCGACCGTCAAGCGACGAGCCGAGGGCGAGGCGCGGCTGTGGAAGTCGCTGCACGAGATGCGGAGGGTGCTCGAGGCGTGACCCGCTCACTCGACGCGAGCGACGATCCGGCGCGGGCGATCAGCGAGCTGGCGGATGCGAAGACGCCGTGGTTGTACGGCGTGCGCCATCATTCGCCCGCGTGCTCGGTCGCGCTGCCATCGCTGCTCGATGAGCTCGCGCCCACGGCGGTCGCGCTCGAGTTGCCGGCGGATCTGGGCGTCTGGATCGAGTGGCTCGGTCATCCCGACGCGGTGGCACCGCTCGCGGTGGCGGCGGTCTCGCAGCGCGGCGATGATCTCGGATTCTATCCGTTCGCGGACTTCTCGCCGGAGCTGGTCGCGATCCGGTGGGCGCGCGCGCGTGGCGTGCCGGTGGTTGCGATCGATCTGCCGTCGGCGCAGCGACCACCGCGGGAGCACGGCGGCGAGGTGCTCGGCATCGCCGACCGCCTGCACGGCGCCGATGACGATTCGTGGGAGCGCCTGGTCGAGGCCCCGGGCACGCTCGGCGAGCCGGAGCGGGTGCGCCGCGCGGCGCTGCTCTACGGCTGGGCGCTGCGGCTCGACGCGGCGCGCGGCAATGGCGTGTCCCAGCTCGATCTCGCACGCGAGGCGCACATGCGCGCGGAGATCGCGAAGCTCACCGCGCACGAGGGCGCTCGTGTCGCTGCGGTGATCGGCTCGTTCCACGCCGCGGCGCTGATCCCGAAGCCAACGTTGTGGATGCCGCCCGCGCCGTGGCCGGGGCAGGACGGCAAGCGCGCCGAGCTCGTGTCGTCGCTGATCCCGTACGCGTTCGAGCTACTCGACGCGCGCAGCGGCTATCCCGCCGGCATCCGCGATCCCCAGTGGCAGCAGCGGCTGTGGGCGACGCAGCGCGATCACGGGGATGTGGCCACGCTGGTCGCCGCATGCCTCGTGGAGATCACCCGCGGCGTGCGCGCGCGCGGGTTGCCGGCGAGCGTGCCCGATGCCTACGCGGCGGCCGAGGTCGCCACATCGCTCGCGCGGCTGCGAGGTCTCGCGGCGCCGGGCCGGCGCGAGCTCGTGGAGGCGGTGCAGACCGCGCTCACGCATGGCGAGCTGCTCGGGCGCGGGCGCATCGTTGCGAAGGCGATGGAGCAGATCCTCGTCGGTCGACAGCGCGGCCACCTCGCCCCGGGTACGCCACGCTCGGGCCTCGCGCCGCACGTGGCCGAGCTCTTCGCGGAGCTCAAGCTGCCGTTCGCGAGCGCGCAGACCTCGGCCGATCCCGTCGACCTGCGCCTCGATCCGCTGCGCAGCATGATCGATCGACGCCGCCACGTTGCACTGTGCCGACTGCGCGCGTGCGGCGTGCCGTATGCGACGCAGGCCGAGTCGTCGGCGCAGGCCGGGCTGGAGAGCCTGACCGTCGGCTGGCGGATCAAGCTGTCGCCCGCGACGGAGGCGATGATCGAGCTCGCCGGGCTGCGCGGCGTGACGTTGCGCCAGGCCGCGCAGGGCGCACTCCGCGCGGAGCGCACGCGGCTCGAGGCCGATGACAAGCTGACCGCGGTCGCGGTGATCGCACTCGCGGATGCCGCGGCGGAGGCCGGCGCGGGAGAGCTGGTCGCGGAGCTGCTCGCCGAGCTAACCGGCAAGCGGCTCGCCGAGGCCACGCTCGCGGAGCTGATCGCGCTGCTCGGCCTGATCGATCGGATCGCGTTCGGCCACGTCGTCGCGCTGCCCGCGGATGCCCCGCACGCGGTGCCCGGCGAGATCGACGCGTTCGCCATCCCCCCGCTCGATCGCGGCGCGGTGCTCGCCACCGCCGTGGCCTCCGTGCTCGGTCTCGCCGGCTCCGAGTCTCTCGATGATGCGAAGGCGCTCGCCGAGCTCGTGCGTGTCCTCGCTCGCCCCGAGCACGCCACCCTGGGCGATGGCCGGCTGCGCTGGTCGATCGATCAGCTCGTGGCCACCGGTACGCCGGTGATCTCCGGCGCCGCGTCGGTGATCCAGGTACTGATCGGCGTGCGTACCGCCGAGGACCTCTCGACGGCGCTCGGCGGTTGGCTCGACGGTGCGGTCGACGCCGACACCCGCAGGACGCTCGCGAACCGGTTGCGCGGCGCGCTCTCGCTCGCGGCTCCGCTGTTCGAGGCCGCACCGGTGTTCCTCGCCGGCTTGCTCGAGCGCGTCGAGCAGCTCGCCGACGCTGACTTCCTCGCCCGCGTGCCGGCCCTGCGTGAGGGCTTCGAGGTGATGTCGAACGCGTCGCGCCGCCGCCTGCTGCGCGTGCTCGGCGACCGCCTGGGAGAGACCGACGCGCGCGGCATCGGCCTCGATGTGGTCACCGCGATCCCGCCGGAGCTCCTCGCCGTCGCCGCCGAGGCCGATCGGGCGGGTCGCGAGGCGATGGCACGCATCGAACGGCCGTCTCTGATCGCGGCGCCGCTGCTCGCGATCGTCGCCGCCCCGCCGCGCACGCCGGTCCCGCACGACATCCCGGTGCGCGACCGCTGGCGAATGATCCTCGGTCACGAGCGCGAGCGGATGAAGCCGCGCTCGCAGCGCGCCGCACGCGCGCTCGACGAGCTGTACGGGCAGGGGCACGGCGAGGGCTCGCGCGACGAGCTCGGTGGCGGTGGTGGCACCGAGGCGGGATTCCCGACCGTGCGCGAGTGGCGCGAGGAGATCGAGGCGCTGTTCGGCGCGAGCGTGTTCGAGGAGGTGGCGGGGCAGGCCGCGCATCACGGCCGGCTCGGCGCCCTTCTCGAGCTCGATCCCACGCAGGTCACTCCATCGGTGGAGCTGCTCGAGCAGGTGCTGTCGCTCAAGGGCGGCCTCGGCGAGGCGCAGCTCGGGAGGCTGCGCGCGATCATCCGCCGCGTCGTCGACGAGCTGGTCAAGGAGCTCGCGGTCCGCGTGCGCCCCGCGCTGGTCGGCGCCACCAGCCAGCGCGCCACGCGGCGGCCGAGCTCCGTGCTGCATCTGTCGCGCACGGTGGGCGCGAACCTCGCGAAGGTCCGCCGCGACAAGGATGGCGAGCTTCACCTGATCCCCGAACGGCTCTACTTCAAGCAGAAGAGCCGGCGGCACATGGACTGGAACATCATCCTCGTCGTCGATGTCTCCGGATCAATGGAGCCGAGCGTGATCTACAGCGCGATGATGGCGGCGATCCTCTCGGGCGTGCCGTGGATCAGCGTTCGCTTCATCGCGTTCTCGACGGAGATCGTCGATCTCTCGGAACACGTGGGGGATCCACTCGCGCTGCTGCTCGAGGTCTCGCTCGGTGGCGGCACGCACATCGCGAAGGGCCTGCGCTACGCGCGCTCGCTGGTGACGGTGCCGCAGCGCACCATCGTGGTGTGCCTGAGCGACTTCGAGGAGGGCTTCTCCGTCGATAGCCTCCTCGGGGAGGTCCGCGCGCTCGTCGAGGTCGGCGTCACCTGCCTCGGCCTCGCGGCGCTCGATGATCGCGGTGCGCCGCGCTACGCGGTTCCGATCGCCGAACAGATCGTCGCGGCCGGCATGCCGATCGCGGCGCTCACGCCACTCGAGCTCGCGCGCTGGATCGGAGAGCGCATCCGATGAGCCGTCCGAGCATCTCCCCTGATCTTGCCGCCGCACTGACCGCCGCGATTCCGTCGCGCCTCGTCAAGAAGCTCGACGCCTCGCCCGACCTCGCGGCCGCCTGGGCGTGGACCGACACCACCGTCACCACCGACAAGGGCGAGGTGGTCACGCTCGCCGTCGCCGATGGCATCGCGACCGCCGTGACGTGCTCGTGCTTGCTGGGACCGAAGTGCCTGCACGTCGCGGCCGTGGTCGCGCTGCTCGATCCCGCCGAGGCCTCCGTGCCCGCACCGGTCGCGGCCCCGATGGCACCCGTCACCATCGAGACCTCCGGCTCTGCTCCGCAGGTCGCGCGCGATGCGTTCCGGATCACGGCCGACGTTCTCGCGACCGGCGCCGAGACCACCGGCGCGTTCGTGCAGGCCGAGCTGCTACGCTCGATCCACGCGTGCCGCACGCACGGCCTTCACCGGCTCGCGACCGCGCAGACGCGGATCCTGCGCTCCGTCCGCGAGCTGCGCGCCGATCGTCCCGAGTTCGATCTCGACGTGCTCACCGCGGATCTCCGCGATGCGCTCGACGTTGCCCACGCGCTCTCCGCCGGCGCGGCGACCACCGCCCTCGTTGGCACCGCGCGCCGCGAGTACGGGCCGATCGGCAGCCTGCGTCTGCGTGGGGTGCTGACCGAAGCCGTGGTCGCACGGAGCGGCTACGCGGGCGCCGTGACGTATCTCGCCGACGATCGCGGTCGGCTCTACACGCGCGCCGACATCGCGCCCGGCGACGCGGGCCGCGCGGCCGGCGCATACGACGCACCCGCGAACATCGGCGATGCCGTGCTACCGCATCGCGAGCTATGTCGCTCCGGCCTGTTCCTCTCCGAGGCCACCGCGTCCACCGACGGCCGCCTCGGCGCGGGACAGGGCGTCCGCGCCGTGCGCGCGAGCGAGCCCTCGACCTGGGACCACGAGACCCTCGCGCCGCGCTGGTCCACGTCGCTCGCCGATCAGCTCGCCGCGATCGCCGCCGCCGATGCGCTCGCCGATCCGCTTCGACCCGCCGGCTGGGACCTCGTGTTCGTCGCCGGCACGTTGCTCGGCGGCGGTCCGCACGGCGTGGGCCTCGCGGTCGAAGGACGTCCTCTGCGCCTCGTCACCGCGCACGACCAGCGAGTGCTCCCCGCGCGCGACAACCTCTCGATCCTCGCGCGCTCGCCCGGCCTTGCGATCCGCGCCATCGGTCGCGTGCGCCTCGGCTCCGCTCGGCAGCTCGAGCTCCTCGCGCTCGGCCCCGCGCCCGGCGAGGTTCGCCTGCCGATGCTCGACACGTGGCACGGGCGTGCGAACCTCCACTACGATCGCCTCTCGCTCCCCGCCCTCGGTGATGCTCGCCCGATCCTCGCTGCGATCCCCGCGCCCACCGATGACCTCCTTGCACCGCTGCGCCGCCGCGTCGAGCGCGTGGTGCAGGGCGGCGTCGGCACGCTACCCACGCACGCGATCGCGGAGCTCGAGCGCGAGGCCACGGCGATGACCGAGCACGCACTGCGCGGCGGCGCCGACGTGCTCCGCGATCTCGCCGCCATCGCCCACGATGCCGCGCGCGCGATGACCGGCGCCCGCCGCGCGATCGATCGCACCACGTTCGCACGCGCGTGGTTGCGTGCCGCGCTCTACGAGGACGCCGCGCGCCGCCGGCTCAGCGTGGCGAGCTGGTGAGGCACGCACGAACGCACGCGAGGAGCGTCGCCGGCGTGAACGGCTTCTGCAGGAAGTTCACGCCGGCCTCGAGCCGCTCCTCGTGCGCCATCGCGTCGTCGATGAATCCGCTCGCGTAGAGCACGCGCACGCCGGGGCGCGCGAGCACCATCTTCGCCGCGAGCTGCCGGCCCGTGACACCGCCCGGCATCGCCATGTCAGTGAGGAGCAGATCGAACGACTCGGTGGTGGCGGCGAGCCACGCGAGCGCCTCCGCACCGGATTCGAGCGCGCGCACGCGATATCCCTCGCTCTCGAGGATCGTCGTGATCAACACCCGCACGTCGTCCTCGTCCTCGACCACGAGCACCGAGGCCGCCGCCGGCTCGGGCTCGGTGACCGCGAACACCGGCAGGGCGTCCTCGGAGATCAACCGTGTCTCGCGGGCCGCGGGCAGCAGCAGGCTGAACGTGGTGCCGCGACCGACCTCGCTGGTCACCGCGATCGCGCCGGCGTGTTGCTTGACGATGCCGAACACGGTCGCCAGGCCAAGGCCGGTGCCCTTGCCGACCTCCTTCGTGGTGAAGAACGGATCGAACACCTTCGGCAACAGCTCCGGCGGAATTCCCTCGCCGGTATCGGTGACGCGGACGCGCGCGTACGCGCCGGGGGCGATGTCGGGCATCGCGCGCCGGTCCTCCTCGTCGAGCAACAGCACGGAGGTCGAGATCGTGAGGCGTCCGCCGCCGGGCATCGCATCGCGTGCGTTGACCACCAGGTTCATCAGGATCTGGTCGAGCATGTTCGCGTCGGCGCGCGCCCAGATCGGATGGTCCGCGAGATCGAGCTCGACCTCCACGCCCTGGCGCACCACGAGCTCGAGCATCTTCAGGAGATTGATCACGGTCCCGTTGATCTCGAGATCGCGGGTCTGCAACACCTGCTGGCGACTGAACGCGAGGAGCTGACGCACCAGACCGGCAGCGCGATCCGCAGCGGTCGCGATCGAGGCCAGCCCCTCGGAGGGATGCGTGCGCTGGAGCAGCGCGGTGTTTGCGCCGATCACGGTCAGGAGATTATTGAAGTCGTGCGCGATGCCGCCGGCGAGGTGGCCGATCGCGTCCATCTTCTGCGACTGCCGCAGGTGCTCCTCGACGAGCAGCTGCTCGGTGATATCGACCGCGTAGCCGTGAACGGCGTCGAGCAGCGAGACCGGATGAAACGTCCACGCGAGCGTGCGCGTTCCCTGCTGCGTCTCGATCACGGCCGATGGCCGCGCCCGGGACAGCACGTCGCGCGCGATGTCGTCCAAGTCGGGCGGAAGCAGCTCCCCGATGCTCGTGGCGAACACCCGCGCGAGCTCGGTGGCCGCGGTGTTCGCGACGGCCAGGCGCCCATCGGCGGTGATGCGCACCACCGGCGTGGGCGACAGCTCGGGAAACAGTCGCACCGCGTGTGCCCGATCCTCGGTCTGTCGCGCGAGCACGCCGCGGATCCGCAACGCCAGAGAACGCGCATCCGCGGACACCGGGACGAAGTCCGCGGCGCCCAGCTCGAGCGCGCGCAGCGCCATCGCATCGTCGCCGTCGGGCGTGCGCACGAGCACCGGCGGCGAGGCCGGATTCGCGCGCAGGTCGCGCAGCGCGTCCAGGTCGCCGACCACCACCACCGCGATGCCGCCGAGCAGCGCGTCCCGCGCGGACTCCGTGTGCTCGACGCGCAGGTCTGGGGCGAGCTCCTCACCACCCCGCGTCGCCACGAACAGGACCCGCAACACCATCGGCCCCACCAGCCTACCGCAGAGCGGCGCCGAGATCAGTCAGCGGCGGAACGCGGTCAGGAGCGCGCGCGGCGCTACCCGCTCGATCGCCGGCGTGGTGATCAGCGGTCGCCGCGTAGCTCCGGTACCATCCGCGATCTCGCGCTCGATGACCGCCGTGGCCGCGGCGGCTGCACGCGTCTGATCGCCCGTGGAAGGGCGGAGGCGGCGGCGGGTTCTTACGCTGTACTGCATGGCAGGCGAGGACTTGTTCCCACCTTCATACACAGCGCGGATCGATCCCGCAACGGCAACTCGAGTTGCCACCCCTACGCGTCGTGGTCGCCGCCGTCCACGAGGGCGTACGGCCAGGACTCGATGCTGGCCTTGAGGATATCGGGCGTGGTCGGAACCGGCGGGATGGTCTGGGCGCGGGTCCGTGGCTTGATCTCCGGCACGGCCAGGCCGCACCGCGACAGCACGAACTCGACCGTCCGCACCCGCTCTTGCATCGAGACGCTCTCGAGCGGCAAGTAGCTGATTCGATGCTGCTCCAGCATGAGCTTGACCATGCCGTCGATGCGCAGGACCGAGTCCCACGAGACGCCAGCGCGCACCCCATCGTCCTTGAGGAGCGACTGATGCGGTCGCAGGAAGAACACCACGCCCTCGCTGACCCATTTCATGTAGTCGCGGAACCGGGCGTCGTTCATCATCGTGGCCGCGTTCGTGGTGTGCTCGGCGACGTACGCGAGGTTGTCGAACGCGCGGTCCGACACGAACTTGCCGGCGTGCAGCTTCTCGACGGCGACCTGGCGGGCGAACACGCGCTCCTGGTACTCGGCGACCAGGTCCATGTCGGTGCGCAGGGCATCGAGGCCGGTCTCCATCTCGGCGAGCACCGCGCGGGCGACCTCGCTGATCATCGGCAAGCCGTAGCGCCGGCTCACGTAGCGGCAAAGGGTCGTCTTTCCGGTCGCGTGACTGCCGACGAAGTAGATCCGCACGGCCCCTGTGTACGGGATCCGTCTGACACCCAGCTACGGGAGTGGAACGGGCTCGATCGCGCCCTCGAACAGCGCCCCGTTGATGGTCAGGTAGAGCTGCCCACCGGTGATCGCGAGGTCCCAGGTGTTGTTGCGATCCAGGGTGGTCGCCACCCGATCCAGCATGTCGGGATCGAACGCGCGGATCACGAGCTCGCTGGCGCGGTGGATCTTGCGCTCGGCGATCGCCTCGGCGAGCGCGGGGACGTTCTTCCACGCGTAGACCACCACGCGCCGCGCGGCCTTGCTCGCCTTGTGGAGGCGGTCGGGAGTTGGCGAGCCGACCTCGATCCACGCCTGCAGCTCGCCGCGCAGGTTGCGCTGGACGAGCGCGGGCTCCTCGTCATCGGACACGCCGCCCTTCGAGAACTCGAGGCCCTCGGCGTGCTCGAGCGCGCGTGCGATCACCCGCGCGACCAGGTATCGCTCGCTCTCCGACGGGTGCTGCGGCACGCGCCAGTCGAGCTGCTCGTAGATGTCCCGATCGGAATCGTTGAGCGAGATCGTGAACCGTCGGAGCGTCGCGGGGAGTGCCATCGCGCGCCGACCTTATCACTGGCAGTGCGCGAGCTTGCCGGTCTTCGTCTCGCCGGTGCGCCAGTAGAAGCCGGAGCACGGCTCGCCATCGTGGCCCTTGAACGCGTCGAGCTTCGAGCCGGCGCAGACGTCACACTCGAGGTGGCCGGTCTTGCGCTCGGGATCGGGCGCGCCGTACCGCGGCACCGCGAACCCCGAGCAGGGATCATCGGCGCGGCCGGGCAGGTGGTAGCTCGTGTACTGGCGCTCGCTGCACCACGGACCGCATTCGAAGTCGCTGCACCTCTCGCGGATCACGAGTGGCGTCGGGCACAGGGACGCGCCACTCGCCGCATCGCACCGGCACAGCGAGGCGCCCTTGGTGGCGCACAGGCCGATCACGTCGGCCGCGTTCGTGGGGATGCAGTGGCAGGCCTGCGCCGGCCCGGCATCCGCCGGAATCGCCGGCTTGGGGCGTCGGTCAGGCGGCGTGTTCGTCGTCGGGACCAGCGGCGTATCCGGGCCGCCGGCGACCTCGACCGCATCGATCCCCGTATCGATCATCACCGCCGCATCGCCCGGTGCGAGCGGAGGCGGCGCCAACTTCGCGACCACCGTCGGCGGTGCGGAGATGGCCGGCGGCCGCTGGACGAACCAGATCACGGCGGCGAGAGCGGCGAGCGCGACCAGCACGCCGCCGACGATCGGTGTGCGCGCTCGCGACGGCGGACGCTCGTTCACGGTGGGGGCGCTCCTCGGATCGACCTTCGGGGTCTCGGCGATGGGCGGCTCGCCATCGAGCGCCTTTGCGAACGCGAGAGCGTCGGGGAATCGATCTCCGGGTGCCTTCGCGAGCGCGCGCTCCACGGCGGCGACCAGCGCGGGTGGCGTGCCGGGCCGCAGCTTCGCGAGCGAGGGTGGCGGCTGGAACACGTGCTGCCCGGCGAGCAGCGCGGTGTTGCCATCGAACGGCAGGCGCCCGGCGATCATCGCGAACAGCGTGATGCCGACGGCGTACAGGTCGCTGCGGCGATCGACCTCTTGCCCGCGTAGCTGCTCGGGCGACATGTAGCTCGGCGTCCCCATCACGTGACCGGTGACGGTGAGGCTCGCGTCGCCGACCGCGCGTGCGATGCCGAAGTCCATCAGCTTCACGAAGTCGCGCTCGCCGGAGCGCGTGGTCAGCATGACGTTCGTCGGCTTGATGTCGCGATGGACGATCTCGCTCTCGTGGATCGCGTGCAGCGCGTGGAGCAGTTGCTTCCCGATCGAGATCACGCGCGCGAAGCCCATCGGCCCGGCCTCGAGCTCCTTGCCGAGATCCTTGCCCTCGACGTACTCCATGACGATGAAGTCGGCGCCGGTATCGAGATCGATGCCGACGTCGTAGATGTGAACGAGGTGCTCGTGCGTGATGCGGCTCGCGAGCTTCGCCTCGCGGCGGAACCGGGTCAGGAACCCCTCGGATCCCTGCTGCGCGGCGATCAGCTTGACCGCGACGCGCCGGTCGAGGGCCGCGTGCTCCGCCTCGTAGACCACGCCCATGCCGCCGCGGCCGATCCGTCGCTGGAGGACGTAGCGACCTTCGATCGTTTTACCGATCAACGGATCGTCGGCACCCATACCGTCTCAGTGTACCTCGCGCACGTGGACGCTGCGCATCCCGTGACAGCGCGGACAGGTGAACCGCAGGATCCGCAGCACGTCGCCCTCGAACGTGGCGGTGTCGTCGGCGGCGGAGTCGAGGGCGACCTTGCAGCGCGGGCACTTCTGGATGCGGCGAAGGCGCTCGATGTCTCCGATCGACGCCGCGATCGCGGTCGCCGGTTCCCCGCCGGCGACGTGGCCGGGCAACCGCGGCTGCTCGCCGCGTGCGAGCTGGTAGTGCTCCTTGCCCGGCAGCAGCGTCCATCGGCGATCCGCCCACATGCCGGCGATGATGGAAGCAGCGACGATGCCCAGGGTCCCGAGCACCGTCCAGATCACGGGGCGACCAGGTCGCGCGTGATCGTCGAGATACTCGCGCAGCCGCACAGCGCCATCGCGAGATCGAGCTCGCGCCGCAGCACGGCGAGCGCACCCGCGACGCCCTCACGCCCGTGCGCGGCGAGGCCCCACAGGATCGGGCGACCAACGAGCACGGCCTTCGCACCGAGCGCGATCGCCTTGACCACGTCGGATCCGCGTCGGATGCCGCCGTCGAGCAGGATCTCGCCCCGACCGGCGACCGCGTCGACGATCCGGGGCAGCACGTCGATCGTGGCGGGCGAGGCATCGAGCTGGCGACCACCGTGGTTCGAGACCACGATGCCGGCGGCGCCGTTCGTGATCGCGCGCACCGCATCGTCGGCGCGGACGATGCCCTTCACGAGGATCGGCAGCTTCGTGATCGAGCGCAGCCACGGCAGCGCATCCCAGGTCAGCGCGGGATCGAGGAGGTCGGCGAAGTACGCGGCGAGGCCCGACTCTTGGCCCGTCGACGGCACCGGAGAATATCCCGCGGCGTGCAGGTTCTCGACACCGAGCTCGGGCGGCAGGCCGAACCGATTCTTGACGTCGCGCTCGCGGCGGCCGAGGAGCGGCGCATCGACGGTGAGCACGAGCGCGCGGCAGCCCGCGGCCTCGACGCGCTGGACCAGCGCCTCGGTGGCCTTGCGGTTCTTGTAGACGTAGAGCTGGAACCACACCGGGCCGCTCGCGGCGGCGACCACGTCCTCGACCCGGGTGTTCGACAGCGTCGAGAGGATGAACAGCGTGCCCGCGTCGCCGGCGCCGCGCACGGTGGCGAGCTCACCGTCGGGATGCGCGAGGCGATGGAACGCGGTCGGCGCCACGGCGATCGGCATCGCGAGGGTCTCGCCGAGCACGGTGGTGGTGAGCGAGCGGTGCGCCACGTCGACGAGCACGCGGTAGTGGAGCAGCACGCGCTCGTACGCGTCGATGTTGCGGCGGAGGCAGCGTTCGTCGTCGGCGCCCGAGGAGTAGTAGTCCCACGCGAGCCGGGGGAGCTTCTCCTTCGCCAGCGCCTCGAGCTCGTGGAGGTTGAGAATGTCCATCAGCTTCTCGGTTCGACCCTGACGTCCACGGACAGCGTCTCGCCGCCACCGCCGACGAAGATCGTTCCGCTCGTCGGCGTCGCGTCGATATAGTTGCGGCCCACGGCCACGCGCACGTGATCGGTCTGCGTGAGGATGCCGTTCGTGGGATCGAATCCCTTCCAGCCGACCTGCGGCAGGTAGAGCTGGACCCACGCGTGCGACGCCTCGGACTGCACGGTGTTCACGGCCTTCGGCCCCGTGTAGATGTAGCCGCACACATAGCGCGCGGGGACACCGAGCAGGCGGGCGAGGCAGATCATCACGTTCGTGAAGTCCTGGCACACACCGGTCCGACTCGAGTACACGTCGAACGCGGTGGTCGCCACCGTGGTGACGCCCTGCTTGTACGCGTACTCGCGGAAGATGGTCTGGTTGATATCGAGCAGCGTGTCGAGCAGGTCATAGCCGTTGCGCTTGACGAAGCTCATCGCGTACTCGGCGAGCTCGGCGAGCTGGGTCTCCGGAAGCTCCGGCGGCAGCAGGAACGGATCGAGCACCTGGCGCTGCCACGGCATCCACACCAGCGGGATCGTGGAGCTGACGCGGAGCGGGCCGAAGCCGAGTGGATCGACGTCGAGCACGTCGAC
>JBBRED010000128.1:0-20684 GCA_038203335.1 Haliangiales bacterium | reverse complement strand
CCTGCGGCTGCGTGCGATCGAGCAGCAGCAGGTCATTCTCGGCCCACAGCGCGATCCACCGGCCATCGGGCGACGGTGCGATCTCGATGATCTTCTGGTCCTGCGCGATCTGGAGCGGCTGGGTGCCGGCGAGATCGAGCTGCCACAACCCGCCGTCGGTGTCCGTCCAGTACGCGGTGATCCCGACCAGCTCGAGATCGTGGATCGCCGTCGGCACGGTGAGATCGCGGCGGCCGCTTCCGACGCGGTCGATCACGCTCAGCTTGGTGCCGCTCCACAGCACGATCTTTCGCTCCTGATCGGCGAACCGCGCGAGCACCTTCGTGCCGGTCTCCGCGATCGTCTGCGCGGTGCGCTTGCCGAGATCGTAGAGCCGCACCACGCCGTCATCGCCGGCCCCGAGGGCGAGCGTTCCGTCGAGGCTCATCTCGAGCGACGCGGTGGACGGCGACGCCGGCAGACTCCACGCCACGCCCCCGGCGCGCGCGGCGGCGCCGATCGAGCGGACCTCGCGCCAGTGCTTCTCGGCGAGCGGCTTGACCATCGCGATCGCGAGCGTGGGATTGGTGTCCGTCACGATCCACGCCTGGCTGAGCGTCAGCTTCTCGTTGCGCTGCTCGGCGAGCGCCTTCTGCAGCTCGGCGGTCTCCTTGTCGCGATGGGCCTCGGCGGCCGAGGCATCCGCGCGATCGCGCTCGTTCGCGACCTTGAGGTACGCGACCCAGCCGCCGACGATCAGCGCGAACGTCGCGAGCGCCACGGCGATCACCGGGACCTTGTGCTTCTTGACGAACCTCGTGACGCGCTCGCGCGGCGTGTAGTGGTGCGAGGCGACGAGCTGGCCGGTGAGGAACCGGTTCAGATCCTCCGCGAGCTCGCGGGCGTTCTGGTAGCGCTGGTCCGCATCGTGGGCGAGCGCCTTGTCGATGATCGTCGACAGCTCGGGCGGGATGCCGGTGACCAGCTCGCCGATCGGCGTGGGCGGCGCGTTGACCGCGGCCTTCATCATCGCGTCGGCGGTCAGCGCGTGGTGCGGCGGCTTGCGCGACAGCAGGTGGTAGAGCGTGGCGCCGAGCGCGTAGACATCGCAGCGCGCGTCGACCGGTTTGCCGCGGAGTTGCTCCGGCGCCATGAACCCGGGCGTGCCGTAGACGATGCCGGCGCGGGTCTTCAGCGAGTCGTCGGGATCGACGAGCACGGGGCCGCCGACCTCCTCCTCGACCTCGTCGATCGCCTTCGCGAGACCCCAGTCGATCACGATGACCTCGCCGAGATCTCCGACGAGGATGTTCGACGGCTTGATGTCGCGGTGAACGATGCCGCGCTCGTGCGCGTGCGCGATCGCGTTCGCCGCGGCGACCATGTGCGGTACCAGTGCGAGCCGGGACTCCAGGGTCTCGCCGGTGGCGACGAACCTCTCGAGCGGCTTGCCGCCGATCTTGCGCATCACGTAATACGGCGCGCCGTTCGGGCCGATGCCGGCGTCGTGGACCGGCACGATCGCGGGATGCTCCAGCCGCGCGGTGATCCGGGTCTCGCGCGCGAACCGGCGCAGCGAATCCGCATCGAGCGACAGCGCCTCCTTGAGCGCGACCACGCGGCCGAGGGTGGTGTCGGTGGCCTCGACGACGCGCCCCATGCCGCCGCGGGCGATCTCGTCGCCGATCACGTAGCGTGCGGGCGGCATCGCGGGTGGCGCGCTGGTCGGCGGAGCGGCGTCGCCGCGTACCGTCGCCATCGCGGGCGCCATCTCCGCCGCGGGCGCGTGGCCGCCGGGCATCTGCATCGTCCCGGGAATGGTCGGCGGATCGAGCGGCGTCGGTCGACCATCGACCGTCGTGTTCGAGACTGCCTTCGGATCCTCCGCCACCGGTGCGGAGCGTAGCTCAGGTCGCTGCGCGGGTCGGCAGGATGTCGCGCTTGACCGCGCGGATCAGCGCCCACAGGAACAGCAGGCCGATCACGGCGAGACCGATCGAGATCGGAAGCACGTGCCAGTAGTCCGCGGGCTTCTCGCCGGAGATCAGCGCGTACGCGCCATCGGGCACGCCGCGCGACGAGTAGATGCCGATCAGATCGAGATCCGCGTCGGGGATGGTGACGCCGGACGCGACGGTGAAGCCCGCGGCCGAGGACGTCTTCATCGCGCTCCACGTGGTCTTGTAGTGGTGCGTGACGGGCTCGACGCGCGCGGCCCACAGCTGCGCGGCCTCGAGCTTCGTGGTGGTGGTGGCCACGGCGCCGGCGTCCTTGACCTCGTAGCGGATCTGGTCCGACACGCCGGTCGGCGGCGGGATCGCGGGGCCCATCGTGATGCCGGCCGCGGTCATCGCCGCGGTCCACGCCTCGGCGGTGGGCAAGCGCTCGTTGAGGGCGGCGACGATCAGCGCGCTGTTCGGATCGACGACATCGAGCGCGACCTCGTCGGCATCACCGACGGTGATCGCCTCGCCGGAGACCATCGAGACCTTGCCCGCGGCGAAGCCTGCGCGCGTGGCGGCGGCGGTGGCGAACATCGGGCGGGGATGCGCGGTGGCGTACTCGTCGACCGCCTTCGCGAATGGCAGCGCCGACAGCGCGCGCAGCCGGCCGAGGTAGCCGGTGGTGACCGGCTGGTCCCAGCCGTTGCCGTCGATCACGAGCCACAGCTTCTCGCCGCTACCGCGCACCGGCACGACGCGAAGGCCGAGGCCGCCCTTCTGCACGCTGGTGCGGATCGCGTGCGACATCAGCGGCTCCGCGTCGAGCGTGACGTACTTGTCCGTGCCGACATTGCCTGCGAGCACCTGGTCGACCGTGACCTTCTCCGGGTCGCCGCTCCCGGCGAACGTCCGGTCGCCGTTGAGGCGCAGGAGGAACACGACGCACAGGAACACCACGCCGAGCGCGGTGATGACGCCGACCTTCGGGCGTGCGCGCTTCAGCTTGATCAGATCGGGATCGACCGCGTCGCGCGCGATGGGCGCGCCGGGTTCCTCGACTGACGTGGACTCTGCCATGGCGGAAGCGATCGGCATCCTATCGTGGTGATCGACAACGCGCCACCCACCCCGGTTGCGGGGAATCGAGATACGTTGGCGCCGTGGGCACTTCGGAGCGGGCGCCGAGCAGTCGCGAGCACCCATTCGGCATCGCCGAGGTGGTCCGGCTCGCCGGCCGTGCCGTCGAGGAGCTGGGGCTGCTGTGGCTCGAGGGCGAGGTGACGCAGGTGTCTCAGCCGGCCTCCGGGCACCTGTATTTCTCGCTCCGCGACAAGGACTGCGTGCTACCCGCCGTGATGTGGGGCCGCGACGCGCAGCGGCTCCGGTTCAAGGTCGAGGCGGGGCAGCGCCTGCGCGTGCGCGGCCGGCTCGGGGTCTACGACCGGGACGGCAAGCTGCAGCTGTACGCCGACTTCGCAGAGCCCGCGGGCCTCGGCGCGGAGGCGCTCGCGCTGGAGCAGCTCAAGGCGAAGCTCGCCGCCGAGGGGATGTTCGCGGCCGACAAGAAGCGTCCGCTGCCGCGGTTTCCGACGCGGATCGGCGTGGTCACCTCGCGGACGGGCGCCGCGGTGCACGACATCATCCGCACGATCCAGCGGCGGATGCCGACGCCGATCCTGATCGCGGACTGCGCGGTGCAGGGGCCGGGGGCACCGAACCAGCTCGTCAACGGCATGGCGATGGTCGTGCGCGCCGGCGTGGACGTTGTGATCATCGGGCGCGGCGGTGGCGCGGCGACGGATCTCTCGGCCTTCAACCACGAGCGCGTGGTGCGCACCATCTCGCGCTGCCCGGTGCCGGTGATCAGCGCCGTCGGTCACGAGACCGATCTCTCGCTGTCCGATCTCGCCGCGGATGCGCGCGCGTCGACGCCCACCGCCGCCGCCGAGCTCGCCGTTGCCGACGGCGCGGCGATCGCGGACGTGCTGACGAAGGAGCGGCGGCGCCTCGATCGCGAGATCCATCACCTGCTCGATCGCGCGCGGCAGGATCTCGATCGCGCGACCTACGGCCTGCACAACCGCGGCGAACGGGCGCTCTCGATGACGCGTGCGCAGCTCCACGCCCTGCAGCAGCGGCTCGCGGCGCTGCATCCACGCGCGCGGTTGCAGGTGCGATACGGCCAGCTCGCCGAGCTCGAGCGCCGCTTGCTCGCCACGCACCCCGGGCCGCGGATCGCGCGCGGCCGCCAGGATCACGCGAAGCTCGTCGCGCGCGGCGAGGCGGCGATCCGGCGGAGCCTCGATCGTCGTCGCGCGGAGCTCGGTCGACTCGCCGCCCAGCTTCACGCGCTGTCACCGCTCGCGGTGCTGGATCGCGGATACGCGATGGTCTCGAAGGGCGATGCGATCGTGCGCGATGCGAGCGCCGTCGCCGCCGGTGATCGCCTGACCGTGAAGGTCGCGCAGGGCAGCCTGACGGTCACCGTCGACGGAGTCGACACGTGATCACCGGCACCACCCGCCTCACCGCCGTGCTCGGCTGGCCGGTCGAGCATTCGCGGAGCCCGCAGATGCTGAACGCCGCGTACGCGGAGCTCGGCGTCGACGCGGTGATGGTTCCGATCCCGGTGCGTCCCGAGGATCTCGCGGCGGTGGTCACCGGCCTGCGCGCCTCGCACTGCGTGGGTGCGAGCGTCACCATCCCGCACAAGCTCACCGCGGCGGCGCTCTGCGACGAGCTCTCGCCGGCGGCCAAGGCGATCGGCGCGGTCAACTGCCTGGTGTTTGGCGACGAGGAGGATCCGAAGCGCTTGATCGGCCACAACACCGACGAAGGCGGATTCCTCGACGGGCTCGTCGAGGCCGGCTACGCCCCGAAGGGCAAGCGCGCCGTGATCCTCGGTGCCGGCGGCGCGGCGCGCGCGGTGGCCTATGCGATGCGCGGTGGCCGCGCGATCGAAGTCGTCGCACGGCGCCCGGAGAAGGTCACCTGGGCGCGCGCGTGGCCGTGGACTCCCGAGCAGCTTCGCGACTGTCTGTCGCGCGCGGATCTCGTCGTCGATTGCACGTCGATCAGCCTCGGCACCGACGAGGCCGCGCAGGTCGACCAGATTCCCCTCGACGCGTTGCCCGAAGGCGCGTGGGTGTCCACCTTGATCTACCACCGGCCGTCGATCTTGCTCGAGCGAGCGAAGGCGGCTGGTTATTCCACGCTCGATGGCCGCGCGATGCTTGTCCACCAGGGGGCGCGCGCGTTCACGGCGTGGCTCAAGGTGCCGGCGCCCGTCGACGCGATGCGCCGTGCGCTCGACGCGAGCCTCGCCGGTACGTGATCTGCACCGCCTCTCTCGCAGTGAGAGAGAAGCTATCGATCTCGCGCTGGACGCCAGTGCTCGTGTGCCTGGGGTTCACAGGATCCGGTGTCGCATGGGCCGAGCCGGCACGTAGCGACTACGTCGAGGACCCCATGGCGCCCCACGTCACGAAGGGTACGACCGCGCGGCTCGGTACCGTCGTGGGCACCGTCCACACCGAGCGGCTCGACGCCACGGCCGTCGGTCTGTCGTCCGCGGTGGGACAGCGCTGGGGGCGGCTCGCGGTCGAGAGCGAGTACGCATATCTCCAGTTCCAGGAGCGCGGACCGTCGAGCCTTCGGCTCGGCGATGGTCATCGGCTCGGCGTGATCGCTCGCTTCGATGTCATCCGGATCGGCCCCACCGTGGTCGGCGGCAACTCGCTGCTCTCGGTCTACGTCGAGGGCGGCGCGGGCGTGGCGTGGAACCGCTGGTTCCGCCCGGGCTACAACCAGGCCGACCGCGTGGTGCCCGACGACACGAAGCACGCGGAGGGACAGGTCGGCTTCGGTATCGAGCTCGACCACCGGCTGCAGGAGCCGATCGGATTTCCGCGGCGCATCGGGTGGTTCCTCGGCTGGCGACTGGCGTTCGCGCCGCACGAGCAAGGCCTCGCATCGATCTGCCGCGGTGGCTCGAGCTGTCGCCCGGCGCCGATGATGGAGGAGACGACGTACACGGATCGCTCGATGCTGTTCCAGTCGAGCCTCTCGGTCACCTGGTAGGACCCGTCTCCGAAGCTGTGGTACGACGAGCCATGCGCACCCTCGCCTCGCTCGTCGCCGCCGCCACCCTCACGCTCGGCATCATCGCCTGCAGCGGACCGACGAAGAAGAAGATCGAGCCCGGCGCGACCGAGGGCTCGGATAGCGCGAGCGAGACCTGCTGCTGCAAGTCCAACCCGATCGCCGCCGATGACGGCAAGCCGGTCTACGAGAACGGCAACCGGATGGAGTGCTCGTCGAAGCAGGGCGAGTGCGTGTCCGACGTGCAGTGCGCGCAGCAGCCGCAGCCCGAGTAACGACTACAGGGGGATCGTCGCGCCGATCTTCAGCTCGACGACCTTCGTGCGGACGCCGGCCTTCTTGAGTGCGGTCGCGAACGCCGCGGGCGTTCCGCTCAGCGCCGGGAACGTGCCGAAGTGCATGCCGGCGACGGACTTCGGCTTGACCAGCTTCACCGCCTCGGCCGCGCGATCCGGGCCCATCGTGAAGTGATCGCCGATGCACGCGAGCATGAGATCGATCTTGGCGAACTTTCCGATCTGCGCCATGTCGCCGAACACGTCGGTGTCACCCGTGTGATAGAGCGTCGGGCCGCCCTTGATGGCGATCACGAAGCCGCCCGGATTTCCGCCCGGCTTGACGTTGGGAGCTTCGCCGAGGTTCGAGCTGTGGACGGCGGGGACGAAGGTGATCGAGACCTCACCGTCGAGCAGGCTCAGCGTGCCGCCGAAGTTGCCGCCGGTATCCATCCCGAACTGATCCTTCGGAAAGCCACCGGCAACGATCGCGTTCCCGAGATCGAACGTGGCGACGAGCTTCGCCCTCGTGCGCTTCGCGATGTCGGTCGCATCGCCGATGTGATCGAAGTGGCCGTGCGTGACGAGGATCAGGTCCGCCTTGACGGTCTTGACGTCGTCCTTGCCGGTCGGGTTCGACGGGTTCGTGATCCAGGGATCGACGAGGAGCGTCTTGCCGCTCGGGGTCTCGATCTTGAAAGCGGCGTGGCCGTACCAGGTCAGCTGCGTCTTTGTCGCCACCGGCGGCGGCGCCTTCCGCATCGCGGCGGCGGGGGCGGGGGCGGGCTGCGCGGCGGCGGTGCCGAGCGCGAGGCAGAGGCCGAGGAGCGTCGATGGAACGAGATTTCGCATGCCCGTGCATCGCACTGTGCGAGCGGGAGAACGAGCGCTCCGACGTGAACTCACTGTCCCATCGCCGAAAACGGCCGAGGCCCCAGGACGGGGGCCTCGATTCGCCGCTGAGGTGAGGTCAGCGAGAGTGGATTGTCGTCACCGGCCCTCGCACCGGGTGATGCGCGCGCCTGGTGGCGCCGGGCCCCGAATCGTTCGTTACGAGTGCGCGCCGTGGCGGCGGATGAACGCCGGAACGTCGAGCTCGTTGTCGGTATCGATCTCGCCGGAGAGCACGGCCTTCATGCTCGGGCGGGACTGCGCGCGCTTGCGCTCGGGCTGCACCAGCGGCGCGCCATCGACGGGCGCCGGGCCGGAGCCGGAGGCGAGCATCGACGCGTCGCCGGGGATCGGGTTCGAGAGCTCGGTCAACGCGCGTTCGACCGCGGCGGCCTCGTGCATTCCCTCGCGCTCGTCCCACTCGACGTCGATCTCGGGCTCTTCCATCACCTGCGCCGAGGCGCGAGCCATGCGCGCGGGCGGAAGGGGGGCCGGGTACTCCTTCGTGATCTGCGTCGAGACATCGTAGGGGAGCTGGATCTGCGAGGCCGAGAGGCGGCGACCGCCGATGGCCGCCGGGACCTGGACCTGCGTCTTGGTCTCGGGGACGAGCATCTGGGTCTTCGCCTCGCGATCGAAGCCGGTCGCGATCACCGTGATCCGGATCTCCTCGGACAGGTTCGGATCGATCACCGAGCCGAAGATGATGTTCGCGTCCTCGTGCGCAGCGGCCTCGATCAGCGACGACGCCTCGTTGACCTCGTGCAGCGTGAGGTCCGGGCCACCGGTGATGTTGATCAGGATGCCCGTCGCGCCCTCGATGTTGACGTCCTCGAGCAGCGGCGAGCTGATCGCCATCTCGGCGGCTTCCTGCGCGCGTCGCTTGCCGGTGCCGATGCCGGAGCCCATGAGCGCGCGGCCCATGTCCTTCATGATGGTGCGAACGTCGGCGAAGTCGACGTTGACGAGGCCCGGGACGGTCATCAGATCGCTGATGCCCTGGACCGCGTTGAGCAGCACCGAGTCCGCCTTGCGGAACGCCTCGACCATCGAGGTCTGCGCGCCAACCAGCGCGAGGAGGCGGTTGTTCGGGATCACCAGCAGCGTATCGACGGCGGCGCTGAGGCGCTCGATGCCTTCGACGGCCTGCTTCGCGCGCTTCTTGCCTTCGAACCCGAACGGCTTGGTCACCACACCGACCGTCAGCGCGCCGCAGTCGCGGGCGATCTGCGCGATCACCGGGGCCGCACCCGTGCCCGTACCACCGCCCATGCCGGCGGTGACGAACACCATGTCGGCGCCGCTGATCAGATCCGCGATCTGCTGCATCGACTCCTCGGCCGAGCGACGACCCACCTCGGGGTTCGCGCCGGCGCCGAGGCCCTTGGTCAGCGAGCTGCCCAGCGGGATCTTGTGGGGGGCCATGTTGGCCTCGAGGGCCTGGAGGTCGGTGTTTGCCACGACGAACTCGACGCCATCGAGGTTCCCGCTGATCATCGTGTTGACCGCGTTCCCTCCGCCGCCGCCGACTCCGATGACGAGGATCTTTGCGTGACTGACGTCGTCGAATTCGATGAGTGCCATGGACCCCATATGAAAGTGACCATAGAGGGGGGGCAACTTTTTGTTGCGGTCTCGCCGCGTCTGCGCATTTTTCAGACCACGATGTGGGTTCGATGAGCACAACTCGCTGGGCCGTTCTCGCCGTTCTCGTCGCGTGCTCGTCGAAAAAATCGGCGACGCCTCCCGCGGCGACGTGTTTGCCGGGAGAGATCTCCTCCACAGGCGCCGGCATCGCATCGGTCGATGGGGTGATCGCACACGCGTGCTGGGGCGATCGCTGCCTGACCTTGAACCGCGACGGCAAGGCGACGGGCCCGGCGGAGGTCGCCGCGACCGAGGCGGGGCGCAGGGCCGCCGCCGATGCGCTCCGTCCCAGCGCGGCCGTCCCCGCGTCGCTCGAGGCCGGCCTGCGCACGAGCGCGACGAGCCCGAGCTCCAAGCGGCTGACCGTGTTCTACGCCGACAAGGTCGTGAGCTGGGACCTCACGGCGAAGGCCGTCGTCGCGAGCTATCCGACCACCGTCGAGGCGGCCGAGGCGCAGCACCTGGGCGATACGCACGTGATGTTTCGCGGCGCCGGTGGCCAGGCGTGGACGCTTCTCGACCTCGTGACAGGGGTGACCACGACCGCGGGCGAGCCGGGCTGGGACCTGACGGTGATCGATGCGGCCAGCGCTGCGGTGTTCAAGGGCAACAAGCTCGCCGTCGTCGACGGGAAAACGATGACGGTGACCACGCCGTTCACCATGCCGGGCCGCGTCGCGATGGCGACCGCCTGGTTCGATCGGATCCTCGTCGTGCTCGACCACCCCGCGGCGACCGCCCAGATCGATCCGAAGACCGGCTCGCTCTACGCCGGGCCCGCGCTGCCGATCTGCAAGTAGCTCACTTCGGTGCGTGGGGGCGGCGCTTCCACAGCGCCCCGAGGATGAAGATCAGGGTCAGCACCGAGCCGACGATCATCCCGATCCGGTACGGCGTGAGGTTCCACGACTCTTCCTTCCCATCACGGCCGCTCGCTGGCGCGCGCCCTCCATGAAGGAGTCGTCGCGTCGTAGGCCGAGGATCACCACCGCACGCGTCATGCGTGGAACCCTACACGGTTCGCGCGCTCAACCGCCGAGGATCTGACCGGAGCCGTGCTCGCGCTCGAACACCTCGATCCCCTCGACGATCTCGAGCCGCGACTCGGCCTCCACCGTCTCCGCCGAGCCCTCGACCTTCCGCAGCTCCTTGACCAGCAGAAGCAGCTGAGCGGGGCGCAGGAGCGATCGCGAGTCAGCCATCAGAACATCTCCGCGAGGCGGCTCCAGGCGCGCTTGAACATCCCGGGACGATCCTCGCCACGGCTCGGGAGCTGGACGCTGCGGCCCTGCTGGGCGCCGAACATCACGAGGCCCACGCCGGTCGAGTAGCTCGGCGAGCGGACCACATCGACGAGGCCGCCGATCCGCAGCGGCGAGGCGCGCCGGGTCGGCACGCTCAGCACCTGCTCGGCGATCTCGGCCACACCCTCCATCACGGTCGCGCCGCCGGTGAGCACCACTCCCGCGGCGAGCGCGTCGTAGTAGCCCGAGCGGATCAGATCCTTCTTCACGTACTCGAAGATCTCCTCGATGCGCGGCTCGATCACCTCGACCAGCTTGTGGCGCGGCATCGTGCGCGCGCCGCGGCCACCTGTCGACGGGACCTCCATCATCTCGCCCATCTCGACCAGCTCGCGCCACGCACAGCCGTACTTGCGCTTCAGCTTCTCGGCCGCCTCGAGCGGCGTGCGGAGCAGCGTGGCGATGTCGTTGGTGACGCGCTCGCCGCCGAGCTCGATCACGCTGGTGTGCACGATCGCGCCGTCGGCGTAGACCATGATGTCGCACGTGCCACCGCCGATATCGACGAGCGCCACGCCGAGCTCCTTCTCGTCATCCTCGAGGCACGCCTCCGAGGCAGCGAGGGACTCGAGCACGATGTCGGCGACCTGCAGGTTGCAGCGGTTCGCGCAGCGAATCACGTTCTGCACCGACGACACCAGCGAGGTGACGATGTGCACCTTCGCCTCGAGCCGCACGCCGGCCATGCCGAGCGGATCGCGAATGCCGTCCTGATCGTCGACCAGGTACTGCTGCGGGAGGACGTGGAGCACCTCGCGGTCCATCGGGATCGCGACGGCCTTCGCCTGCTCGAGGACGCGCGCGATGTCGTTCGCGCGGATCTCCTTGTCCTTGATCGCGACGATGCCGTTGTTGTTGATCCCGCGGACGTTCGGGCCGGAGATCGCGGCGTACACGCTCGAGATCTCGCAGCCGGCCATGTTCTCCGCCTCGTCGACGGCAGCGCGGATCGACTGCACGGTCGCGTCGATGTTGACGACGTTGCCACGGCGCATGCCCTTGGACGGGGCGGTTCCGATCCCGATGATGTCCACACCATCGTCCTCGGTCACCTCGCCGACGATGCAGGCGATCTTGGTGGTGCCGATGTCGAGGCCTACGATGATCTCGCTGTTCTTGGTCTTGGCCATGTGGGTGCTTCAGTCCTTCGGGGTCGTGTTCAGAGCGACGGTGACCTGGTCGATGCGCGCGTCGACGTGGATCGCGCGGGCGCGGAGACGTTCGGGCTCGGAGAGCTCGGCCCACGCGGCATCGAACGTGTGCATGCGCTCCGGCAGCTCCGGCCCGAGGGGGCCGAGCTGGATCGCGGTGGCGTGCTCGTACGTGCGCAGCGTGAGCGCGTGGTGGGCATCGAGGTGGAGCTCGCCGATCGCGGGGCGCGACGCCTCCTGGCGCCAGGTCGCGAGCGCGGCGAGCGTGGCGGTGATCGTGGCGGCGGTCGGAGCGGGCTCGGCCTCGTAGGTCGCGCGGTCGATGCCGGTGATGACGGGCAGGTTCGCGCCGTCACCAGCCTCGAGCTGCGCGCGCTTGAACGGATGGCCGGTCGAATCGACGAGGTAGAGCTCGCCGAGATCGACCATCGCGACCGGAGCGTGCTCGGTGATCTCGACGACCAGCGTGTGCGGCAGGACGCGGTGGACCGACGCGGTCGCGATCCACGGCGTGCCGCGCAGCGCATCGGCCAGGGATCCCAGGTTGGTGCCGAACACGTTGTCGCCGAGCTTCACGGGGAGGGCCGCGCGGATCTGATCCGCGCTCAGGTGGGTCTCGCCGGTGACCTCGATCGAGGTGATCGCGAACCGCTCCGAGGTGGTCACGAACCGATAGCCGGCCCAGGCGCCGACGCCGATCACGGTGATCCCGGCCGTCGCTGCGAGCGCGGGCAGCGAGCGCCGGACCGCACGGCCGCAGGCATCGGCGATGGTGCGCGGCCGAGGGAGGCGCGACCAGACAGATCCCGGACGGCGGCGGTTCTTGGTCTTGCCGCGAACCGTCAGCCGAGAGGCCGCGGGAACGGCCGGAGCCGTCCCGTCTTTGGTCCCCCGCCGGGATCGATCCATGGTCTGCAAATAGGCATGCGCAGATCACCCGGGCAATTTTTTGGATCTACTCCGGATCTCTCCGGTTTCCGACGAGCGACGGCCTGTGTATCCGACCTGAACAGGCGTTCGGATCGCTACTCGTCGTCGTCTTCGATCAGCACGTAGTCATCGTCCTTGGACGCTGCCTTGCTGGTGCTCGGCTCGTCTTCCGGCGTCAGATCATCCGGCCGACCCGAGGTCGCCGCGGCGCGCGAGGTGCGCTTCTTCGTGGGTTTCGAGGAGGTCACCACGCGACTCTTCGTGGCGGGCGCCTTCTTCGCGGACTTCTTCGCGGGCGCGGCGCCCTTCGACGGGGTGGACTTCTTCGGCTTGAACGCCTGCGCGTCGGCACCGCCCGCGCTCGAGACGAGGACGGCCATGGCAATCGCGACGATCCAGCGGGTCACCTGGACGATGGTGCCATAGCCAGCGCCAAGATCCATGACGGCCGGTCAACGACCCGGAATCATGAAGCTTAATGCCCGGGACAGGGCGGTCGATCGACCATCTCGATCGAGGCCAGCCAGAGCTCGCCGCCGACCGCCTTGAGACCGAACCGGAAGTCGCGATCGTCCGAGCTGCACGTGGTGCCCTTGCAGTGGCGGAAGGCACGGATCATGTCGTCGACCTCGGGGACCACCAGCTCGGCCTTCGGGATCAGGTTCACCGTTCGCTCGGTGCGCGGATCGCCATCGCCATCCGTGTCGACCTCCGACAGCGCGTCGAACGCGATCTGGACGTGCTCGAGGCCCTTCGCGGGCACGAAGCCGGGCAGGAGCGAGGACTCGTCGTTGCCCTGGATGCGTTCGTAGCTCGCGAGCAGGCAGAGCTGGCGCATCAGCGCGTCGGGCGAGGTGCCGCGCGGGCGCTTCGGCACGAACCGCTTGTCGCCGCGCAGCTCGAGCGCGCGGGCGGCCGTGGCGGCGACGAAGCAGTCCTTCGACTTCACGGCGGTCGTGAGCGCGAGGGACGCATCCTTCGGCAGCTTCTGATCGGTGGCGACGAGCTCGGAGATCGCCTCGGTGCGCGCCTTCGGGGCCAGCGCCTCGTCGGTGATCGCGGCGAGGAACACGGCGCGATGGCTCTCGGCGGCGAGCACGTCGAGCGCGCCGTCGATGTGGAACTTCTGGATCGCGGTGATGAGGTGCGCCTCATCGAGCGAACCGACGTGGCCGTTCGCGAGATCGCGCTGCCCGGCCTTGAACGCGATCGCGAGCAGCTCGAGCCGGTGATCGCCATCGGTCTCCGGCACCGCCTGGATCGCGGCCGCCACCAGCTGCGACTCGGGCGGCGGGATCGCGGCGATCGCGCGCAGCGAGTCGATGACCTTCGGCACGTCGTCGTCATCGAGGGCGCCGAGCGACCACAGCGCGAGCAGGCGGCGGAGGCACGGGTCGGCCATCGTGGCCGTAGGCGCCGGGCCGTCGACATCGAGCACGAGGCCGGCGCAGTCCTTCGGCGGCTGCGGCGGCACGCAGGTGAAGTTGCCGCCGTGAAGCAGCGCGATCGCGAGCGGTCCCGCGTTCGCGACCGGGATCTCGTCGAGCTTGGCCTCCCAGTCGTCGCCGGTCACCGCGATCTGCTTCCACACCGCGTTCGCATCCGCCTCGGTCGCGAGCGGCACGGTGTCCCAGTTGATCGAGATCAGCGGCTTCTGCGCCGGCGTCTCGCGCGCGGGCTCCGGCGTCGGCCTCGCGTCCTTCGGCGCAGCGGGCCCAGGATCGGGCGGGCTCACCGGGCCGCGCGGCGGAGGGCCGCACGCGGCGAGCGCGGCGAGCACCGCGAAGGAACGGAGGGGCACAGCTACTAGACTCACGGAACGCCCACAGGTTTCCACGAGTTTTTACTCGCCGTATAGTGCCGGGATGAAGACGTTCCTGGCGCTGCTGGTGATGGGCGGGGTGGCGGACGCCGATGCCAAGATTCCGCAGGAAGTCACGGACCTGCTCAAGATCGTCAGCGGTAGCTGGAAGTGCACGGGAACCGCCACCCTGGGCGCCGAGGCGCCGGCGCCGATGACCGCGACCTTGAAGACCCGGTCGGACCTCGACGGGTTCTGGATCCACGACACGTTCGAGGCCAAGGTCGGCCCGGGCACCAAGGGGGCGAAGCTCAAGTACGAGTCGTTCGCCACCTACGACTCGCGCAAGTGGCGCCGCGTGCTGCTCGACAACCGCGGCGCGCAGGTGATCGGCACGAGCGACGGCATCAAGGACGGCAAGATGGACTGGAACCTCGATGCGCTCGCGAGCGCCGGGCCGGCCGTGCAGGTCCGCGATCATCTCGACACGTCGGACGCCAAGGGGCTGAAGCTCTCGGGTGAGCAGTCGGCCGACAAGGGCAAGACGTGGACGAAGGTCTACGAGATGGTCTGCAAGAAATAGCGCGGCACGAGCGGCTCAGATCGTCGTCGCGCTCGCGAGGATCTCCTCGCACAAGGTCGCGTAGCTCATGCCGACCGACTTCGCGATCTTCGGTAACAGGCTCGTCGCCGTCATGCCGGGAAGCGTATTCACCTCGAGGACGAACGGCTCGCCCGTGGGGGTGATCCGTAGATCGGGGCGCGCGTGCCCGCTGCAGCCGAGCGCGACGTACGCGGCGAGCGCGAGCTCCTGCGTGCGCGCGATGACGGCGGCCGGGAGCTCCGGCGGCACGAGGTACTGCGTATCGGTGCGCTTGTACTTCGCCTCGTAGTCGTAGAACTTCGTCTTCGGGCGCACCTCGACGGAGCCGAGCACGCGACCGTTGAGGATGCCGACGAACACCTCGGTGCCCGCGATGTAGTCCTCGACGATCACCGGGCCGTGGAACTTCCGTGCGTCGGCGACCGCGGGTGCGAGCTCGCCGCGCTGCTCGACGAGCGACACGCCGACCGAGCTGCCCTCGTTCGCGGGCTTGACGATGCAGGGGAGCGGCCACGCGGCGAGCGCGGCATCGGCATCGCGGCCATCGGCGGGGCCATCGTGGGCGAGGAGCTGCCAGCGCGGCGTGGGCAGGCCGTTGCTCTCGAAGATCCGCTTCGACATCACCTTGTCCATCGCGAGTGCGCTCGCGAGGATCCCCGAGCCGGTGCAGGGGATGCGGAGACACGCGCAGAGGCCCTGCACCGCGCCGTCCTCCCCCCACGTACCGTGCAGCGCGTTCCACACCACGTGCGCACCAGAGGCCTCGAGCTGCTTCGCGAGGCTCGTGCCCTCGGTCCAGTCGATCGCGACGGCGTCCCAGCCCTTCTCGACGAGCGCGGCCAGCACGCCGGTGCCGGTGTTGAGCGAGACCTCGCGCTCCGCCGACAGGCCGCCGATCACGACCGCGACGCGCTTGCCGGCGAATGGATGCGACATGGGCCCTTTCTAACTCAGTCGATGCCGACGATCACGGGTTCGGGCACGAGGTCGATCCCGAGGCGCGCACGCACGGCATCCTGGATCTCCTCGGCGAGCGCGAGGAGATCGCGCGTCGTGGCCTCGCCGCGGTTGACGAGCGCGAGCGCATGCTTCGACGAGATGCCGGCGGCACCGGTGCCGTGGCCCTTCGTGAACCCCGCGCGCTCGATCAGCCAGCCGGCGCTGAGCTTGCTGCGGCCATCGGGCTGCGGGAACTTCGGCATCGCCGTGCCGGCGGGGAGCTTTCCCTCGAGGAGCGCGAGCGCCTCGGCATCGACGATCGGGTTCATGAAGAACGAGCCCGCGCTGCGCGAATCGGGATCCGCGGGATCGACCACCATCCCCTTGCCACGACGAAGCGCGATCACGGTGGAGCGCACGTCGGCGAGCGGAGCGCGGCCACCGTTGGCGACGCCGAGCGCGCGCGAGAGCTCCGCGTACGTCAGCGGTGCGCTGTCGGAGGAGCGCGCGAGCTTGAACCGCACCTCGAGCACGACCCAGCGCTCGCTGCCCTTGAACGCGCTCGTGCGATACGCGAAGCCGCAGTCGCCCGGCTCGAACGACTCGATCTCGCCGGTCTTCCGGTCGAGGACGCGCACGAGCGCGATCGTATCGGCGACCTCCTGCCCGTACGCGCCGACGTTCTGCATCGGGGTGGCGCCGACGAGTCCGGGGATCCCGGAGAGGCACTCCACACCCGAGAGCTTCGCCTCGACCATCTGGGCCACGAAGCCGTCCCACGATTCGCCCGCGAACGCCGAGACCACCGCGTGATCGCCGTGCTCGCGGATCTTCACGCCCGCGATCGCGATCTGGATCACGGTGCCGGGGAAGCCGCCGTCCCGCACGACGAGGTTCGAGCCGCCACCGAGGACGAGCACGGGCTCATCGCCCGCGGCGGTGAGCGCCTGCTTCAGATCGTCGACGTTCTCGACCTTCGCGAGCCGGCGCGCGGGCCCGCCGAGCCCGAGGGTGGTGTGGGGCGCCAGCGGTACGTCCTGCGCGAACAGCATGAGAGATATCGATACAACGTACTCCCACGACAGGAAAATTTCAGGCGACGCTTGCGGATCCTCGTCGGCAGACTACCCTGGACGTTCGATGTCACCGCAGAGGCGCGTCGCCAGCAGTGTTGCACTCGCGCTGGCGATCACGTCGCCCGTCGCCGCGGAGCCGCAGGTCACGGCGACGACCTTGCCCGCGCGGTCGGAGGCGCACCACGCGCTCTATCTCGAGCTACTCGGGAAAGGCGGACTGTGGGGCGCCGGGTACGAGTATCAGTTCGCGCACCGGTTCGCCGCCGGCGGTGTCGCCTCGTACTACGTGCTCGGCGGTGATCGGTACCTGACGCTGTCGCCGTACGTCGCCGCGTATCCGTTCGAGCGCGGTGCGCACCGTGCGTTCATCCAGTTCGGACCGCAGATCGTGCATCGCTCCACGCCGTCGCCGGTGCCGGAGTGGGATGGCATGTCGATCACCTCGTACGCCGCCGAGACCTCGGTTGGCTACGAGTACCGGCGCGGCGTGCTGATCCGCGTCTACGCGATGGCGTCGCTCGGCACGCGGTTCGCGCCCGGCATGGGACTCAGCCTCGGGTGGTCGCTGTGAAGGTACTCGCACTCCTCGCGTGCGGCGGCTGTGGGCTCGGGATGTCCGATCCCGCGCCGTGGGTATCGATCGACGATGTCTCCGGCCCACTGCTCGCCGAGAGCGTCGCCGGCGATCCGGAGCTCGTGCATCGCGCGATGCCCACCGATCCGCTGCGCATCGTGACGTACAACCTCGAATACGCACCTGATCCGGAGGCGCTCGCGACCGCGCTGCTCGCCGATCCCGAGCTCGCGCGGGCCGGCGTGATCCTCGTGCAGGAGACCGAGGCGTACACCGAGGAGGTGGAGTCGCGGACCAAGCAGCTCGCGGACCGGCTCGGGTTCGGGTTCGTGTACGTCCCCGCGCGATCGATTCCCGGCGGCACGCACGGGCTCGCGATCCTCTCGGCGTTTCCGATCACCGACGTCGCGAAGATGGATCTTCCGGAGGCACCGAACAAGTCGCAGCACCGGATCGCGATCCAGGCGACGATCGATGTCGCCGGCGAGGACGTCCACCTCATCGACGTTCATCTGGATACCAAGATGAACGCGGCACAGCGGATCGCGCAGCTCTCCCCGGTGGTGATGGGCGCTCCGGTGAGCGCGGTTGTCGCGGGTGACTTCAACACCTCGTGGGTCGAGTGGGTTGGCGGCACGGTGCCGGTGTTGTCGTCGACCAGCGCGTCGGATCAAGCGCCGATCCTGGACGACTACATGCGCGATCAAGGCTTCGAGACGCCGACCGCGAACTCCGGCCCCACCGAGCACATGTTCGGCCTCGAGCAGCGGCTCGATGCGATCTACACGCGCGGTCTCGTGGCGCGGTTCGGCGGTGTGAATCGCGTCGGGCCATCAGATCACTGGCCGATGTGGATCGATCTCTCGCGTCAGTAGGCGAGCTGCGCGAGCGCGCCGAGCGAGATCTCGGTGACCTCGCGGCGCTGGTCCTGCCACGTACTTCGCCGCTCCGCGCCCTCGGCGGTCACCGCGAAGCCCCAGCGGCACGGCCGGTACGCCATCTGCCCGCGCCAGAATACGCGCTGCTCGTCAGTTCCGTTCGCCGTCACCGGCATCGTCGGAGTCGGCGGGTTTTCGGAGCCTTTTCCCTCGGCATCGCGGTCGTGATAGGCGACCTGATGCATGGCGTGCGCGTCGATCTCGAGGTCGAGGTGCCACGGGCCTGAATCGACGCGGAGCCGCGTGGAGACCGACGTGCCGACGGCATCGATGTAGCCATCGGACTGGATCGAGCTGAAGTACGGAGGCGGGCGAGGGAGCGGGTTGTTGCGGCCGAACACGAGCGCCTGGACGAGCGCGAAGTCGACGTAACCGGCGATGTCCCAGCGGATCTCGAACGTCGGGCGCCGGTGCGAGAGCTGGATCTGCGGACCGACGAGATGCGCGATCGCAAGCCGGTCCTTGTCGGTGGCGATCCAATCGGTGCGGTAGGTGAACGCGGTCCCGAGACCGAAGAACTGACCATCGCCGGCCTCGTTTTGCGTGTAGCGACCCATCCACGACGTGCGCGACCGCAGCTGCGTGCCGGTCAGCGCCGTGCCGTTCTTGCCCTCGCCGATCCGCGCCGCGACGCGCAGCCGGCTCCACTCACCCGTGCGCGTGAACGCCTTGTACGCGCCGCCCTCGGCGAACCCGCGGTTCGCGACGAGATCGATGTCAGCGCTCGCGTTGATCTCGGAGAGCCAACTGCTCTGCACGACCCGCTCGTTGGCGCCCGCCGCGAAGTCGATCGTTCGCCACACGCTCGGGCGGATCCACCGCTTCGAGTGACGATACGTATCGTGGAGGGCGTCGACCGGCGAGAACGGTGCGCTGCGCAGCCGATCGAGGAGCGTCACCCGGCTGCCGCGCCAGAGTTGCCCGATCTGATACATCGGCTCGCCGATGGCCATCGCCGCCGCCGGGTTGAAGATGATGTCATTGATCGACGGGTCCTCGCGGAACTCGACGCACCACTCCCAGAGGATCCCCTTCACCACCGTGACCAGCAGCGACACCGTCGACGAGTACCCGTTGCTGCGCACGATCTGATAATCGAGCACACCCTGGATCGGATGTCGGAGTGCGTTGATGTGGAACGGGTTCGTATCGAACTTGTACTTGTCGGTGCTGAACAGCTTCAGCTTCCAGCTCTTCCAGCTGCCATCGAGCTCGAAGTCGACGGCCTGGTGCTCCGCGGTGGACCAGTACGCCGCCGCCGGGATCGCGGCCGCGATCGCGAGCTCGGTGAGTGCGATCCACGGGTGTTGATCGTCCGCGGGATCGACGTCGTTCTGCCCGGTGGGATTGGCCTCCACAGCCGTCGCCAGCGCGGCGAGCACGGCGAACGTAGCGAGCGAGCGGCGCACGTCAGCGTCATAACATCGATACACCGTCACCCGTCGTGCAAGCCGCGCACCGTGAGCGGCCGCGCGGCTAGGGAGCGGGGGGCACGATGGCGGCCATGCAGCGTGAGAAGCGCTCGTCCTCTGTGGCCAGTCCTTCAACCTGCTCGTCGGTGAGCTCGGCGCCGTGAAGCATCGCCGTCAGGTCCTGCCACTGCGCGCGCAGGGCCGTGCCGCATGCCCGGTCCTTGCACGCGCACATCGCGGCCGACAGCGACCGCGACCTCGCCAGGATCTCGCTCGCCGGTGTCGGCTCCTTCGACTGCTTGCACGAGGCCAGCAGCGCGAACACGGCGAGCGCGCGGATCATCGGGCGACCGTCGCGCTCGATTCGTCGATGCGAACGAGGTTCTTCTTCGTCGCGGCGCCGAGACGCTTCTCGAGCAGCGCGATCAGATCGTTGCAGGTGAGCTGGATGTTGCCGGCGCCGAGCGTGATCACGAGATCACCGGGCTTCGCCTGCTGATCGAGCCACGCGGCGAGGTCCTCGCGCTTCGGCACGTACGTGATGTCCTTGTGGCCGGCCTCGCGGGCGAGCTTGACCAGGGCCTCGCTCGTCACGCCGTCGATCGGCTTCTCGCCGGCGGCCGCGATGTCGCACATCACGACCTTGTCGGCGTCGTGGAATGCGCGCGGAAACTCGGTGAGCTGGTCGCGTGTGCGCGTGAAGCGGTGCGGCTGGAACGCCGCGATGATCCGGCGACCGGGGAACGAGCTGTGCGCGCCGTTGAGCGTGGCCTTGACCTCGGCGGGGTGGTGACCGAAATCGTCGACGACGGTGACGCCGCCGACCTCGCCGCGCACGGTGAACCGCCGCGCGACGCCCTCGAACTGCGCGAGCGCCTTGGTGTAGGTGTCGAACGGGATGCCCATGAAGTCCGAGATCGCGAGCACGCCGAGCGCGTTCAGCACGTTGTGGTTACCGGGCATCGGCAGCAGGACCTCGCCGAGCTCGGCGGCGCCGCGCCACGCGACGAACCGGGTCGCGAGGCCATCGAAGCGAAGGTTACGCGCGCGATACGTCGCCTGCGACGAGATCCCGAACGTCGTGAAGCGCTTGGTCAGGTTCGGCAGGATCGCCTGGAC
>JBBRED010000127.1:0-20792 GCA_038203335.1 Haliangiales bacterium | reverse complement strand
TCACGCGGCTCGCCGGTCCGTTCGTGCTGACGCCGCTGATGATCTGCTGCGCGCTCGTCGCGATCACCCCGATCGCGTGGATCAACCAACGCACGTCGGTGGTCGTCGCCTGGACGATCTCCGCCGTGATGATCCCGATCGCCGTCGAGGTACTTCTGCACCTGGTCCGCGAGCTCGCGCGCCGTGGGCCGCTCCTCGGGAAGCTCGGCGAGCGCGGCGAAGCACGCGACGTCGAGCTCGGGCGGGATGTTGCGGTCCGGCTTGCGCGCCGACGGCGACACCTGCGGTGTGCTTAGCGTGGTCGCGATGCCCGGCTGCCCTCGCTTGTGCAGCGACTCGCCCGCGAGGATCTCGAACAGGATCGCGCCGAGCGCGTAGATGTCGGCCGCCGGCGTCGCGCGTCCCCCGCGGATCTGCTCCGGCGACATGAAGCCCGGCGTGCCGAGCAACGCGCCCGACTTCGTGGATCCATCGTCGAGCGTGGAGATGTCGCCCTGCTGGGGGGAGGCCACCTCGCGATCGTCCGCGAGGACGCGCGCGATGCCCCAATCGATCACGTACACCTCGCCGTAGTCGCCGAGCATGATGTTCGATGGCTTCAGATCGCGATGCACCACCCCGCGCGAGTGCGCGAACTCGATCGCGAGGCAGACATCCGCGAACGCGCGCAGCATCCGGTTGCGCGCCGTGCCGTCGGCTTGCTTCTCGCCGAGCGTCTTGCCCGCGAGGCGCTTCATCGTGAAGAACGGTCGACCGCGCTCGTCCACGCCGAGTTCGTGCACCGGAACGATCGAGGGATGCTCGAGCCGCGCCTGGATCCGCGCCTCGCGGAGAAATCGCGTCACCTGTTCGCTATCCGGGGTGTCGGCGATCATTCGCTTCACCGCGACCTCGCGCCCGATGCGAAGGTCGGTGGCGGCGATCACCTCGCCCATGCCACCGCGGCCGATCTGCGCGCCGAGCGCGTAGCCCGGCGGCGGGAGGATCACGGCGGCAGCGGTGGCTCCCGCGGGAACCAGCGTGGGGCCATCGGACGGGTACTGGACGGCGGTGGCGCCATCTCCTTGAAGGGTCATCGCGTCAGACTTCGGCGGTTCGGCCATCTCGGAACCATCGTCGCACGGCACCGTTAGGTGTCGCTGTCCGGGGCCGGCTGACCTGAGGGCGGAGTCAGGTGGCCGGGGGAGTAGCCACTCCCTGCCCACGCCCGGTGGCGGCGCTTCTCGTCACGCAGTGCGGCACGACCGCTGTCGATTCGCACACCTGCGCGTTGTCCGGCCGTGTCGGACGATGGCGCCAAAGCTGCACATCACGCGCACCATGATGAGGGCCATCGCAATCTGTTCCATTTTCGGTGGGCTCGTCGGCTGCGCGGCGGACGGCGGCGTCGATGCCCCTCCCACCCTCGAGATCACCTCCCCCCAGCGCGGCACCACCCTCCAGGGCGACTCGGTCGAGGTCTCCGGTGTTGTCACCGATGACCACGGCGCGAAGAAGGTGAAGGTCGTCATCAACCAGACCGAAGTGACCCCGGCCGCGGACGGCACGTTCACCGCCACGGTCCCGGTCGCGGCGGGCATCACGGTGCTCGAGACGCACGCCATCGATGGCGGCGCGAACGACGTGCGCGACGTCCGCGCGGTGATGGCCGGTGACCTCGCGACGAGCGATGGCAGCAAGGCCGCGCCGGTCGGTGCTCACGTCGGGGCGCAGGCGTTCATGGCGCTCGGCGGCGCGATGGGCTCGACGATCAAGGGCCTCGACTTCAACTCGCTCATCTCGTCGATGAACCCCGTCTACGACAACGGCGGCTGCCTCGGCGCAAAGATCGACATCACCAGCCTCACCATCAGCGACGCCGGCGTGGCGCTCGTGCCGAAGACCGGCGCGCTCGACACCGCCGTCACGCTCGACAGCGTCGTCGTCAAGCTGCACGCGAACTTCAAGGTCGCCTGCATCGGCGGCAGCACGAACATCACCGTCAAGTCGTCACGCGCGCACATCAACGGCAACCTCGGTCTCGCGATCGCGGGCGGCAAGATGACCACGTCGCTCGCCGGTGCGGCTGTCACCCTCGACGGCTTCCAGATCGATATCGGCGGTGTCCCCGGCGCGATCGAGAGCCTCCTCAAGGGCGAGGCTCGCAAGGCGGCCGAGAACGCGCTGACCAAGGCCGTTCGCGACCGCGTGCCGGCGATGGCCGACTCCGCGCTCGCCGGCCTCACCGCGAAGCCGCTCGCCACGAACCTCCTCGGCCACGCGACGAAGATCTCGGTCGCGCCGGCGCAGGTGAACCTGTCGGCCGACGGTCTGTTCTTCGCGGTCGACACCAAGGTCGCCGTCACCGGCGGCGAGGGCGGCATGTACGTGAGCTCGCCATCGCCGATGTCGGCGACGCTGATGCAGTCCACGGGCGTTGGCGTCGCGATCGCCGATGACCTCGTGAACCAGCTGTTCTCCGGCCTGTGGGCCGCCGGCGCGATCGACCAGACCGTCGACATCAAGGGCCAGCTCGCCGTGCTCGGCGCGCTTCTCGACGACGACGCCGCCTCCCTCAACATCTCGCTCGCCCTGCCCCCGACCGTCACCGGCGACGGCGCGGACCTCGCGCTCACCATCGGCGACCTCATGCTGAGCGTGCGCGACGCGAGCGGCGGCGAGATCCAGAAGATCGCGCTCTCCGTGAAGACCACGCTCGCCGCGGGTCCGACCCAGTCGGGCGCGATGACGCTGACCATCGGCCAGCCGAAGCTGTACGCGCAGATCATCGCGCAGAGCGACGTCGTCGACCGCCCGCTCACCAGCGAGCAGTTCGAGGGCATCGTCGGCGGCGCGTGGGGCCTGATCGGTGGCCAGGCAGACTCGGCGCTGTCGAGCCTGACCCTCCCGTCGGTCGCCGGCATGCAGCTCGGCACCCCGTCGCTCGAGGGCCGCGCCGGCTACGTGTTCGCGGACATCCCGCTCGCCCCGTAAGTCAGGACCGGCGACGAGGCCGTGCCGAGTCGCGCGCGATCGCGCGGATCTTCTCCCGCGCCCAGACACCGACCTCGTCGTCGTCGGTCGTCGCCGGCCACAGCAGCTCGGTCGGCGCGCCCGCGAGCAGGAATGGCACCGGCCGGGTCTCGAGCCACGGATAGACGCGCATGATCTGCCGCGCCACGAGGTCCGGCACGGTCGCGACGAGCTTCGAGCCATCGAGGATCGCGCCGAGGTTCGCGAACGTCGAGACCGAGCAGCGGATCGTGCGCGTGCGACGCAGCAGATCCTCCACGACGCCGCGCAGGTCGCCGTTGTAGCTGACGATCACGTGCACGTGGCTGAAGTAGTCCTCCATCGTCGGTGTGCGGCGCAGGTGCACGTGACGCAGATCGAACAGGCACACGTGCGCGCCGCGCACCAGCGGCTCGCGGCGCACGGCGGGCGGCAGGTCGTCCGCGACGGTGACGGCGGCATCGAGCCCGGCCGCGAGCGCGGCGGCGACGGTGCGGGCGCGCGCGAAGTCGCCGATGCTCGTATCGCTGATCGGCGCGCGCACGCGCAAGCAGCTCGACGAGTCTCTCGGCGCGCTCGCGATCACGCTCGCGCCGGCCGAGCTGGCCGCGATCGAGACGGCGGTGCCCGCGGACGCGGTGGCCGGCTCGCGGTACGCTGAAGCGCAGATGGCTCACCTATATGGAGATCGCTGAGATCGTCCACGCGTGGATCTGGCACTCGCTGCGGGATCGCGTCGCCTCGACTCTCCGCCGGAGCCGATAGCGGCTGTGAGCTCAGCCCGCCGCGTCGAGCAGGCGCTGCACCTGAACGCGCATCTGTTCGACGCTGTACGGTTTCTCGAGGAACACCGTGTTCCCCTGCGCGAGCAGGCCCTGCGTTTCGGACTCGTTGGCGTACCCCGAGGCGATCACCACGGGCACCCGGCTCTTCCGGCGGATCTCGCGCAGGCACTCGGCGCCTCCCATCACGGGCATCGACATGTCGAGCACGACGATCGAGATCTCGTCCTTGCGCGCCGCGAACACTTCGAGCGCTTCGGCGCCGTCGCTGGCTCCGACGACCGAGAGCCCCATCTGCCGCAGGATCCGCGTCGCGGTCGCGCGGATCATCGGCTCGTCGTCCACGACGAGCGCCAACCGCGCTGGAATCCGCACCCGGGCGCTGTCGCGTGCGGAGATGGTGCGGGCGACGACGGCGCTCGTGCTCACGGGCAAGTGCAAGGTGAACGCACTGCCCCGGTCTGGCGTGGACTCGACGTCGATCACCCCGCCGTGGCCGCGCACCGTGCCATAGACCATCGCGAGACCGAGCCCGGTGCCCTGCCCCACCGGCTTCGTGGTGAAGAACGGCTCGAAGATCTGCTTCCGCACCTCCTCGGTCATACCGCGCCCCGTGTCCCGCACCGAGATCGTCGCGTACGAGCCTTCGGTGAGCCCGCGGCGCGCGGCATCCGCCTGGTCGTAAACCGCGACGCCGGTCGTCAGCGTCAGCGTACCCTTGCCTGCCATCGCGTCGACCCCGTTGATGCACAGGTTGACGACTGCCTGCCCGAGCTGCGCCATATCGGCGTCGATGACCACGTCGGCACCGCCGCGCCGCTCCAGGATGATGCTGCTCCCGAACATTCGACTGAGCAGCGGCTCGACCTCGTTGATGACGGCCTCGACGTCGATGGGAGCGCGTCGGTACTGGCCGCGCCGCGCGAACGCGAGCAGACCACGGGTCAGCTCGCCGGCGCGGATCGCTTCTCGGGCGATCGCCGCCAGATCAGCGCGCACGCTCGGCTCGCTCGATTCCTCGGCCGCGACCTCCGCGAGCCCGAGAATACCGCCGATGATGTTGTTCATGTCGTGGGCGAGGCCGGCGGCGAGCGTGCCCACGGCCTCCATACGCTGCGCGTGGACGAACTGATCTCGTATGCCCTCGCGCTCCTCCTCCGCGCGCCGTCGCTCCTCGAGCTCGCGCTGCAGCTGCGCCGCGGTCGCGGTCTGCAGGTCTTCCCGCATGATCGCGCTGTCCATCGAGCGCCGAATGCCACGCCCCACGAACCAGGTCGCGACGGTCAGACCGCCGAGGGTCGCGATCTGGATTCCGAGCTCCGGTGTGACGTGCTGCGCCGAGATCGCGATGAATGCTCCGACAACGCAGGTCGTCGATGCCACGAGGTACGGGAGGCTCATCTGCATGATGCCGGCGAGCGCGAGCTCGATCATCACCATGTAGACGAGCGTGGGTTGGTGCGTGACCACCATCGCCGACAGTGTAGTCAGGGGCGCGAGGAGCCACACGCACATCGAGATCGGATGCACGAGCCGCCTCGGTAGCCTGTCGCGATGACTCGCGATGAACGTGCCGATCGCGACCGCGAGGGCACCCAGGTTGATCGCGATCATCACCCCCGGGAGCGGGATCCCCATCGGCTCACTCAACAGCAGGCCGAGGGCGATGCCGACGGCCTCGATCGAGACACCGAGGCGAACATGCTCGAGCGTGGTCGCGATGACGCGGGGATCCGAGTCCGCGACACCGCCAGCCATCAAGCGCATATCACTCCAGGATAGCAATCGCTCTCCGTCGGAGATAGCGCCACGCGAGAATTCCGACGACCTACACGTAGGAGCGCCTGATATCGTCGGCCGTGGCTCGAGCGACTCCGCGCATGCTCTCGGCGCTGGCGACCGTGATGGCCCGCGTGCTCGAGATGCTGGTCGCCGCGGGAAAGCCCGTCGATCGCTCGATCTTCGCCGCGCTCGAGCTGGTCCAGCGCACGGCCCGCGGCGAGAAGGTCCCGAAAGCCGCGCTCACCGCGGCGTGGAAGCATGTCGAGGCAATCGGCGAGCAGACGCGCGGGTGGCGCGACGAGCTCGAGAAGCGGTCCTACTGGGCGGTCGGCGAGTCTGCGACGGTGCTGCACATGGCCGTGACCGGGGAGAACCACGTCGACCTCGTGCTGCGCCAGGGCAGCTACGGGATGGTCACCGGCGACGAGGACGACCTCCGCGCCTGGTACAAGGCCGCGCTCGCGACGACCGATCTCTCCGAAGTCCCGCGGGCGAAGCGCGTGGATCCGAAGCGTGCCGCTGCGGAGGCCAAGGCGCTCGCGCGGATCGCGAAGGCCCTCGGTCCGAGGGCCAAACTGCTCGCCGCGAAGAGCGCGCGTCACGATCCGAAGCTCGCGGGCGACTCTGCGAAGCTGAAGGCGTTGCTCGCGCGCCATCACTATCCCGCGTACCCGAGCGTGCTCGCGTTCGAGCGCGCGTTCGGCGGCCTCGTGTTCCCCGAGGACGGCGGTGGAGGCGACGACGACTGGTTCGAGAACGGCGAGTCGAACCTGGTGGGTCCGTATGGCTGCCTCAAGAGCAACGCCCACGAACGCCCCGATGGGGGCCGGCCCGCGCTCCGCCTCGTGCCGGTCGCCTACACGATGAACGACAACATCGTGTTCATCGACAAGGCCGGCGCGTTCTACGCGCAGGACACGATCGCGGACGCGACCGCGACGAAGCTGCGCGGCACTGCGGCCGCGAACGTGGCGAAGCTGCTCGAGCGCTTCGGCTAGTTCGTCGCGCCTTCGAGGATCTTCTCGCCCGAGTCGGGCTTCGGCGTGGACTCGTACGTGATCACGATCTTGCCGTCCTGCGCGTCGACGAACGCGATGCCGCCGTTCGTCAGCTTGCCGAACAGGATCTCGTTCGCGAGCGGCGCCTTCAAGGTGGACTGGACGAGCCGTGCCATCGGTCGCGCGCCCATGGCCTTGTCGTAGCCGTTCTCGACGAACCAGTCGATCGCCGCCGGCGTCACCTCGAGCTCCACGTGCTTCTCGCCGAGCTGACCGTCCAGCTCGTCGAGGAACTTCCGCGCGACCTTGCGGATGACCTCGATCGGCAGCGCGCCGAAGAACACCGTGGCATCGAGTCGGTTGCGGAACTCGGGCGTGAACACGCGCTCGAGCGCCTTCTTGCCGTCCTTGGAATCGGCGATCGAGTCGCCAAAACCAATCTTTCCGACGGCCATCTCGCGGCTACCCGCGTTCGACGACATGATCAGCACGACGTTCCGGAAGTCGCTCTTGCGCCCGTTGTTGTCGGTCAAGGTCGCGTGGTCCATGACCTGGAGCAGGATGTTGTAGATATCCGGGTGCGCCTTCTCGATCTCGTCGAGGAGGATGACGCAGTACGGGTGCTTGTTCACCGCGTCGGTGAGCTGGCCGCCCTGGTCGAAGCCGACGTACCCCGGAGGGGCCCCGATCAGCCGCGACACCGTGTGCTTCTCCATGTACTCCGACATGTCGAACCGCAGGAACTCGACGCCCATCACCGACGCGAGCTGCTTCGCGAGCTCGGTCTTGCCGACGCCGGTGGGGCCTGCGAACAGGAAGCTCCCGGTCGGCTTGTCGGGGTGGCCGAGACCCGCGCGCGACAGCTTGATCACGGTCGCGAGCTGCTCGATCGCGGCGTCCTGACCGTAGATCTTCGCCTTGAGGTCGGCCTCGAGGTCCGAGAGCTTCTTCTTGTCGGCGGTCGACACGCTGCGCGTGGGGATGCGCGCGATCTTCGCGACGACCTCCTCGATCAGGCCGGGCCGGATCTCGGTGGGGCGATCCTCGGGCTTCATCAGCCGGACCTTCGCGCCCGCCTCGTCGATCACGTCGATCGCCTTGTCGGGGAGCTGCGATCCGGAGATGTGGCGCGCCGACAGCTCGACCGCGGCCTCGATGGCCGGATCGGTGAACTTCACCCCGTGGTGCAGCTCGTAGGTCGCCTTGAGACCCTTCAGGATCTCGATCGCCTCGGGCACGGTGGGCTCGCCCACGTCGATGCGCTGGAACCGGCGTGCCAGCGCGCGATCGCGCTCGAACGCCTGGCGGTAGTCCTTGAACGTGGTCGAGCCGATGCAGCGCAGCTCGCCGTTCGAGAGGGGTGGCTTGAGGATGTTCGCCGCGTCCATCGTGCCGCCGCTCGTGGCGCCGGCGCCGATGATGTTGTGGATCTCGTCGATGAACAGGATCGACTTCGGATCCGCGATCAGGACCTTCATCACGGCCTTCAGGCGCTCCTCGAAGTCACCGCGATAGCGCGTGCCCGCGAGCACGGCGGTCATGTCGAGCGAGTACAGGGTGGCGTCGAGCAGCGAATCGGGGACTTCCTTCGCCACGATGCGCAGCGCGAGGCCCTCGGCGAGCGCCGTCTTGCCGACGCCCGGCTCGCCGATCAGCAGCGGGTTGTTCTTCCGTCGCCGCGACAGCACCTGGATCATGCGCTCGAGCTCGACCGCGCGGCCGATCAGGGGATCGATCTTGCCGTCGCGGGCGCGCTGCGTGAGATCCACGCAGAAGCTCTCGAGCGGGTTCGCGAACTTCGCATCGTCCTCGCCGTTGTCCTCCACGCCGCGAGCGCGGGGCACCACCGGCCCGACGCCGGTGTTCACCTTCGACACGCCGTGGGAGATGTAGTTGATGACGTCGAACCGCGACACGCCCTGCTTCTCGAGCAGGTAGACCGCGTGCGAGTCGCGCTCGCGGAACATCGAGGCGATCACGTTGCCCGTGGTCATCTGCTGGCGACCGGCGGCCTGCACGTGCATCGCCGCGCGCTGGAGCACGCGCTGGAACGCGAGCGTCTGGTCGGGGCCGGAGTCCTCGCCCTCGGGGAGCTCGTCGACTTCCTCGCCGAGGAAGCGCTCGAGGTCTCCGCGCAGCTTCTCGACGTCACCGCCGCACTTGACGACGATGTCGGCGCCGCTCGGATCATCGAGGATCGACAGCAGGAGATGCTCGAGCGTGAGGTACTCGTGGCGGCGGCCGCGCACATCCTCGACGGCGCGCTGCAGGGTTGCTTGAAGCTCTGGCGACAGCATGAGTGATACCTCTCTAGTCCGTGGGCTCGATCGAGAGCTGAAGGGGGAACTGCTGGGCCTTCGCGAGATGCATGGTCTTGGTGACCTTGGTCTCCGCGACCTCGAACGTGTACACGCCTGCGATGCCGACGCCGTTGTTGTGGACGTGGCTCATGATCTGGACCGCGTCGCCCTCGTTCTTGTGGAACACCGTCTGGAGGATCCAGACCACGAACTCGCGCGTGGTGTAGTCGTCGTTGTGAAGGAGCACCTTGTACATCGGGGGCTTCTTGGTGCGAGTACGCTCCTCGAGCACCAGCCCCGTCTGCCGGTCACCTTCGCGCTTGGGCGGCGCGGGAGGTTTCTTTTCATCGGCCAGACGAATCACCATGACGTCAATCTTACGAGACCCTGAGCGTCTGTGTACTACCCGTAAGCACCTGATGCAGCCCGCGATTTCGGGCAGGCTACCAGGTCAGACCCGGGCGCCTGCGCACCCCTTGTCGAGGGTGAGCTGTGCGAGCATGACCCGCGAGCTTCCGATAGGCTCGTCCGATGCGAAAGCTCGTGCTCGGAGGGTTGCTCGGTGTGGTGGTCGCGGTCGCCGCGCTTCCAGCGGTGGCGAAGGACGCCACGGCGGGCAAGGGGTTCTGGAAGATCCTCGTGAAGCCGAAGGCGAAGTGGGTGCTGCACGACACCGTCCTCGACAAGAAGGCCACACTCACCATCGAGACCTACGACGTCCGCAAGATCGGAACCGCCGATGTTGCACGCCTGCGCTGGACCGCGGTCAGCGGCGACGGAACGACGAAGTCCGATGCCGCGCTCGGTGGCTCGATGACCCCGACGCAGGTCGCCGTCACCGACAAGGGTGTCTACCTCCTGACCGCGGACCTCGACGACGCGGGCGTGACGAAGGCGCTCGCCGGTAAGCCGTCACGCTCCGATCCGCCCAAGGCCTACAAGGGCACGAAGACGAACAAGGGCCGCTACCTCAGCGTCAGCGGCGACGAGGTGTGCATGGGCGAGGAGCCGCTGCCCGACGCCGGCGAGTGCGAGGACATGTGCGAAGGTGAGGTCTGCTACTCGGCGACCGACGGCGTGACCTCGCTCCAGGGCACGCTCGCTCCCGAACACAGCATCTGGAAGCGCTGACTAGCGCGGATCCGGCATCGCCTCGAACGTGAAGTAGACGAACCCCGCGGGCGCGAGCTTGCCGAAGTCGCGATCCGCCGTCTGGTCCGCGCGAAACCGCGCCTCCGCGGCACCGGTGCCATCGGCGCGAAGCGCGGCGACCATGTCGACCTCACCCGCCGCGTAGAAGATCGGCCACACGTCGACGCCCGCGCTCGCGAGCCAGCCGAACCGCTGGCGCAGCGGCCCGCCCTTCGCGTGCACCCAGCTCCAGGCGCGCGCCGGTGCGTTCACGGAGTAGTCGACGTACGCGAAGTCGATCGCCGCCGCGAGCCTCGCGGACTCGGTCTGATCGGGATAGCCGAGGTACGCACCGATCGGCATCGCGCGCCCTCCGTGCTTCCATAGCGCCGCGGAGGTCCGCATGTCGGCGATGAGCGCGAGCAGCTCCTCGAACGCGACCGCACGATCATCGCGGTTCCAGAACTCGACCTCGGTGACCATGCCATCGATCCAGGTGCTCGGATGCTCGGCGAGCATGATCGCGAGCGCGCGCAGCCGATCGTGCCCCGCGATCGGGATGATGACGCGCGCGCCGTGACGGTGCAGCTCGTCGAACCACAGCGCCATGCCCTCGCGCTCCTGCATGCTCGCGAGCAGTGGGCCGAGGTTGTAGGGAATCACCTCGGACACGGTCTTCTGATCGAGCAGGCGATCCAGCCGCGCCCGACTCGGGGGCGTGGTGGTAAGGAGGACGGCGTCGCGCACGTACATCCCCCGACGCGCCGGCGCCGCCTTCGCCTCGCCCGACAGGCACGCCGCGAACGCGATGCACGCCAGGAGGGTCCATCCGCGCGCCCGGGATCGACTCCCGGGGGGCGTCAAATCCGCCGACGTAAACGAGGTTCGACCTTGGTCGACATACCCAAGCGACATGCTTCTCCGTGTATCGACCGGCGCGCTGATCGTATTCAGCCTCGCGACCGGAACAGCGCATGCCGATGCGACCGCATCGACCTGCGAGCGCCTTCGCGCCGAGGCACGTGCCGAGGCCGTGGTGCTGTATGCGCCGCGCATCACCGTGGAGGGCGCTCGCGCCCCGAGCGTGGTCGATGCCGGCGACCCCGTGGGCGTGACCGATGGGCTCCAGGCCCGCGCGTCGCTCGGATTCTCCACGACCGATGCGCTGCGCGGCCGTGCGATGGAGCGGATCGCCGATGCCGAGTGCGCGCGGACGATCGCCGCGGATCGCGCCGGGCGCGTCCTCGGTGTGGGAGCGCGGTTCGGCGAGCTCACCGCGACGCGCGCCGAGATCGCCTACCTCGAGACCAAGCTCCCCGAGATCGATGTACTCGTCGGTGACGTCGTCGAGCGGTTCGAGCACCAGCGCGCCACCGCGATCGAGGTCGACGAGATGCGCACGCGTCGCGCGAGCATCCGCATGCACCTCGCGACCGCGCGGCGCGAGGCCGGCGAGCTCGAGCTCCTCGAGCAGCACACCTCCCCGGGCGTCCCTGCCCTCGCCGCGCTCGCCACCGATGTGCGCGCGAGCGAGCTCGAGCTCGACCGCCGCAAGGCCGCGCTGCGCTCGATCTCGGCGTGGAACTTCGACGTTCGCGCCGGCGTCGCCGGTGGCGAGCGGGCCGACTGGTTCGCCGTGGTCGAGCTCGGGTACTCACTCGGCCAGCCGTTCCAGGCGAAGGCGAACCGCCGCGCGCTCCACGCGCGCGAGATCGAGGCCGCCACCGATGACCGCGCCCTCGCGGGTCAGCTCGACCATCTCCAGCGCGCGATGCAGCGCAGCGTCACCGACCTGATCGCCGAGGCGACCACGCTCGACACCGAGCTGGTGGCGCAGAAGGGCGAACGCGATCGCCTCGCTGCCGTCGCGAACGACGCCGCGAAGCAGCTCGTGTCCCGGTTCACCATCGAGATCGTCGAGCTCGAAGCTCGCCACACGTATCTGTCCGCGCTGATCACCGCTCGTCGTTCGCTCGCAGGAGTCTCGCCATGAAGCAATCTCGTTCGATGCTCCGGATCGTCGATTCCGATATCGACGCCGCCTTCGAGTCCGCGAAGGTCTCGTTCACGACGCCGATTCCGGTGCTCAATCTCGTGCACCAGGCCGAAGGCTCGTCGCCGATGCCGACGGTCGAGGGCTCGGTGGCGCAGCCGATGCCTCTCACGCAGGTCGCCGCCGCGATCGACACCATCATTCCGGTGCTACCCGCGACCAGCGGCGTGCCGACCGAGGACACGGTCCCCGGCAAGTCGATCATCGGGCGGCTGTTCGCGTTCACGCTCGTCGCCGCCACGCTGAGCGTGCTGACGTGGGTGGGCGTGCAGGTCTACTACGTCATCACCGATGGCTGGGTCGCGCCGCTTCACCTGTCGCCGGATAGCGATCAGATCCAGTCGCTGCGCATGGCGCACCAGCGGCACCTCGACGAGCTCGCGCGCATCGACGCCGAGGTCTCGCGTCTCGACGGAGAGATCGTGGCGATCGACACCGCGATCACGAAGCTGTCGTCGCTCCGCGGTAACTCCTCGGAGATGATGAAGTGGCAGGCGGAGACCAACCGGGTCGAGGTCAGCGGCATCGCCGCCGCGGTGAGCATCATGAAGAAGCAGTACGGGCTGCTGCGGGGCCTCCACGAGCGCCAGATCAGCCTGGTGACCCGTGCGCGGACGGATCTCGCGGCCGGTCTGATCGATCGCACGGCGCTCGATCGCGAGGAGCAGGCGCGCGATCAACTCGCGCTCGAGATGACCGAGCTCGAGCGCCAGATGGGCGAGGCCGCGGTGAAGCAGCGCCAGACATCGTCGGCGCTCAAGGCGTTGCGGGCCGGCACCGGTGAGGGCCCCGCGCCCGCGATCGGCCGCATGCCCGAGGTCGCCGCCGGTGACGAGCGGGATGCGCGCATCGAGGTCGAGATCGAGCGGCTGCGCGCCGAGGCCCGAGGTCACCGCACGCTGCGCGCCACCGCGATCGCGAGCCTCGCGACGCAGCGCAGCCTGCTCGCCGAGGTCGAGGCGCGCCCGCTGCATCGCGCGATGAAGGTCGCGACCGATGTCGCGTTCATCCCGTACACGCAGCTCAAGTCGGTCAAGCCCGGTTCGCGGGTGATGGATTGCTTCTGGGGCGTGTTCGCGTGCCACGCCGTGGGCCACGTCGGCGAGGTCCTCCCCGGCGAGGTGGTGACGCAGGATCCGTGGGGCGAGATGGCGCGCGGGCAGTACGCCGTGCTCGTGCTCGACGATGCGGAAGCCGTCCGCGAGCGCGTCCTGCGCGTCCGTCCCTGAGCCCCGCCATGGATACGATCCTCTGGAGCATCGCGAACGCAGACGCGGTGGAGATCCTCGGCACGCTGTGGCGGCCGTTCCTGATCTCGATGCTGCTGTACTTCTCCGGCTACTTCGCCGTGTGGTTCCAGACGCTCGGCCGGATCGCGCGGATCACGCCCGCGTTTCGCCCGCTCACGAAGGCGGAGGCCGTCGACGTGTTGCTCGTGATCCCCACGCTGCTTCGCTCGGCCACCGATCTCGATGATCTGCGCGACGCCGCCGGTACGGTGGTCTCGAACGGCTATCCCGGCAAGGTCGTGCTCGTGATGTCGATCGATGGCGCGAACGATCAGCCGACCGTCGTCGAGGAGCTCGAGAGATGGGCCGCGAGCGCGCACGAGCGCATGACGATCCTCGTCGCACGCGTCCCCCGGCGCGCCGGCAAGGGCGTGGCGGTGGCGGCGGGCCTCGCGCGCGCCGAGCAGGCGGTCGAGCGCGGCGAGCTGGCCTCGCTGCCGCCGGTGTTCTTCAACATGGACGCCGATGGCGTGCTGGCACCGCGCGTGATCGAGCGCATGGTCGCGAAGCTGGTGCGGCCGGGCTGGCTGACGCGCCAGCGCCCGATGATCGTCGCGTCGAACGTCCTCGTGCGCCGCGAGCACTACTGGGACGGCATGCGGAACTTCTTCTCGATGCGCTACCAGCTCGCGCTGCAGGTGGCGCGCGAGTACATGACGTCGATCAGCATCGCGCGCAACAACCGCGGCATCCTGCCGGTGACCGGCGTCTCGGGCGCGCTCTATGCGACATGGACCGATCTGCACGCGATGCAGGCGAAGCACGCCTCGTTCATGAAGTCGCTGCGCCGACGCGATCTGTTCATGTGGTGGCTCGGCACCGCGCCGCCGAAGTTCTCCGAGTTCACCGGGGCGCCGAACGTGGAGGCGACCGCCGGCCCGGGTGATGACACCTGGGTCGCGTGGATCGCGATGGCGGCTCGGTGGAAGAACGGCAAGATCTCCCTCGAGCTCCCGCGCTCACCACTGCACGCGTTCGGCCGCCTGGTGCGCTCGTTCGTGGTCCGCCCCATCGCGTACGACCCGCTGGCGCGCGTCTACACCGCCACGCCCACCACCGTGAAGGCGCTGTTCAAGCAGCGCGTTCGCTGGAACACCTCGCGCACGTTCCTGCTCGCGCGGTTCGGCCGTATGCCGGCGTTCTCGTGGGACCTCGGGTTCTGGGTCATCACGGATCTTCTCCTGCTGGTCTGGATCCACTCGGTGATCCTCGTCGCGCTGCTCGGCTGGCCGTTCGCGAAGCGCCCCGCGGCCTGGCTCTCGCTGATCGCGCTCGGCTACCTGGTGGAGCTCGTGATCCGCGGCTTCGCGACCATGCTCGCGATGATCCAGGACCACGACGTGTTCGGGCACCGGCACAAGCTGCTGTCGCTCCCGCTCTCGGGCGTGTTCCACCTGGTGTTCAACATCTTCGCGACGATCGTCGGGTTCGTGCAGGACTTCCTGCTGTTCGGCGTCAACACGCACTTCGCTCCGGAGGAGACGCTCGCCGCGTCGAACACCGGCCGCCTCGCGCTCGCGTATCGCGTCGCCCGCTGCGCGAAGCTCTCGGTGCGCGCGCTCGTCCACGGGGACGTCAAGCCGGGCTGGTTCTGGCTGGGCTGGGGCGCCACGCCGTGGACCGCGAACGGGTACGCGGGATGGACGAACAAGGCCAACCGCGTCGGTCGCGGCGGCGTGCTCCCGCGGCGTCGTGGTGTAGAGTCCGCGCATGCCGGTCGCAGACAGCACCACCCAGTGGGTAACTGAGAAGTTCTCGTCGTCGATCGTGCCGACGCTCGTCGACTACATCAAGATCCCGAACAAGTCGCCGATGTTCGATCCCGAGTGGGTCAAGACCGGCCACATGGACAAGGCGGTCGAGCTGCTCGCCGGCTGGGCGAAGCAGCAGCTCCCCGAGGGCGCCACGCTCGAGGTGGTACGCCTGAAGGACGGCGACAAGCCGCGCACGCCGGTGATCTTCATCGACATTCCGGGCACGGGCGGCAAGGCCGGTGACACCGTCATGCTCTACGGCCACCTCGACAAGCAGCCGGAGATGACCGGCTGGCGCGAGGGCCTCGGTCCGTGGATCCCCGTGATGGACGGCGACAAGCTGTACGGTCGCGGCGGCGCCGACGACGGCTACGCGATCTTCGCCTCGCTCACCGCGATCAACGCGCTCCGCAAGGACAACATCCCGCACGCGCGCTGCGTGGTGCTGATCGAGGCGTGCGAGGAGTCGGGCAGCTACGATCTGCCCGCGTACATCGATCACCTGTCGCCGAAGATCGGCGACCTGTCGCTCGTGGTCTGCCTCGACTCGGGCTGCGCGAACTACGACCAGCTGTGGTCCACCACGTCGCTGCGCGGCCTCGTGATCGGCAACCTCGAGGTCTCGCTGCTCACCGAGGGCGTGCACTCCGGTGATGGCACCGGCGTGATCGCGGCGAGCGAACGCGTGATCCGCCAGCTCCTCGACCGGATCGACGACTCGCACACGGGCGTGGTCAAGATCGCCGAGCTCGCGGTCCAGATCCCGAAGGCGCGCGTGCTCCAGGCGGAGCGCACCGCGCAGGTGATCGGCGCCGAGGTGTGGAACAAGTTCCCGCTGCAGCCGGGCGTGACGCCGGTCCTCGAGGACAACACCGAGCTCATCCTCAACCGCACGTGGCGCCCGGGCCTCGCGATCACCGGCGCCGATGGCTGGCCGCCGATCGGCAACGCCGGCAACGTGCTGCGCCCCGTGACCACGCTGAAGCTCTCGATCCGGATCCCGCCGCGCGTCGATCCAGACAAGGCGCAGGCCGCGGTGAAGGCCGTGCTCGAGAAGGATCCTCCCTACGGCGCGAAGGTCCGCTTCGTCGGCGGCACCGCGAGCGCGGGCTGGGACGCGCCCGAGATGGCGCCGTGGCTCGACAAGGCGCTCGACGCCGCGTCGCAGCGGCACTTCGGCAAGCCGGCGATGTACATGGGCGAGGGCGGCACGATCCCGTTCATGTACATGCTCGGCGAGAAGTTCCCGAAGGCGCAGTTCTGCATCACCGGTGTCCTCGGACCCGGCTCGAACGCGCACGGCCCGAACGAATTCCTCCACGTCCCGACGGCGCGCCGGCTCACGCTGTGCGTCGCCGACGTGCTCGCCGCGCACGCGCAGCAGCCGTAACCGCGTCCGATCGCCGGACGCCGAAAGGCGCGCAGCATCCGTAGCGCGTCCGATCGCCGGACGCCGAAAGGCGCGCGGCATCCGTAGCGCGTCCGATCGCCGGACGCCGAAAGGGGTCCGACCCCTTTACGGAACGATGGTCGCGGTCGGCGTGATGATCGCGCCGGTCGTGGTGCTCGCGGGCGCCTTGATCGCGATGTATCCGGTCGCGCCGCCGCCGCCCCCGCCGCCGGATCCATCGGTCTGGCCCGTGCCTCCGGCGAGAATCGCCGCGGCGCCGCCCAGCCCGCCGATGCCACCAGATCCTGCGTTGCCACCAGTCGCGCGCGTCGCCGCGGGCTGAGCGTTCTGTCCCGCCGTTCCCGTGGAAAGGCCTGCGCCCTGCCCGCCGCCGCCGCCATTCGCCGCGACGACACCGTTCGCGGAGATCGTGAGCATCGGCGCTTCGAATCCGATCATGCCGCCCGCGCCGCCGCCGCCACCACCACCACCGCTGCCGGAGTTCTGACCCGGCTTGCCGCCTGCTCCGCCGGCGAGCACCTTGCCACCGCCGGCGATCGAGATCGACGTTCGCGCGGTGAGCTGCACCGCGCCGCCGCCATCGCCACCGTCGCCCGGCGTGGAGTTGCCGTTGCCACCGCGCGCACCTGCGCAGCCACCGAGGAGCAGCGGAACGGTGACCGCGCCGCCACCGGGACCGCCGTTGTTCCCGCCGCCGTTACCGTCACCGCCGCGTCCACCGGTTCCGCCACCGCCGCCGCCACCACCGCCACCCGCGCCCGCGCCGTTCTGGCCCACCGTCGCCGCGTGCGTTGCGCAGCCGGTGGGATTCGCGCCGGCCCCGAGCGTGAGCGGCGTGCCGAGGCTCGATGCATCGATCGTCCCGGACACCTCGAGCGTGCTCCACGCGGCGACGATCAGCGGAGCGGCACCGGTGACGCGCATGGTGGCTCCGGCCGCGACGTAGAGCGAGGACACCGAGAGCACGCGACCGTTCGTGAACATCCCGCCCGGCGGCAGCGACGAGCCACCCGCGGGATCGAGGAGCGCGCCGGTGGTGGTGTCGTAGGTGTACGTGCCGGCGGTGGTCAGGCGGAGGTCGCCGAGCGGAGCGGGAATCGTGCACGCATCGAAGTGGCGCGACGGGAACGTCGTGCAATCGAACATCGAGCCGGTATCCGTCATCGGACCATCGGTGCCCTGCTGGTTCCCGAGGACGCAGTAGCCCTGCGTGCAGACGCGATCGCTCGCGCAGTCATCGGAGGTCCGACACGCGTACTGCTCCGATGGCGTGGGGAACGAACATGCGGCGAGCAACGTGGCGGCGAGCGCGAGCTTCATGGCAACCCCATCGTGAATACGAGCGCCGCACCATCCTCGAGCGGCACCGGCGTGAGCTTCATCGCGCTGGCCTCGGAGCCCGGCGCCTTGCGTTCCGTGACGGCGCGATAGATGCCGTACGCGAGCGCGACGGCGCCGACCGCGGTGAAGCCGATGCCGAGGTACTGGCGGCTCCGGCCCTTGTCTTCGAGCGCGGTCAAGCGCGCGAAGTCATCGGGCGTGTCGTGCTTCGCGGTGCGCACGTCGTCCGCGATGCCGCTCGCCTGGACGAGAAACAGCACGCCGAGCGCGGTCGCCGCGCCGCCGCCGCCGATCACGCCCCACGTGACGCCGCTGATCGTGCCGGCCGGCGCATCGCGCTTCGGCGGATCCTCGACGGGATCGATGGGATCCTTGGGATCGTCGACGGGGATGGGCTCGTCCACATCGACCTTCGGCTTGCCGAACAGCGGCGCCGCGACGCGCGCGAGCTCCTCGGCCAGGCCGTCCGCGGTGGTGCTGACCATCGTGAACGTGCGCTGCTGGCGATCCGGACCGGGATCGAAGCGAGTGATGGTGACCTTCAGGCCGCCATCCTCGTCGGTGGAGATCGAGCCGAACACGATGCGCTTCGCCTTGACCGACTTCGACACGGCATCGAGGCACGCGGTGGCCTCGGGATCGCAATCGATCAACCCGGCGGCGTCCTCGATCGGCACGTTCGCGACCTCGGCGTCGACGAGCTTCGCGAGCGCATCGGTCATCTTCTGCGGCGCCTTCGCGAGCGCGGTCGGCAGCTTGCCCGCCGACAGCGGGAACACGGTGATCGAGCGACCCGCGCTCGCGCTCGCGGTCATCGCGACGACGAGCATCGCGGCGAGCCGCGCGCGCACGCTACTCGCCTCCGAGTTGCTGGATGCGCTTCCTGATGGCGGCGCCGTCCTTCGCGTTCGGCGTGAGCTTCAAGTACATGCGCAGCGACTGCAGTGCCTTCGCGGACTCGCCCAGGCGCTGGTAGAGGAACCCGAGCCCGCGGTGCGCCGGCGCGTAGCCGCGGTTGAGCGCGAGCGCCTGCTTGTACGCGGTCTCGGCCGCCTTGAAGTCGCCCGCGAGGTACGCGTCCGCGCCCTTCTTGTAGAGGTCGGCCTCCGAGCCGGCCTTCTTCACGATTGGCTCCTCGTCGGGCTCGTCGACGACCGGCTTCTGCACCGGCTTCTTGATCACCGGCTCGTCCGGCTTCGTCACGATCGCCGGCCGCGGCGGCGGCTTGATCGGCTTGAAGGTCGGCTCGCTCGGGGTCGGCGGCGCCGGCGGAGGCTCCGTGACGAGGGGCGTGGGTGGCGGAGTCGGCGGCGGATTGATCTGCGTGACCGTGGGCGAGGACGGCGGCGGATTCGTCGTGGTCATTGCCTCGGAGATGCTCGGCGCCGCGCTGCCGCTCCCCGTCTCGGTCATCGCGACGACCGGCTCGTCCTTGGTCACGGTCGCCGGCTTGTCGTCCTTCTTGCCGCCGCTGACGCCGACGAAGATCCCCATCACGATGCCGACGATCGCGCCGGCGACGAGGATGACGACGAGCTTGTGCATGCCGCCGGATCTTTCGTCCATCGGCACCGGACGGATCGCGCCCGATACCGGCCGCGACCGCTCGCTCGGCGGCGACCAGTTCGGGGCCGACGAACGCTGGATCGTCGGCGGCGGAAGGTTCGGCGCGGGCGCGATCTGCGGCAGGTTGTTCGGGCGGTTCACGGCCGCGGGCGGTGCCCACGACATCGGCATGGCTGGTGGCGGCGGCAGCGCCTCGACCGAGCGATCCGAGGGCGATTCGTGATCCGACAGCGCGCTGCGTGGCGCGGTGACCTGCGAGACGCCGGAGGTCGGCGTCAGCATCGACGGCGGCCGGCTCGGCTGACTGGCAGGATCGCGGAACGCCGTGCCGAGCACCTCGAGATCTCCGACGGACAGCGCCTCGCGGGTCGCCCGCGCGAGCAGCGCCTTGCGGGTCTCGATGCGCTCCTGGAACAGCGCCGTCATCTGGGCCTGGATCTCGGCCGAGCCGACGCGCGACTTCCAGATCGCGTCGTCGATCGCCTGCTTCATCTCGGCCATCGTCTGGAACCGATCGCTCGGGTTCGGCGCGAGCGCGCGCAGCGCGACGGCGTCGAGCGCGTGCGGGATGTCGGCGTCGTACGCAGATGGTGGCGTGCGATCACCCTGGAGGATCTGCATCAGCGTCGCGGCGACGTTGTCGGCGTTGAACAGGCGCCGCCGCGCCAGCGACTCCCACAGCACGACGCCGAGCGAGAACACGTCGCTGCGGCGATCCATCACGTCGTTCTTGATCTGCTCGGGCGACATGTACCCGTACTTGCCCTTGAGCTCGCCGTCCTGCGTCGAGGTCACGCGGCCCTGGGCCTTCGCGATCCCGAAGTCGACGATCTTCACGGTGCCGTTGTACTGAACGACGATGTTTCCCGGCGACACGTCGCGATGGACGATGCCCATCGGCGCGCCGTTGTAGTCGGGCAGCTCGTGTGCGTAGTGGAGACCCTCCGCCGCCTCGGCGACGATCTTCGCCGCCACGAACGCCGACATCGGTGAGTCCTGCTTCTGGCCTTGCTTGAGCACCTGCCCGAGCGATTCGCCCGCGAGGTACTCCATCACGATGTAGTAGGTGCCGTGCGCGTCACCCAGCTCGTACGTGTGCACGATGTTCGGGTGATCGAGCTGCGCGGCGACCTTCGCCTCGTCGAGCAGCATGTTCACGGCGACCGTGTCCTGCGCCATGTGCGGATGGATCAGCTTGATGACCACCGCCTTCTCGAATCCCGCGGGACCTTTCTGTCGCGCGAGAACAACGCTCGCCATCCCGCCCACACCGATCGTTGCCAGGAGCTCGTAGCGCCCCAACATCGTTCCAGGTGCGAACCGGACACCGAGCTGTGCCGGCGACGGAAACATGCGCGCTAATTATCGCATGCGAACGACTTCAGATCCGCCTT
>JBBRED010000126.1:0-20829 GCA_038203335.1 Haliangiales bacterium | reverse complement strand
ACTCGTCGACGCAGTAGTAGACCGACAGGCTCTCGCCGAGCGTGCCGACATAGTCCGCGGTGTTCGGCAGGAACGTCCACAGCTGGAAGTCCTTGATGCCGAGCCGCAGGCGAAGCGCGCGGATCGTGGCGCGGAGTACCTGGCGGTTGATCGTGCGCGCGATCGCCGAGTGCGGCAGCGGCAGCACGAGCGGCGACATCACCCACAGATCGTTCTCGACGTTCTTCGGACCCTGCACGAACTCGCCGAGCTTGCGTTTGATCTTGCCGAGGTCGCGGCCCGACGACAGGTTCGGCGTGCGCGTCGCGAGCGAGTTGAGCCACAGCACGCGCCGCGTCTTCGCGAGCTCGCGCAGCACGTGGTGGTTGGAGGTGGGGTCCTCGTGCCAGTCCTTCGCGAATGCAACGATCGGCGTCAACACGTTCGATGCACAGTACAACGCTGGCACCCGGCGCGGAGCCAGGTCATGGTGCGGACAACGTGAGAGCTGCTGTCGCCATCGCGTGCCTCACCGCCACATGTGCGGTTTCGCCCGGGTGCCGCCGCAAGGTGGACCCAGGACCCGATCTCCAGATCGTCGGCGAGTCGACGCGCGTTCGCCTCGAAGACCCGTATCCGGCGCAGACGCCGTGGCTGGTCGATGGCCGGGTGGAGCTGGTCGCCGCGCGCGGCGAGCTGATCGGCATCCAGGTCCTGCATCGCACGCCCGGCACCACCTCGTTGACGTTCGCGAACCCCGACATCGGGGTGGCCGCGTTCGACGTGGAGAGCTACCCGGTGACGCGCGCGTCGACGGCGATGTACGGCGGCGGCCGTACGGGCACGTTCGCCGATGGGCTGACGCCGGTGAAGGCCGCGGCCACGAACCCCGCGTACCTGGAGATCACCGCGAGCGCGCCCGCGGGCACCTACGTCGGGCAACTCGTGGTCGGCACGCGCCGCGTACCCGTGCGCTTCGTGATCACACCGGTGAAGCTTCCGCCCATCCCGCGAGACCGCGTGTGGGCATACGATGATCCGCGCGAGCTCGCGTGGGCCTCGGGGGCGAGCGGCGACCCACCCCGCGGCGAGCCCACCGAGGCGGAGCGCAGGTGCGCCAGGACGGCCGCGCGCTACGGCGTGCGCCTGACGCCGGATCTCGACATCACCTGGTTGCCTCACCGCACGTCGCTCCTCGCCGGGCTCGCGAACCTGCCGGTCGTCATCCCCTCCGATCCGGCGATCGCAGGCGATGCGGTTCGCGCCTGGATCGCCGCGACGCGGGGCACCGGGCAGGTGCCGTTCGCGATCCCGATCGACGAGCCCGGAACCCCCGAGGCGCGCGCGAAGGTGATCGAGCTGGCGAAGGTGGTGCGCGCCGCAGGTGGTGGTCCCACGACGTTCCGGTTCGCCGTGACCGATGATCCGCGGCCCGAGTACGGCGACCTGATCGATCTGTACATCTCGCTGCGAACGCCGCGCTCCGCGAACGGTGCGCAGTGGACATACAACGGTGCGCCGCCGCGCGCGGGCTCGATGGTGCTCGACGCGCTGACCCCGGGAATGCGCACGTGGGGCTGGATCGCGCACCGCTGGCACATCCCGGTCTGGTACGTGTGGGACGCGGTGTACTGGCACGATCGCCACAACCGCGGAGACGCACCGCTTCCCGGGAAGCCGCTCGTCCCGGCCACCGATCCCACGAGCTTTGATTCGGGCGAGGATCACGGCAACTTCGACGGCGCGCTCGTGCTCCCGGAGCGCGATGGCTGCCGCGCCACGCTGCGGCTCGCGGCGCTCGGTCGCGGGCAGCGCGATCGCCAGCTCCTCGACCTGGCCACCGCGTGCGATCCGGCCGCGACCGAGGCGCTGGCCGCGAAGCTCGTCCCCGAGGCGCTCGGCGATGCGCCTGCGTCTGGGGATCCATCGTGGCCGACCGACGAGGGTGCATGGGAGCTGGCGCGGCGCGAGGTCCTGCGGATCGCGGCCTGCGCAAACTGATCTGTTCGCAACTCACCAGCCCAGATCGCGCACGACCTGGCCGCTTGTTGGCGTACATTTGCGCCAGATGCGAATTGCCGTCGTGTTCGATACGCCCAACGAAGGCTGGAGCCCCGAACGCCATGCCGAGCAGATGAAAGGGGAGATCTCGCGTGCGCGCTCCGTCGAGCCCGAGATGGAGTACCAGGTCGCGCACGCGCTCGAACGGCGTGGTCACGCAGTACTCCTCATCGGGGTCACCGACGATCTGCGCGAGATGTCGTCGCTGCTCGCCGCGTGGAAGCCGGATCTCGTGTTCAACGCGACCGAGGCGTTTCAGGACAACTCGCACCTCGACTACCTCGTTCCCGCGCTGCTGGAATCGGAGGGCTACCGCTACACGGGCGCGCCGCCGCTCGCCCTGCTCGTCACGCGCAACAAGGCGATGAGCAAGAAGATCCTCGCGTACCACGGCATCCTCGTGCCGGCGTTCAAATCGTATCGCGTCGGCGAGGCCGTCCCGAGCCAGGTCTCGTTGCGGTTCCCGCTGATCGTGAAGCCGATGCAGGCCGATGCTTCCGAGGGAATCGCGCAGGCGTCGATCGTCCACGACGTGCCGGCGCTCGCCGACCGCGTTCAATTCGTGCATCAGAACTTCCGCCAGGCGGCGATCGTGGAGGAGTACATCGAGGGCCGCGAGCTCTACGCCACGATGATCGGCAACGGCGACGCGGCCGAGCTGCTACCGATCGTGGAGATGGTGTTCGATACGGCGGGCTCCCGGCCCGAGGATCGAATCGCGACCCAGAGCGCGAAGTGGAATCTCGACTACCGCGCACGCCGCGGCATCAAGAACGTGTTCGCGCGGCGGTTGGCGAAGGTCGCGAGCGAGCGGCTCGCGGCTACCTGCAAGACCGCCTACCGCGCGCTGTGGTTGCGTGACTACGCGCGGCTGGACGTCCGGCTCACCGCGGCGAACGAGATCTGGTTCATCGAGGCGAACGCGAATCCGTTCCTGAGCTACGGACACGACTCCGCCGAGGCGGCCCACAAATTTGGACTCCGCTACGACGCATTCATCCAGCGCATCGTCGACGAAGCGATGGCCCGCGATGCCTAAGCGCGAGCTCCCCCGCCCGGAGACTCGCTGTGTCTGCGGACACCTCCTCGGCAAGTTCTGGAACCACTGCCCATCATGCGGGCGAGCTCAGGTGTGGCGCGATTTCGGTCGAGTGACCGGAGCCGAGTGCTACCGCTGCGGCTGGGTGGTCTCGGACAAGTCCCACTTCTGCCCGTGGTGTGGCGTGGATATCTTCGAGGCGGGTGTGACGAGCCCGGACCCGCTGAAGGAGCCCAAGGGGTTCCGCATGGACTCGCGCTGCGATCACGGCTGCGGCGGCGGGGTGCAGTACCCGATGTCGTTCTGCCCGTGGTGCGGCAAGCCGCAGCAATGGAACGAAGATGCGCTGTTCGAGGGAAGCTGTCCGCGCTGCGAGCGCGGCGTCGATGACTGGATGGACACCTGCCCGTGGTGTGGTGAGGACGCGACCGGCCGCGACCTGATCGGTCCCGCACAACGCGAGGTGCGGCGGTTGTTGAGGATCTGCGGGATCTCGAACTGGGGCTACCGCCTGCTCCTCCGGCCCGGCGTCTCGGGCGTCGATCCCCGTTATCCCAAGGCAGTCGAGCTCGAGCAGCGCTACATCGTCGAGCCGAAGCGCCGCGACGAGATCCCGTGGACGATGCTCGTCGGCCTGATCACCCACGAGCTCGGCCACAGCTTCTTGTTTCACAACTGGGCGTGGACCCGCTCCCCGCGGTTTCGCCGCACGTTCGGTGAGGTGAACAAGGCCTACCGCGCGATGGACGACACCTGGGTGTACTTCCAGCGCCGGCAGGTCGCGATCGCGCCGACCAACCACGTGACGACGTATGCCGGGAAGCACCCGCAGGAAGACTTCGCGGAGACCTTTCGATACTACGTCACCCGGCGCGGCCGGCTGCGCGAGCTATTCGCGGAGCTCGGCCGCAAGCGCAAGGGCGTGGTGGTCTACGAGAAGTTTCTCCTGCTCCACGACTACGTCCGCTCGCTACGCGGGTGGAGCTGACTCAGCCGAAACCGAGCAGGCGGCGGATCGAGTCCAGAATGCCCGTCGGCGGTGGACATTGGCAGCGATCAGCCTGCGGCACGTGGCCGAGCACGAGCTCGACGTGGGCGCCACAGCCCGCCCAGGATGGCTTCTTGCACTTGCTACAGGTCACGGCTCGGCACACGGGGACTCCTTACCACCGAGAGCCGGCAGCCGCCGTAACGGTTCGCACGATCCGACATCGCAGCGTAGACTCCCAACGCGATGGACGGCGACGACTCGGCCCTGATCTCCGCGGCGCGCGGCGGTGATCGCGCGGCGATCGACGAGCTCCTCGCACGTTACGAGCCGACGATCTACCGGTTCGGCTTGCGCATGTGCGGCAACGAAGAGGCCGCACGAGAGGTGCTTCAGGAGACGTTGCTCGCGGCGTTCCGCCACCTGCCCGGGTTCCGCGGCGACGCGGCGCTCTCGACCTGGCTCTACCAGATCGCGCGGAGCTTCTGCATCAAGGAGCGACGCGGCGATCGACCGATGCAGTCGCTCGACGACACGGCCGCGGAGGAGCTCCAAGATCCGGCACCACCACCCGATGCGCAGGCCCACGCGCGCGAGATCGGCGCGGCACTGTCGCAGGCGATCGCGGGGCTGCCGCCGGAGCAGCGCGAGGTGCTGATCCTGCGGGACGTCGAGGGGCTCAGCGCCGAGGAGGCCGCGACCGTCGTGGGCATCGAGGTCGGGGCGTTGAAGAGCCGCCTGCATCGCGCCCGCATGGCGCTGCGCGAGGCGCTGGCCGGCGTGCTCGGCGATGCACCGGAGACCGAGCCATGTCCGCAGCTCGCGCAGGAGCTCAGCGCGTATGCGGGCGCCGAGATCGATCAGGCGACCTGCGTGTTGATCGAGAAGCACCTCGCGACGTGCTCTCGGTGTGCGGGCGCCTGCGACGCACTCAAGCGCACGGTCTCGCTCTGCCGGCGGATCCCCGGGGACGAGGTCCCGGCCTCGGTTCGCGCAGCGGTGCGCGGCGCGATCCTCGCGGCGATCACGCAGCCCGCCGCTGGTTGAGCGCGCTGATCCCGGCCAGGCGATAGAGCGGGCAGAACCCGACGAGCCCGGTCAGCAGCGGGACGGCGCCGATCAGGCCCACATCGACCTCGGGCCGACGACGACGTGCGACAGCAGCACGCCACCGAGGATGACGCGGAGCACCCGATCGAACAGTGATTCGTTGAGCGTGGACATGATGATTCTCCTTCGCGAGATCAGAGCCACGCGGTCATGCCACCGCGCATCGAGGCGACCTTCGAGAAGCCGAGTGCGATCAGTGCGAGCGCGGCCTTCGCCGATCGTCCTCCCGAGCGGCAGACGAGCACGATCGGGCGATCGCGCCGGCCGTCCGCCAGATGGCCCGGGAACTGGTTCAGCGGGATCGACTCGGCGCGCTCGATCTTCGGCAGCTCGCCAACGAGCTCCGGGGGCTCTCGAACATCGATCACCGTCACCTTGTCGGCGTGGGCCTTCACCCACTCCGGTGCGATCTCCGGGATCCCGGCCGAGCTGAGCTCGATCGGTGCCCAGCCGCGATCGGGCGTGGACGCGAGCGAGATCGGGTCGAACCCGCCCTGCTGGTTGCGGGGCAGCGCCCGATCGATGTGCTTCGGATAGGCGAGCTTCAGCGCGTGCATGATCGCGACGAACTCCGCTTCGGAGCGTCCGCCGCCGAGCCGCGGATTGAGCCGTTGCTCCTCGTCCACGGTGGACACCGTGCGGCCTTGATAATCGTGACCGGGATAGATCAACGTCGAAGGCGCGAGCGTGAGCACCTTGTCGTGGACCGAGCGGTACAGCGTGTGTGCGCTGCCCTGCTGGAAGTCGGTGCGGCCGCAGCCGCGGATCAGCAGGGCGTCGCCGGTGAACGCCATCGCGTGATCGAGCGTGACGAACGTCAGGCAGCCCGCGGTGTGACCGGGCGTCTCCCGCACCTCGACGCCGAGGCCGCCGAACCGGATCACGTCTCCTTCCTTGACGAGCACGTCGGCGCGACCGACGCCGGCGCGCTCGGAGAGGACGGTGCGCGCTCCGAGGCGGTTCCGCAGCGACCCGCTGGCCGTCACGTGATCGGCGTGCACGTGCGTATCGAGCACGTACTGGAGCGTGAGGCCGAGGTCGGCGACGAGCTGGGTATCGCGCTCGATCTGCTCGAGCACCGGATCGATGATGATCGCCTCGCGCGTGATCTCGTCGGCGAGGAGATACGTGTAGGTCGACGTCTCGAGATCGAAGAGCTGGCGAAACAGCATCGTGATTTCTCCTGGGTTGCTGATGAGAGCCACGCCGCGCCCAAAGGATTCAGCGCGCGAGCTCGGCGGCGAGCATCACCACCGCCATCGCGAGGACCAGCCAGCCGAAGCCACGACGGAGCTGGGCGGGGGACACGCGGTGGACGAGCCGAGCTCCGATCGCGCCGCCTGCGATCGCGGCGACGAGCACGGTGGCGATCACGGGAGCGTCGAGGCTCACCGAGGACGCGGTGGCGGCGAACGCGAGGACCGAGTTCGCCGTGATCACGAGCAACGAGGTCGCGATCGCCTCCTCCATCGTCAGGCCGACGAGCACCACCAGTGAGGGGACGATGACGAACCCTCCGCCGGCGCCGACGAACCCCGTGATCGCGCCGACCACGAGGCCCTGTGCGACGAGCCATCCCGGCGCGTGACGCGCGGCGCGCGGTCGGCCCGGCCGGAGCATCGCGAGGCCGGCGACCAGCATCAGGATCGCGAACGCCCCGAGGAGGACTCCCGCGGGCACGTCGCGCGCCAGCCGCGCGGCGACGTACGCGCTGGCCATCGACGCGGCGCCGAACACCAGGCCGATCCGGATCCGTACACGCCCGGCGCGGAGGTGCGGAATCAGCGTCACCCCGGAGGTCAGCCCGACGACGAGCAGCGAGCCCGCGATCGCGGCGTGCGCCTCGAGCCCGAAGATGTAGTGCAGGGTCGGGACGGTCAGGATCGAGCCGCCACCACCGAGCAGGCCGAGAGAGCCTCCGATCAGCAGCGACGCGACGATCCCGAGGATGAACATGGTGGCTCCCGGGGGAGAGCCAGCCGGCGCCAAAAGGGTTCCCGCGGTGGATCTCCCGAATCGTTTCGGCCGTCCCTGGCTCTGGATGCGGGATGCCACCCGTCTCCTCTCCGTTCGTTCTCGGCGCACTGCTGACGCTGTCGGCCTGTGGCCGCACCCACGAGCCTGCGGCCACTCCGCTGCCGCCGAGCCGCCCCGTGCGCGCCGAAGCCGCGCAGATCGTGACCCGGACGAGCGGCGAGGAGGTGATCGGGACGGTTCGCGCGAAGGACACCGTGGAGCTCGCTCCCACGGTGATGGGCAAGATCGTCGACCTGCGCTGCACGCTGGGGAGCCGGGTCAAGGCGGGGGAGGTGATCGCCCGCCTGTCGCTCCAGGAGCTGAACGCGCGTCTCGACCAGGCGCGCGAGTCGCTCGCGCAAGCCGACCTCGAGCTCTCGCGGGTGACCCGACTTCACGCCAGCGGGGCGCTGCCGGGTGCCGAGTACGACGCGGTGGTCTCCCGCCGCCGGATCGCCCAGGCCGCGCTCGCCGAGGCGACGACGCTCGCCGGCTATGCCGTGGTCCGCGCACCGTTCGCGGGGGTGGTCACGGCGAAGCCTGCGAACGCCGGTGACATGGCGATGCCCGGCCGACCGCTGTGCGTGATCGAGGATCCGAGCGCGCTGCGGTTCGAGGCCGCGGTCCCGGAGCAGCTCGCGCGCATGTTCGCGCTCGGCGCGCCGATCCGCGTCGCGCTCGATAGCCTCGACGTGTCGCTGGCCGCGACGGTCTCGGAGATCAGCCCGACCGCCGACGCGACCAGCCGGACCGTGCTCGTCAAGCTCGCGCTCCCGCACGATCCGCGCCTTCGCGCGGGTGCCTTCGGTCGCGCCACGGTGCCGGCGAGCGAGGTGCGTGCGCTCACGGTGCCGGCGTCCGCGGTCATCCGCCGCGGCCAGCTCGAGATGGTGTACGCGGTCGTCGATGGCACGGCGCGGATGCGGCTGGTCCGCAGCGGCCCGCCGATCGACGCGCGAATCGAGCTGCGGTCGGGACTCCGCGAAGGGGAGCAGGTGGTGATCGAGGGCGCGGACGCGCTGGTCGACGGCCAGCCCGTGACGGTGACCCGATGAGCGGGCCAGGGCCATCACTCGGGCTCGCGGGTCGGATCGCGAAGGCGTTCGTCAGCTCGAAGCTGACGCCACTCCTGATCGTGGTGTCGGTGCTGCTCGGCCTCGGCGCCGCGGTGATCCTTCCGCGCGAGGAGGAGCCGCAGATCAAGGTGCCGATGGTCGACGTCCTCGTGACCATGCCGGGCGCGACCGCGGCCGAGGTCGAGCGCCGCGTGACCTCTCCGCTCGAGCGGCTGATGTGGGAGATCGATGGCGTCGAGTACGTCTACAGCACGAGCCAGGCGGGACGGGCGACGGCGATCGTGCGGTTTCGCGTCGGCGAGGATATCGAGCGCTCGCTGGTGAAGCTGCACCAGAAGCTGATCGGGAACGGCGACAAGATCCCACCGGGTGCGTCGGCGCCGCTGATCAAGGCCCGCTCGATCGACGACGTGCCCATCCTCGCGCTCACGTTCCACTCGTCGGTCCACGATCACGAGGTGCTCCGCCGGGTCGCGGCCGAGGTGGAAGCGAGGATCAAGCGAACGACCGACGTGTCGGAGACCAAGCTGATCGGCGGCTTCCGGCGGCAGATCCGGGTTCGGCTCGATCCCGCCGCGCTCGCGGCGCGCGGACTCGGGCTGACCGATGCGCTGGTCACCGCGCTGGCTGCGAACCACCAGTCGACGGTGGGCGCGTTCACCGCGCACGATCAGGACGTCCTCGTCGAGGCGGGCGGGTTCTTCGCGAGCGCCGAGGATGTGGGCGAGACCGTGGTGGGCGTGCATGCCGGGACCCCGGTCCACCTGCGCGAGGTCGCACGCGTGGAGGACGCCGCGGAGCAGCCGACGCAGTACGTGTTCTTCGGGCTCGGTGGCGCGAACACGCGGGCCTTCAGCGACGAGCCTGCCGTCACGCTGTCGATCGCCAAGCGCCCGGGGACCAACGCGATCGTCGTGGCCGACGGCGTGCTCGCCGAGCTGGCGCGCCTCCGCGGGACCGTGATCCCGGCCGACGTCAGCGTCACGATCACGCGCGACTACGGCGAGACCTCGTCGGAGAAGTCGAACGAGCTCTTGCTGCACATGGCGATCGCGATCATCAGCGTGTCGCTGCTCGTCCTGTTCATGCTCGGCTGGCGCGAATCGCTCGTGGTCGCGATCGCGATTCCCTCGACCCTCGCGCTGACCTTGTTCGTGTTCTACCTCGTGGGCTACACGCTCAATCGGATCACGCTGTTCGCGCTGATCTTCTCGATCGGCATCCTCGTCGACGACGCGATCGTCGTCGTGGAGAACGTGGTGCGCCATCGCGATCTCCCCGAGAACCGCGGACGCTCGCTGCGCGAGATCGCGATCCGCGCCGTCGCCGAGGTCGGCAACCCCACGATCCTCGCCACCCTCGCGGTGATCGCGGCGATCGTGCCGATGGCGTTCGTCGGTGGCTTGATGGGCCCGTACATGCGACCGATCCCGATCGGCGCGACCGCGGCGATGGCGTTCTCGCTGCTGATCGCGTTTGTCGTCACCCCGTGGGCCGCGTCACGCCTGCTCCGGGGCAGCCCGGCACATGCAACGGCGCACGCGCGCGAGAGTCGGCTGACCCGTGGCTACCGATGGCTGATGTCGCGGCTCGTGGGGCGGCTGCGCTGGCGCGTGGGGTTCTTCGTGATCATCGGGGGGCTGCTCGTCGCCGCCATCGCGCTGGTCCCCGCCGGCGCGGTCACCGTCAAGATGCTGCCGTTCGACAACAAGAGCGAGCTCGACATCGTGATCAACATGCCCGAGGACGCATCGCTCGAGCGCACCGCGGCGGCGGCCCGCGACATCGCCGCGGCGGTGCGCGATCAGCCCGAGGTCACCGACTACCAGGTCTACGTCGGCACGGCATCGCCGTTCACCTTCAACGGGCTCGTGCGTCACTACGACATGCGCCAGGGCTCCGCCGTCGCCGACGTCCAGATCAACCTTCTCCCGAAGGACGAGCGTCGCGCGCAGAGCCACGAGATCGCCAGGCGGATCCGTCCGCTCGCCGCGAAGGTCGCCGCGGCCTACGGTGCGCGGATCGCCGTCGTCGAGGTTCCCCCGGGACCGCCGGTGCTACAGACACTCGTCGCCGAGATCTACGGTCCTGACTCCTCGGTGCGCCAGCGCCTGGCGACGTCGGTCCGCGACGTGTTCCAGGCCACGCCGGGCGTCGTGGACGTCGACTGGTACGTCGAGGCGGCGCATCCGAAGCTGCGGTTCGTCATCGACAAGGAGAAGGCCGTGCTCCACGGGATCGACCCGGAGGCCGTCGCTGCCGCGCTCCGGATCGCGACCACCGGAACGCCGGCGGGGCTCGTGCACCTGCCGCTCGAGCGCGAGGACGTGATGGTGATGCTCGATGTCCCCGACGCGAACATCGGATCCGCCGCGGACCTCTCGGCGCTTCGCCTGCGCGCTGCCACCGGAGCGATGGTGCCGCTCGGAGAGCTCGTTCGCGCGGTTCCCGTCGAGGAAGACCGGAGCATCTATCACAAGAACCTGCTGCCCGTGGTGTACGTGACGGGCGACGTCGCCGGCGGCTCGGAGAGCCCGGTCTATGCGATCTCGGCGATGAATCGCGCGCTCGCCAACCTGAACGCGCGCGACTTCGGCGGTGCGGATGGCCCGATCGAGATCCTCAACTCGGTCATGCCGAAGGACGACGCGCGGCCCGCGATCAAGTGGGACGGCGAGTGGCAGATCACGCTCGAGGTGTTTCGCGACCTCGGCCTCGCCTTCGGTGTGGTGATGATCCTGATCTACGGCCTGCTCGTCGGCTGGTTCAAGTCGTTCACCACGCCGCTGGTCGTCATGGCCGCGATTCCGTTCTCGCTGGTCGGGATCCTGCCGGCGCACGCGCTGGGTGGGGCGTTCTTCACGGCGACCTCGATGATCGGCTTCATCGCGCTCGCCGGGATCGTGGTGCGGAACTCGATCATCCTCGTCGACTTCATCGAGCAGCGACTGCGCGAGGGCATGCCTCTCGCGGAGGCCGTGGTCGATGCCGGTGCCGTGCGCTTCCGTCCCATGCTCCTGACGGCGCTCGCGGTGGTCGCCGGGTCGGCGGTGATCCTGTTCGACCCGATCTTCCAGGGCCTCGCGATCTCGCTGCTGGCAGGTGAGATCGCGTCGCTCCTGATCAGCCGGATGGCCGTCCCGGTCCTGTATTCGATGCGCGCCCGGTGGCTCCCGCAGGCCCGAACTGTCGCTGACTACTCGACGAGCACGGTGCCGGCGACCTTCGCCGCCCCGAGCTGATCGATCGCCTTGCGCAGGTCACGGGTGTTCGTGACGCGCGCGCGCAGCGAGAGGATCACGGCATCGGCCGCATCCGCCATCAAGTTCACGTCGGCGGAGCCAAGCACGGGCGGCGCATCGATCACGATGTGGTCGTAGCCACCGAGACGGAGCCGCTCCATCGCGATCGCGAACGCCGGCCCGTCGAGGAGCTGGGTCTTCTCGATCCGCGGGTTGATCGCCGCGACGTGCAGCCAGAGCTGCGGGATATCGACGAACGACCACGGCATCATCGGCTGGTGCCGGTGGGCGGCGAGCTGCTCCGCGAAGCACCAGGGCGGCACGAGCTTGAATGCGTTCGCGAGCTGCGGGCGGCGCAGGTGGGTCTCGACGAGGAGCACCTTCGCGCGACCGCACTCGGAGAGCGCGAGCGCGAGGTTGATCGCGGTCGTGGTCTTGCCATCGCCGTTGCGCGGGGACGAGACCACCACGCATTGCGGGCGACCCACCTCGAGGAGATGGTGGCGGAGCACGCGGAACGAAGCGGCGCGCTCGGAGTCCGGATCGAGCAGCAGCGTGAGCCGGCTGTCGCGATCCTCCTCGGGAACGGCGTGCTGGGTCAGGCCGATCTCGGGCGGCGGGCCCGCCGGCGAGGCGATCGAGAGCGAAGGCTTCGACTGCGCCGGCATCGCGACGGTCGCCTTGCCGAACAGCACGGCCGCGGTCTCGGGCTTGATCGTCGCGAGTGGATTGTCGACGCGCGTCTGATCGGGCCGGTCATCGTCGAGCGGGATCATCGGCTGCGTGACGAGCGGAAGCGGCGCACCGCGGCGCTCGGGGGGACGTTTGGGGGTGGTCACGAGCTGCCCTTTCGCTTGCTCCGCACGAACACCGTTGCTCTCGGAATCACGGCCAGGACGCGGACCCCGAGCAGGTCGAGGTCGGCGCGGCGGTACAGCCGGTCGTCGATCACCGCGAGCCCGACGGCGAGGGCAACGCCGAGCGAGAGGAACAGCACCATGCCGGCGAGCAGGAAGATCGTCTTGCCGGGGCCCGAGGGCCGGGCCGGCTTGAACGCGGGATCGACGATCGACAGCCGACCGCCGGTCTCCGCGAGCTTCTGGCTCGCATCGAGCTGCGCGCGGAACACGGAGTCCGCGAGCGCGGCCACGCGATCGCGCTGCTCCTTGACGTCGCGGCGGAGGTCCGCGTGTTGCGTCTCGAGCTTGACGACCCAGTCGGTGCCGCTGGTATCGGGGGCGGCCGAGCCGGCGCCCGCGCTCGAACCGGACTTTCGCTGCTCGGCGGCGATCTGATCGTCGAGCTGCCCGAGCTCCTTCTGGAGCTTCGCGCGATCCTGCGGGGTGGCGGGCGCGACCGTGGTCTCGACCGCCGGCGGGATCGCCGCCTGCGCCTGCCGGAGCTTCTGCGACGCGACATCGACCCGAGCCTGCGCGGCCTTCACCGTGGGGTGAAGGTCGGTGTACTTCGTCTTCGCCTCGTCGAGGTCCTTCTGTGCCGAGACGAGTGCTCGCTTCGCTTCGTCCGCGTTCGCCTGCGCGGCGATCCGCTCCGGCGTCTGGGGCGCAGGCGTGATGACCGGAGGAGCATCCGGACTGGCGTTGAGCCGCGCCTGGATGCGCTGGCGTTGCCGTTCGAGCGCGTAGATGCGCGAGTTCCCGCCGGTGGGAGCCTTGGGCGCGCGGATCGCGCGGATGCCCGCGCCCTCCGAGTTGGCCTGGTTCGAGTCCTGCGCGAACTCCGGGTGCTGCGCGAGGAAGCCCGACAGCGCCTCCTCCTGGGTCCGCAGCACGGCCGACGCCTTCTCCTTCTGTTCGGTTGCGAACGTCACCGTCGCCTCGGCGATCTCGTTGCGGAGATCCTTGTCCTTGGCCTGCAACAGCTCGGTGAGCCGGAACGTGACCGCCTTCGCGCGGGCCGGATCCGGGTCGCCGTACGTGATGCGGAACGCGTTCGCGCCGCGCGCCTCGAAGTGGATCGCCTGGCGCAGCTTGTCGATCTTGAGCTCGTCGTCGTCGAGGTCCGGATATGGATCGAGCTTCGGATCGGCGATGACCTGCTCGAGCTGCGCGCGCGCGAGCAGGAGCTCGCGATAGCGATCGCCGATGTTGCGCTGCGCGACCTCCTCGCGGTTCGGGGTCATCAGCTGGGTCTGGATGCGCTCCTGGTAGAACAGGGTCGCCCACGACTGGTAGTTGCGCGCCTTGAACATCGCGAACGCGAGCGACAGACCGCCGCCAACGACGGCGAACACGGCGACGAGCCACCAGTAGCGCAGCGTCTTCTTGCCAAGATCGCCGAGCCGCTGGACGCGATCGCGTGGAGTTATCGGAGAGAGCGCCATCGCGACACCGATCCTACACGAGCGCGCTTCGCGCCCCGTGCATGCAAAGACCCGACGGAGTCGCCAGCGAATCCGGGCACATGCCCGAGCACCGGCAGACCGAGCCGCTCCACGTCGTCGGTATCGTGGATGCGACTGTCAAAGGCGCCGACGAGTAGCGCTGCGCCGATCAGCGCACCGGTCCCGACGACGACGATCACCATGACCAAGACGAACGGTGACTTCTCGGGGCGCTCCGGGCGCCGCTCCTCGACGATCTGCAGCGATAGATCGAGCCCCGCGGCCGCGATCTGATCGGCGATGCCTTCGCTCGACACCGAGATGCCGTGCATCTGATCGGACGCGTGCTTGCGCTGGCCATCGAGCCGCGCGAGCTCGAGCATGATCGCCGAGGCGAGGCCGTTCTTGCCTTCCTCCCGGGCGGTCAGCAGCTCCTGCGTCTTGACCGCGACCTGCCGCTCGAGCGTCTCGAGCTGCTCCTCGAGGCCCGCGCGCATCGCCTTCACCTCGGTGGAGACGGCGTGGGAGATCCGCTCGCGCTCGATCTCGTGCTGCACGATCGCGATGCTCGCGAGCTCGTGCGCGAGCTCGAACGCGCGATCGGGATCCATGTCCATCACGGTGATGCCGATGCGCGCGGACTTCTTCGCGTTGGCGTCATCGTCGTCGTAGTACTGGAACGAGTTCTTCCAGATGTTGATCTCCATTTGCTCGCGGAGCTCGCCGATCGCGAACTGCGCGCCGAGGTTCCGGCGCAGCGGATACAGGTTCCGCTTCTCGATCAGATCGATCAGCAGCTTGTCGGGGAGCAGCACCGCATTGACGTATGCGCGGAGCTGATCCGCCGGCACGCCGGTTCCCTGCGCCCCGAGCTGACCCTCGGTGAGGGCGAGGATGACCTCGGCCTCGGCCAGGGGCTTCTTCTTCGCGACCTTGTAGGCGAGCGCGCCGGTGACCAGCACCGCCAGGATCATCACCGGCAGCGGCCGGACCACGAACCGGCGGCGGATCCGCTGGAGCTCGGTGACCAGGCCCGCCCGCGTCGACTCCTCCGACTCGTACCAGCCGTCACCGAGCTGGTTGGGGGTCATGCGAGTCATGGCGTGCCGTTGACGGTAGCACTCGCCGCGCCAACGAGGACTTCGTAGAGGGCAGCGGCACTCGCGTCCCATCCTCCTCGGGCGCCCAGCTCGGCCACCGTGGCGGGAGCGTAGGCAGTGGGGAGGGCGCGCACGATCGCGGCGGCGAGTGCGTCAGGGGCGCGCGGTGGGACCAGCTCTCCGAGCTCGGGCCGGGTGATCAGATCCGGGATGCCGCCGACCGAGGTGGCGACCACCCGTCGGCCGGAGGCGAGGGCTTCGAGGACCACGTTCGGGGTGCCCTCGGCGTGGCTTGGCAGGACGAGTAGATCGCAGGCGCCCATCCAGGTCGGGATCCGGGGCAGGGGCTGCGGTCCGACGAGCCGAACGCTCGGGCCGAGGTGTGCGACCGCGGACTTCAGCGCCTCGGCCGCCGGGCCTCCACCGACCACGACGAGGGTGGCCTCCGGCACGGTCCGGGCGACCGTGGCCCACGCCGCGGCGAGGTCGAGCACGCCCTTCTCCTCCTTGAGGTTTCCGACGTAGAGCGCGATCGGTCCGGCGGGCAAGTCGAGCTCGGCGCGCGCGGCGGTGCGGTCGCGCGGATGGAACAGCTCGGCGTCGACGCCGTTCATCACGATCGAGATCCGGTCTCTGGCCACGCCGAGCTGCGTGACCTCTTCGGCGAGCGCGCGACTGACGGCGACGATCCGGGTGGCGCGCGGCAGAGCCCACGCGAGCATGCGGCGCGGGCCGGGCAGCTTCGCGATCAGGTTGATGTCGGACCCGTGCAGCTTGACCACGCACGGCACGCCGAGGAGCCGCGCGGCGATCACGGCGGCGAACCCATCGGGGTACGCCCAGGAGCCGAGCACCACATCGACCTTGTTGCGATATGGCAGCAACGCCGGTGCGATCGACGCCGCGTAGAGCGGGCCCCAGGTGACGTGGGCGAGGCGAGGAACGAACAGCGTTCGCGGGTGGCGCACCGAGATGCCCTCGATGATCTCCTCGCGCGGCACAGCCGCGAGCTTGCCGGCGCTCGACCACCTGCCGAGGAGGCCCGCCCCCGGGAACCACGGGATCGTGCCCATGATGTCGAGCTGGCAGCGGGTGGCCAGCGCCGCGAACTGCTGCCGGTTGAACGGCGCGGAGAGTGGCTCCGCGGCGTTCGGGAAGATCTTGGTGATCGCGAGGACCCGGAGCACTAGAGATTGAAGACCTTGTCCATTCGCAGCAGCTTGAAGATCGCGAGCGGTTGATCCCGCGTACCTGTGATGACGACCGCTCCGCCGACGCTGCGCACGCCCTTGTAGAGCTTGACCAGCGCGGCGACGCCGGAGCTATCGATCAGGTCCAGGCCCGACAGGTCGCACTCGACCTTGGTCGGCTTGGTCGCGACGATCTTGTCGATCTCCTCGGCGAGCGCAGAGGCGGTGTTGATGTCCAGCGAGCCACGCACGACGAGCGTGGTGCTAGCGGGTGTCGTCTTGGTCTCGAACGGCGTAGGCATCAGCTTCTCCCAGCTTCGCGAGCGATCTGATTCGCCGGAAGTCGTTTCAACAGCCGCCACAGATTCGGCGGTCCAGGTTCGTACGTAACTTCATCCAGCATCGTCTTCGCGATGTGAATGCCCATCCCACCCTCGGGTAGCGCTTCGGGGTCGAGCTCGCTCGGGAGCGGCACGACTCCATCGATGTCGAACGAAACACCGTTGTCCTCGATCTCGATGACCAGGTCGGTCGCCGAGGGAGTGATCGCGATCTGGATCGGACCGACGTCCGTGCGCTTGTACGCATGGATCGCGACGTTGTTGAAGATCTCCATGAATGCGGAGACCACCGCCGTGTCGAACGGGTGTCGGACGTCGTTGTCGAGCAGGTCGTTCGGGTCGCGCGTCGCAGACCCGGAGACCAGGCGCGCCGCTTCGGCGACCACGCGTACCGCGATGGCGCGGTAGCGCAGCGTGCCTGGCACGGTGAGCCTGATGGTGGGGTTCATCTGCGGCGACGATAGCCGGGACGGGTGCGGCGCGAAAGTGCGCGCGTGAGAACCAGTGACAGTTAATGCGTAAGACGACCGCAAGACCTGCCGGTCATCTCCGAGGGTGCGTGATAGGTTGAGACGTGCTTCGTAGCGTCCGCTTCGCCAAACGAGCGATCGATATCGCGGGTGCTGCCGTGGGTCTTGCGCTGACCGCGCCGCTGATGCCGTTCATCGCAGCGGCGATCTACCTCGAGTCCCCCGGACCCGTGCTGTTTCGCCAGCGCCGTGCCGGCAGCCTCAAGAGCGTCTCGTCGAGCGGCGGCAAGAAGCAGCTGACGTTCCACGAGTTCGAGATGCACAAGTTCCGCACGATGATCAACGACGCGGAGAAGCACACCGGCGTCGTCGTCGCCGGTGCGGATGATCCGCGGATCACGCGGGTCGGCAGGTTCCTCCGCAAGTCGCGACTCGACGAGCTGCCGCAGTTCTGGGATGTACTTCGCGGCAAGATGAGCCTCGTCGGTCCGCGTCCCGAGCGTCCCGAGCTGCTCGAGAATCTGTCGTATGCGATCCCGCTGTTCGAGGAGCGCATGCGCGACGTGAAGCCCGGCATCACGGGCCTCGCGCAGATCTCGCTCGGCTACACCGGCTCGATCCCCGAGGGCAGCGAGATCGGAAAGCTCGCGGCGACGCTGCAGAACCCGTGGGATCTCGAGGAGACCAAGGGCTCGCTCGCCGACGACATGCGGATCAAGCTGCTCTACGATCTCGCGTACACCGCGAGCCTGGAGCGATTCGATACGTTCCTGCGCACGGAGCTCGGCATCATCTTCAAGACGCCGCTCGTGATGCTGAAGATGACGCAAGGTCGTTAGCCCATCGCTACCCGGCTGTGGCGTTGGCGCTCACCCGTGACTCACGGTGAGTACGATGGAGCTGCGCGAGGTGACTGCGGAATAGTGGTCGTGGGGGAACTTGCCAATGCGCATGATCGGTAACGCTGCGTTCGCTGTTTTGATCTCGGGTCTGACCGCCGGTTCGGCGCTGGCGCAGGGGACGCCGGCCGCTGATCCGGCTCCGCCGTGGCCGACGACACCGGCCGCGCCGACGATGCCAACCGCGCCGACGATGCCGGGCTCGCCGGCCACTCTGCCGGGCGACGGCCAGACCGCGTGGCCGACCTACACGCCGCCCGCCGGTGGTGTTCCGCAGGTCGATCCGCCGCCCGTCGACGACAAGAAGAAGGACCAGCCGAAGAAGGGCGGGTTCGACGCCGGCGGCCAGGTGCGGTTCCCGAGCGGTCCCGACGAGGCCGGTGAGTACGGCACGTGGCACTGGGTCGCGCTCGACGTGAAGGGCAAGTACAACCTGCTCGATCGCGTGTCGGCCGAGGCCGCGCTCCCGCTCGCGATCATCCACCCCGACACCATCGGCGGCACCGGCGGCATGGCCGGCGTCGCGCCGCACATGTTCGGCGGGATGTCAGTGAAGCTCGAGGCGAAGCTGCCGGCGATCGGCGTCTCGATCACCGGCGCCATGATGCGCGACGGCGCGATGCTCCTCAGCGAGAAGGACTTCCCGCTGTTCACGGGAGACTTCCACCCCGGCTTCGCGACCGCGGTGCCGATCAAGATCCGGCTCGGCAGCCTGCTCGACTTCAAGCTGATCCCGGCGGTGGTGCTGCAGAAGACCGACGACGAGTACCTCGATGCGATCCAGATCCCGATGTCGCTCGTGATCAAGCTCGGCTCGCTGCTCAAGCTGTCTACAGATCTCGGCGTGTACACCGGTGATGACCTCTCGCTCCGTGCGCGGAACGGCGGCCGGATCTATTTCGGCGGCGCGCTCGACGTGAAGATCGGTCCGATCCTCGCCCACGGCGGCCTCGGCTTCGCGAGCTTGTTCACCGACCCGATGGGGCCGTATCCGACGACGAAGGACTCGTTCTACGTCGACGTCAACGTCAAGTACGCGAAGTAGGGCGCCGTATCCACCGATTCGCGCCCTACGAGTGCGCGCAGTAGCTCGGGAACGTCGCGGGGAGGCCCGCTGCAAACGGCGACGGCCACGCGCCGTAGGCGTTCGCGGTGAAGAACGCGGCCACGCTCGGCGCGGCGTCGAGCGGGATCTTGTGGCCCTGGCCGTGGTCGCAGATGCGCGCGAAGTGGCCGTCGGCGGTGAGCGTGGCGGCGTACGCCTCGCTCGCGGCCTTGAAGTCGACGCCGAACACGTTGTCGGCGGTGCCGCCGTCGAAGATCAACGCGGCGAACTTGTTGTCGGGGTTCTGGTTCGGCGGTGCGAAGCCGGCCGGCATGCCGCCGGAGAACGTCGCCACGCTCGCGACGTACGACGAGCGATAGAACGACAGCGCGGTGGTCTGCAGCGCGCCAGCGCTCATGCCCATGCTGTGGATGTGCCGCGCGTCGATGCGGTGCGCGGCGGCGAGGCACCCGACGATCTCGTCGGCGACGGCGAAGTCGTCGAGCTTCGGGCTCTGGTTGACGATGAACCACTCGAACATGCCGGCGGCGTCGTCGGAGTAGGGGGTGGCGACGATGCCACCGCGCGACAGGATGTCCTGCTGGGTCGCGCCGAGAGCGTAGGCCGCCTCGACGGGCGAGCTCCCGGTGGCGTGCCAGTAGATGACGAGCTCGCCGGTGGCGGAGACCTTCGCGGGATCGAAGGCCAGCTTGACCTTGCGCGGTGGGATGCCGGCGGGCGCGAACATGACGTCGCCCGGGGCGATCGTGGGGCAGGCGCCGGTGACGGCGGGCAGGGTGGGCGCGCCGGCGGGGGTGACCGCCGCGTCGGGCATCGGCTGGCTGTCGTCGCCGGCGGCGCCCGGGTCGGTGGAGCCGCAGGCAGCGAGGAGCGAGAGGGCGAGCAGGGTGCGCATCGCGGCGTAGATGACCACCCGGGCGGCGCTCCCGACCATGACCGCGCACGGCCAAGGTCATGACCCGGATGGCCTAGCGCGCGGCGACCTTCGGAGCCATGCCGGTCCACCGCTTGTAGGCGCGGCTGAACGCCGAGGGCTCCGAGAACCCGAGGGCGAACGCGACCTCCTTGACCGAGGTTCCGGAGGTGAGCAGCACGTCGGCGCGCTCCCGGCGAACGTCGTCGAGGGTGATCCGCAGGCTGAGGCCCTCCTGCTCGAGATGGCGGCGCAAGGTGCGTGTGCTGATGCCGAGCGCCTTTGCGATTTCGGTCGGCGACAGCGAGCTCTCGAGGTTCGCGGCGATGGCGCGCCGCACCTTCTCGACGAACACGCTGCGCACGACGCCGCTCGCGGTGAGCTGGGTGACCTTGGCCTCGAGGGCGGCGGCGGTGATCGGATCGTGACCGGCGAGGCGAAGATCGAGCTGGGCGGTCTCCATCTCGATCTCGTCGCCGGGCGAGCGGAACGTGACGGGCGCGCGGAACACGTCGGCGTAGGCGGCGCTCGCTTCACCGGCGTGCATGAAGCGAACGGCGCGCAGCGCGAACACGCCACCGGTGGCCTCGCGTGCGCGCAGGGCGAGCGAGGCGAACGGCAGCTCGGTCAGGATGCGGCCGCGCTTCGCCGTGCGGGTCACGGGCAGCATGCGCAAGGTCGAGATCGGGCGCGTGGTGTCGTCCAGGCTGAGGGTCGTGCGGCGGGTGACGACGAGGTAGAACTTCGCCGCGCGCTCGAGGGCATCGCGCACGGTGCCGCTCAGCCAGACCAGGTGTCCGAACAGCCCGAGCGGCTTGACCAGGGAGGCGCGCGCGAGGGTCAACGCGAACGCCGCATCGCCGCGGTGCTCGGCGATCTGCGCGAGCTGATCATCGACCTCGGTCGCGGCGACGTACGTGTTCGGCGGCATCGCGTCGTCGACGCCGAGCGCGGCGAGGAACGCGACCGGGTCCGCGCCGAGGCGACCGAGCAGC
>JBBRED010000125.1:0-20885 GCA_038203335.1 Haliangiales bacterium | reverse complement strand
CCGTGCTTGTCGTTGATCGCCTTGAAGTGATCGATGTCGAACATCAGGAGCGACAGCGGGCGCCGGTAGCGCGCGCAGCGGGCGATCTCGCGCTCGAGGAACTCGAGGAAGTAGCGCTTGTTGTGGGCGCCGGTCAGGGCGTCCACGATCGTCATCTTGTAGATCTCTTCGTGGTAGCTCGCCTCGACGCCGGCGCCCGAGAGGAACTTGAAGATGGCGGCGCCGATCTTCACGAAGTCAGCGTCGCGGAGGACGGACTTGGTCACGGGGACGTCGTTGACGTAGCTGCCGTTCGTGGACTGGAGATCCTCGACCGACCAGTTCTCGCCCGAGCGGAACACGCGCGCGTGACGGCGCGAGACGCTGTCGCGATCGACCTGGATGTCGCAATCGGCGCCGCGCCCGAGGACGACCTCGCTGCGCGAGAGCGGGAATCGCTTGCCCATATCGGGGCCCGGCGGATAGATGAGAACGAGGCACGCCTCGCCGGCTTCCTTGGTCGGTTTGACGACCTGGACCTTGGTGATGCGAGTCTTCCACTCGGACATGCGGGGCGGGCTCAACGCCTCAGAAATGCGTTGGTTTGTCGATCTGACCGCAAGGCCACCAACCTGTCAATGTATGCGGCGGTGTGATAATCCGGCGAGGTGGCGAGGCCCCGCGCGTCGAGCGAGCCGTTCGATCTCGTCGGAGACGGCGATGTCGGTGTGCTCCTCCTCCACGGCTTCACCGGGACGCCGTGGGAAGTCGGATACCTCGGCACGCAGCTCGCGGTCGCCGGGTACACCGTACGCGCACCTCGGCTCCCGGGTCACGGCACCTCCCTCGCGGATCTCGACACCACGACGTGGGAGGACTGGGCGGTCGCGGTCGAGCGCGCGCTCGACGAGCTAGCGCTCCGGTGCAAGCGCGTCGCGGTGGTCGGGCAATCGCTCGGCGGCCTGCTCGCGCTGCACCTGGCGAGCCGGCGCAAGGATGTGATGTGCGTGGCCTCGCTCGCCGAGCCGCTGTGGCTCGAAGGTGTCTCCGGTCGCGCCGCAGAGTGGACGCGCCCCGGCGGTCCGCTCGCCCGGCTGCGCACGCTCCCGAAGCTCGGCGGATCGGATGTGCGCGACCCGCGCAGCAAGGCCGAGAACCCGTGTTACCCGGCGGTGCCCACGCGCGCGCTCGCGCAGCTCGTCGCGTTCATGAAGGTCGCCGATGACGCGCTGCCGTCGGTCACGCAGCCGGTGCTCGTGCTGCACGCCACGCAGGATCACACGGCTCCGGTCGCGTGCGCGCAGCGGATCGCCGAGCGCACGCATGCGGCGCGCGTGCGGATCCTGCCGCGCAGCTATCACCTGATCGCCGTCGACGTCGAGCGGGAGATCGTCGCCGCCGAGGTCGTCTCGTTCCTTCGCCAGATTGGAGACTCGACATGCGCCACGTGATCGCGATCGACCAGGGCACCACCGGCTCCACCGTGCTCATCCTCGACGAGAAGCTGCAGATCCGCGGGCGCGGCTACAAGGAGTACCGTCAGATCTATCCGCAGCCCGGCTGGGTCGAGCACGACCCGGAGGACATCTGGGACTCGGTGATGTTTGCGCTGCATGCGGCGCTGAAGGACATCGACGGATCGTCGATCGCCGCGATCGGTATCACGAACCAGCGCGAGACCTCGGTGCTGTGGGATCGCAAGACCGGCAAGGCCGTGCACAACGCGATCGTGTGGCAGGACCGCCGCACCGCGCCGATGTGCGCCGAGCTCAAGGCCGCGGGCAAGGAGTCGCGGGTCAAGCAGCTCAGCGGGCTGACGCTCGATCCGTACTTCTCGGGCACGAAGATCCGCTGGATGCTCGACCACGTCGAGGGTCTCCCCGCCCGCGCGCGCGCCGGCGACATCGCGTTCGGCACCGTCGATTGTTACCTCCTGAGTCGGCTCACCGCCGGCGGCGTGCACGCGACCGATGTCACGAACGCATCGCGCACCTTGCTGCTCGATCTCCACACGCTGGCGTGGAGCGACGAGCTGCTCGAGATCATCGGCGTGCCGCGCTCGATCCTCCCGCACGTCGTCGCGTCGAGCGGCACGATCGGCACGACCCGCGGTGTGCCAGGACTCCCCGATGGCATTCCGATCGCGGGCGTCGCCGGCGATCAGCAATCGGCGCTGTTCGGCCAGGCGTGCTTCACGCCCGGCGATGCGAAGTGCACGTTCGGCACCGGCGCGTTCATCCTGATGAACACGGGCGATCGCGCCGTGGTCTCGAAGAGCGGCCTGCTGACCACGGTGGCGTGGAAGCTGGCGACCGGCGAGCTGCGCTACGCGCTCGAGGGCTCGGCGTTCATCGCCGGCGCCGCCGTGCAGTGGCTGCGCGATGGCCTGCAGTTCTTCACCTCGGCGAAGGAGATCGAGGCGCTCGCCGCGTCGGTGCCCGACTCGGGCGGCGTGATCGTGGTGCCCGCGTTCGCCGGCCTCGGCGCACCGCACTGGCGCCCCGAGGGCCGCGGCTCGATCACCGGCCTGACGCGTGGCACCACGCGCGCCCACATCGCGCGCGCCACGCTCGAGGGCATCGCGCTGCAGAACGTGGACATCCTGCGCGCCATGGAGCGCGATGCCGGTCGCCCGCTCACCGTGCTCAAGGTCGATGGCGGCGCGTCGGCGAACGATCTGCTGATGCAGTTCCAGAGCGACGTGCTCGGCGTCGAGATCTCGCGCCCCGAGGTGGTCGAGACCACCGCGCTCGGCGCCGCGTTCCTCGCGGGCCTCGGCACCGGCGTGTGGAAGGACCAGGCCGAGGTCACGAGCACGTGGCGCGAGCAGAAGCGGTTCACGCCGAGCGCGGATCGCGCGGCGGTCGCCGAGCACCTGAAGCGCTGGGACTCCGCGGTCGCGAAGGCCTAACGGATCGAGCTCGCGGGATCTTCGATCCACCGCAACCGTAACGCGTCGCGATACCTACACATGCGCGGGAAGCGTTTGCGGGAGTGATTCCTACGCAGGAGGGGATCGCCTCCTTCCCTCACCTGGTCGTTTTCACCAACCAATGGTGGAGTGCACCTGTGGATATCCTCAAGCCTCAAATGATTTCGATGGGTTATCCATCGGCACGAAGGGTGCTGATAGTCGGCGCCATGGCACTCCTCGCTCGCGCACCGAAGAACGCTCCTGACTGGACCGACCGCGAGCTGTTGAAGTTTGTCCTCCGAAACGATGCCCGCGGCTGGGCCGAGCTGGTGCGCCGCTTCCGCCCGCTCATCTATCGCTGCATCACCAAAGTGACCCTGAAGTACTCCCCGTCGCTCGGGAGCGCCGACCTCGACGAGATCTACGCCGACGTGATGATGCAGCTCGTCCGCGAGGACATGCACAAGCTCCGCATCTACAACCCGGCGCGCGGCACCAAGCTCGGCTCGTGGATCGGCATGATCTCGGTCAACGCTGCGTACGACTTCCTCCGCGGCGCCGGTCGCCGCCCGCTGCTCGACAAGGTCGACGGCCAGCTCGACCCGCACGAGGAGTGCGATCGCACGCCGCTCGATCTGCTGATCGAGAAGGAGCGCTGGGGCCACCTCAACGACCTGCTCTCCGACTTCACCGACAAGGACCGTCACTTCGTCGAGCTCTATTACAAGCAGGGCATGGAGGCCGAAGAGATCGCCTCCGCGATGCAGATCAGCCTGAAGACGGTCTACTCGAAGAAGCACAAGATCCGCGCGCATCTCGTCCGCTGCCTCCAGGGCCTGCAGGGCGACAGCCCGATCGCTGACCTCGCCGCCGCTGCGGCGTAGTCATGGGTGGTATGCCGGCGGCATGAGCTTCGTCGGTCAGATTCCCGAGCTGTACGATCGCCACCTCGGCCCCGTGCTGTTCGAGCCGTATGCGCGCGACCTCGCGGCGCGGCTGCCGAAGAAAGCACGCACCGTGCTCGAGATCGCGGCCGGTACCGGTCGGGTCACGCGGCAGCTGCTCGCGACGCTGCCATCCGATGGCGCGCTGGTCGCCACCGATCTCAACGACCCGATGCTGGTCGAGGCGCAGCGGCAGGTCCCCGTTGATTCGCGCGCGCGCTGGCAGATCGCCGACGCGCAGGCGCTGCCGTTCGCGGACAGCGCGTTCGACGTCATCGTCTGCCAGTTCGGTCTGATGTTCGTGCCCGACAAGGCGCTCGCGGTGGGCGAGATGCGCCGCGTGCTGAAGCAGGGCGGCACGCTGCTGCTCAGCACGTGGGACGAGCTCGCGCGCAATCCCGCGACGCATGCGTTGCACGAGCTCGCGTCCGCCGAGCTGCCCGCCGATCCGCCGACGTTCATGCTGACGCCGTTCTCGATGCCCGATCCCGCCGCCCTTCGCGCGCTGTTCGAGACGGGTGGGTTCAGGGACGTTCGCGTCGACACCGTGGCACAGACCGCCGTGGCGAGCTCGGCCGCCGACCTCGCGATGGGCTTTGTCCGCGGCAACCCGCTGTGGAATCAGCTGCTCGAGCGCAACATCGATGCGGAGGCATTCCAGCAGCGCGTCGAGGAGCGGCTGCGGCGCGAGTTTGGAGATGCGCCGTGCGTGTCGGCGCTCTCGGCGCACGTCGTCACCGCCGTGAGCTAGTTCGTCTCGGCCGCGCGGCGATCGAACACCGCGTATGCGCGGATCACCATCGTGCCGTCCTTCTGGACGGGGCCATCGAGGATGATGTGATCGGCGTAGCCGCGCAGACCGCCCTCGGTCTCGAGATCGGCGAGTGCCTTCGCCATCTCCTCCTCACTTCCGCTCATGGTCAGCAAGCACTGGTCCTGCCGACACTCGGCGGACTCGAGCTTGCCCTCGCGAATGCCGACCGCGAACCGCCGCTTGATCTCCGTCTCGGTCGCGGGAGCCCACTCGCCATCGCGGACCTGGGCCTCGAATGCGGGGCCGGCGGCGGGCAGCGGCAGCTCGTTCGCGGACCCGAAATGCTCCGGCCGGGTCTTCGGCGAGAGGTCGATCCGGCCGTCGCGGACGGTCGCTGAACCGGAATTCGCCGCCGGGGGCGTGCTGGACGTGAGGTTCGCCGAACCTTCGGGAGCAATCTTACGAGCCGCTTCGTCCGTGGTTCCGCCACGATGCACGAGGAACCATGCGAGAGCCGCCGCCGCCACGAGCGCGCCGACGACGATGCCCCAGCGAGCTGTCATTCGCGGCAAGCGTAGCACTTGCCGCATCGGCGCGCGCCGTGGCTAACTGAGCCGCCGTGAAGCCTGCCGTGAGTCCGCCCGGCGTCGATCGTCCCCGCGTCGCGATCGCGAATCGCGCCGATGGCGGAGTGTTCTACTGGATCGGAAAGCTCTACGGCTTCGCCGCGCTCGTGATCGTGGCGTCGCTGATGTTCACGGCGGTCTGCATCTACGGCTACTTCTCGCTCAACGCGCCGCCGCTCCCCGATCTGCGCCGCTACGCGAAGGTCGCGCCCGCCGTGACGCGAATGTACGCGGCCGATGGCACCTTGCTCGGCGAGTTCGCGAAGGAGTGGCGCGAGCTGGTGCCGTTCGAGCGCATGCCGAAGCGACTGGTCGATGCGTTCCTCGCGGTCGAGGACCACGACTTCTTCGGGCACCGCGGTCTGTACTTCAAGGGCATCGCCCGCGCGGTGTGGGCGAACATCACGGCGCGCGACTTCGCGCAGGGTGGCTCGACGATCACGCAGCAGGTCGCGAAGCAGTTCCTCGGCAGCGAGAAGAGCCTGTCGAGAAAGGGCAAGGAAGCGATCATCGCGCGCCGCCTCGAGGCGCAGTACTCGAAGCAGGCGATCCTCTCGGTCTACCTCAACCACATCTACCTCGGCGCCGGCGCGTGGGGGGTGGGCGCCGCGGCGCATCGCTACTTCCAGAAGGATCTCGACAAGCTGACGCTCGCCGAAGCGGCGCTGATCGCCGGGCTCGCGAAGGCGCCGACCCTGTACTCGCCGATCCATCGCCAGAAGCTCGCGATCGAGCGCCGCAACATCGTCCTCGACAAGATGGCCGGCTACGGGCTCGCCACCGCCGACGAGGTCGCCGCGGCGAAGGCGGAGCCGATCACGCTGAACCTGTATCGCGACGTGTTTCCGGATCGCATGCCGTACTACGCGGAGCACGTGCGCCGGTACCTCACCGAGACGTACGGCGGTGACGGCCTCGCGGCGAGCGGCATGACGATCGAGACCGCCGCCGAGCCCACGTGGGAGGCCGCCGCGTACGAGAACACCGATTTCGGCGCGCGCCATCAGGACAAGCGCCAGGGCTGGCGCGGCCCGGAGTGGCGGATCGATGGCCCCGCGAAGGACATGTTCCTCGGCCGTCAGAAGAAGCTCTACGGCGCGGGGCCGCTCGTGCCGGGCAAGCGCTACCTCGCGCTCGTCGATACGGTCAAGAGCGACGAGGCCACCGTGCTCGTCGGTGATCGCAAGCTGTCGCTGCCGCTGCGCAACATGCGGTGGGCCTCGAAGTGGCAGTCCGGCAACGCCGAGAACGACGTGCAGATCGATAGCGTGGGCCAGGCGCTCAAGCCGGGCTACGTGGTGTGGGTGACGCGCGAGGTCCGCTCGCTCGGTCGCTATCGCGACTGGAGCCTGCCGGATACGAAGAACCCGTCGTGGATCCCGAGCGACGACCAGCACGAGTGGGACGCGAAGCACGAGGACGTGGTGCGCCTCGAGCAGGTGCCGCACCCGCAGGCCACGATCTTCACCGCGGATCACCACAACGGCTACGTGGTCGCGATGGTCGGCGGATACGACTACGACCGCTCGGTGTTCAACCGCGCGGTGCAGGCGTGCCGCCAGCCGGGCTCGACGTACAAGCCGATCTACTACTCGCTCGGTCTCGACCAGGGCTACGGCTTCGACACCGTGCTCAACGACGTGCCGACGAAGATCATCGATCCGGATACCGGCGAGGAGTGGACGCCGCAGAACCTCGGCGAGACCATGGATGGCGACGTCACGCTCGAGTATGCGCTGGTGTTCTCGAAGAACATCCCGTCGGTCGATCTGTTCCAGCGGCTCGGCGCGAAGAACGTCGAGGACTGGGCCCGCCGCCTCGGGTTCTCCACGAAGATCTTCGCCGACGATGCGCTCGCGCTCGGCGCCTCGTGCTCCAAGCTCGACGAGATGACGCGCGCGTTCACCGTGTTCGCGCGCAACGGCGCGTGGTGGCCGCGGCCGAAGGGCAAGGAGAAGAACTGGGTCTACGTGCGCCGCATCCTCGACCGCGATGGCAACACCATCGAGGACAATACCCTCGCCGACGACCCGCACCTCGGCGCCGCCGACCGGTTCGATCGCTTCGCCGCGCTCGGTGGCACGGTCGCGCCGCAGGCGATCTCGCCGCGCACCGGCTACTTGATCTCGAAGCTCCTCGCGCACGAGGTCGAGTACGGCTTCGCGAACGTGCTGCGCGCGACGAAGATCGAGGCCGCGGGCAAGACCGGCACGTCGAGCAGCACGCACGACACGCTGTTCATCGGCTACACGTCGAAGTTCACCACGCTCGTGTGGATGGGCGATGACAAGAAGGAGCGCGCGCTCGGCAAGAGCGACGCCGCGTACATGACCGCGGTGCCGCTGTGGTCGCGCTACATGTACGAGTCGGGCCGGAACTATCCGAACCCCACCATCCCGTGGGTGCTGCCGGCAGGCGTCAAGGCGAGCGATCGCGGCGATCACAGCAAGGGCGTGCACGGCCCGCAGATGGATCTGATCTTCCGGGCGCCGAAGAAGGACAAGCCCGCCGACGACGGCGAGAAGCCGCCCGTCTAGCTCGTCCGTCTAGTCCGCGACGACGCGGCCGCAGGCGAGCTCGCCGCTGCCGGTGGTCTTGCTGACGACGAAGATCGCGCCCATCAGCGACAGCGGGCCATCGAGGTGGATCGCCGTCGACGTATCCGACAGCGTCGCGGTGCCGTCCTTGGTCGCCTTGAACGTGAGGCCGTAGACCAGCGCCTTCGAGCGGCGCGAGTCGTCATCGGCCTTGTGCGCAACGCACGCGTCGCGCTTGCCGAGCGTGTACGAACCGCTCTTCGCGAGGCCGGTGAGCTGACCGACGATCCGCGTGTCGTCATCGCCCTGGACCACCGCGAGCTCGCCCTTGACGGTGCTGCCCTTCGCGGGCGCGAACACGATCTTCGCGTGCGTCGGTGCCGCGGGCGGCGGTGGTGCCACGGGCTCGGCGGGCTCGGCGACGATGGGTAGCGGCGCCGGCGGCGGCGCGGTGGTGCGGGCGGGCGACGAGCCGGCGACCGTGCCCTCGACGGGCTCGGGCATCGTGCCGGGGCCCTGCGGTTCGTTGCGCGGCCCGCACGCGGCGAGCGCGCACGCGAGGGCGAGATGCTTCACGCGACCTCGAGGTGCGTGACCAGACCGCTGGTCACGACCGCGCGACCGGCGTGGCGCTGCTCGATCTCCGAGAGGCCGGCGCATAGCGCGCGGCGCGACGCCTCGACGGCGTGGCCACGATCGACGAGCACGATCGCGCCGCCGTCGCGCACGATCCGGCTCCACGCGCGCATCGTGGGCTCCCAGCCCTCGTCGGTGGCGAGATCGACGCCGATCACCGCGGCGATCGAACCGGCGTCGATCGAGGACGTATCATCGAGCGTGGCGCCGAGCTTCTTCGCGGCGCGCGGCGACAGGCCGACCGCGATGACCTCGTGCTTCGCCTTCAGCGCCGCCGCGAGCTTCGCGTTGCCGACGACGACGAGCGTGCCGGTGGCGCCCGCCGAGGCGAGTGCTTCGGAGATCGCGGTGACCGCAGGCGTGACGAACAGACCATCGAGCAAGGCGTCACCCTAGCATCAGTGCTCGCGCAGGTACTCGCAGCGCGGCGCTTCGATGTGCGGCGTGATCCACGAGACGCCGAGCAGCTGATCGAGGAGGAATCGGAAGTTGCCGTAGGTCACGACGAAGAAGTCCATCTTGCGCTTCTTGATGCCGCCGCCGGTGTCATCGGCGCGCACGCAGCCATCGTGGATCGAGCCATCGGGGAGCTGCAGGCCATCGAACTCGGGGATGTACAGCGGCTCGCCGATCGGGATGACGCGCGGATCCACGGCGACGGACTTGAACGGGATCAGCGGGCGCTGACCGGCGCCGCGACCGAACGGGTGCTCCTTGATATCGAGCTGCTCGAAGCAGGTTCCGTAGCCGAACTTGCACGCGCCGGTGTAGTTGACGACGCGACCATCGCGCATGAGGCCCGAGCCCTCGAGCCGAAGCGACCACGCGAACCGCTCGGGGACGTGCTGCATGAAGTAGCCATCGGGCGTGTACAGCTCGACCCACGTGTTGAGCGGCACCTGCGCGACGCGACCGCTCTTGGGCACACTCGTGCTCTGCGCGTCGTCGTAATCGGACTCGAGCGCCAGCCAGTAGAACCGCAGCGCCCAGCCGAGATCGGCGACGAGCGGGTAGCCGCAGCACAGCTTGTTCTTGCCGCGGAGGTTCGCCTTGCCCTGGAGCGGGACGTCCTCCTTGCCGAGCTTGCTGTCGTCGGCGGCCGCGACTCCGCAGACCGCGAGCACGAAGAGCAGGGCGAGCCGCACTCCCACGATCGTACGCCACGCGGTAGAACGCGTCCATGCCGGTGCACGAGCTCGCCGCCGCTACCGCCGCGTGCGGTGGAAAAGCGCTCGGGCTCGCGCGCCTTCTCGCCGCCGGGATCACGGTACCCGACGGCTTCGTCCTCGACGACACGGAGTTCCGCGCGATCGCCGGAGATCTAGATCCGAACGACACGGCGGCCATCGGGCACCAGCTCGACGCCGCCGCGGAGCGGATCGCCTCGGTGGTGCCGCCCGACGACCTCGTCGCGGAGGTGAATGCTCGCGCCGTGGCGCTCGGAACCCTGATGGTGCGCAGCTCGGCGACGATCGAGGACGGCGAGGCCGGCGCCGCGGCTGGCGTGTTCTCCTCGCGCGGCGCGGTGCCCGCCGCCGACGTGTGGCCGGCGATCCGCGCGGTGTGGACGAGCGCGCTGACCTCGCTCGCCGCGGCGTACGCGCGCCGGCGCGGCGGTCGGATCTCGATCGGCGTGATCGTGCAGCGCTTCGTGCCCGGCGAGCCGATCACGGTGTACACGCGCGCCCCCGGTGCGCCGGCGGACGATCGCGCGCTGATCCAGCGCGGCACCGTCGTCGAATCGTCGACGACGAACGACGCACGGATCCAGCGCCGTACCAAGCTCGAGGTCGTGTCGCGATCATCAACGGATCCCGTGCTCGCGCTCGCCCTGCGCGCCGAAGCGGCGATCGGCGCGATCGGTGGTGCGGACGTCGAGCTCGTCGGCGATGCGATCGTGCAGGCGCGGCCGATCGTCCATCCCGTGACCGCGCCTCGCGCGCCGATTCCGCCCGCGCTCCTCGCCGCGCTCGTCGCCGACGGACGCGTCTGGACCTGGGATATCGCGCACAACCCGGATCCGCTGTCACCCGCGCAGGCCGGGCTCGTCGATCGCGTCGACCGTGCGGAGCTCGCGCCCTACGCGCTCCGCGTGTGCGCCGGTTACCTGTACGTCGCGCCACGCGGCGAGCTGCCGCCGGTCGAGGCCGCCACGACCCTGGTCGAGCTCGCGGACCGCGCGCGTGCGATCGAGGCGCGGCTCGCCGAGGCGCTCGGCATGGAGGTTCCGCCGCTCGGCGAGGCGATCGCGCGCTACCTCGCGTTCTACCGGATCTGGGCGACCGAGCTCGGACCGCTGATCTCCGCGACCCGGCGCGGGCTCACGCCGGAGCTCCTCGGCGGTGCGCGATCATCGGCGGTCGAGGCCACCCTGCTAGCAGCCGCGCGGGGCGAGATCGAGGAGGCGACGGCGCTCGCCCATCTCGGCGAGCTTGCACCCGCGTGGGACATCGCCGTGCCCACCTACGGCGAGCGTCCCGGCATCCTGCGTGGTGCGATCGACCGCGCCCGCGCGCTGATCGGTCGCGCGCAACCTCTCGGATCCCTGCGTCCCGACGACGATTCGCGCCAACTCGGCGGATCTGTTGCGCGCGCCGCCGCCGACCTCGCCGAGCGCGACGATCACTGGTTCGCGCGCGCGCAGCTCCTCGTGCGCAAGTCCGTGATCGCACGCGCGACCGAGCTCGACATCGATCCCGACGACGCGTTCTGGATCCCGCTCGAGGACCTCGAACAAAATCACGTGGATCCCGACGACGTTCGTCGCCGCGCATCCGCCGCGCGCAACGCCGCCGCGCGCGCGAGCCTGTGGTCGCTCCCACGCATCGTCGGTGGACCGGTCCAACCGCCAGCGCTCGCGCTTCACGGCGTTGGAACCGGATCGCGCGTAACTGGCCGGATCGTGCGGTTCGCGACGCTCGCCTCGACGGTGCCGATCGGTTCGAACGACATCGTCGTCACCCGCGCCGTGACACCCGCTCTCGCAGTCGCGGTCATCGGCTGCGCCGCACTCGTGAGCGAAACTGGTGGGTTACTCGATCACGGAGCAGCGCTCGCACGCGAGCTCGGCATCCCCTGTGTCGTCGGCTGCCACGACGCGTGGTCGCTCCTTGCCGACGGAATGGTCGTCACCGTCGACGGAAATGGAGGCCGCGTCGAGCTAACTACGCCGAACGACTGAGGAGCTCAGTCCTCGTCGTCGTAGTCGGGCTCGTTCGGATCCGTATCGTCGGCCTCGTCAGGCTTGTCCGCGGGGAGCGGTGTGCCCAGGCCAGCATTGACTCGCTCTCGCAAGTCTTTGCCGACCTTGAAGAAAGGCAGCCGCTTCTCGGCGACATGCACCGTCTCGCCGGTCCGGGGGTTGCGACCTTCGTAAGCCTTGTACTTGCGGACGGTAAAGGACCCAAAGCCGCGGATCTCGATACCTTCGCCACGTTCCAACGCCTTCACCATCGAATCGAAGATGGTGTTGACGATCGCCTCCGCCTTACCAGCCGGCAGCTTCAACGTCTCTGAGATTTTTTCGATGAGCTCGGACTTGGTCACCCGTAACTCCGCGTAACTAGGACTAGCTAAACAAACACCAGGGGGGATAGCAAGTCTAACGTCGCGAAAACGCGTCACATGCCGGAAGGCACGGCCGGTAACACGCGCTCGCCATCTGACCTAAATGCTCGATATGACATCGGAAAACGGTACGTCGAGCAGCGATGCCGGGCGTAGAAGTCAACGAGATCTCTCCAGCCGATTTCTCCCGATTCGAGCCCACTTCGGACCGCTTGCGAGAGAACCGGGCTGCATTTGCCAGCACTTTCGGGCGCCCGATGACCCCGCGCGATCCGATCGTCGATGCCGACCATCATCGGCGGGACCAGGCTCAGGTACCACGCCGAGAGCGGCGCGACCTCGACGGTCTCGACGCGCGTGACCGCCAGCGAGACGCCCTCGCGGTAGACGCACTCGACCCGCGTCTCGCTGCCTCCCTTGGTCAGGATCATCGCGTTGAACGGCAAGGCGCGCGCATTCGTGCATCCCGAGATGTTCGGCGTGAGCGTCGTCGTCACGGCGTAGCCGAGATCGGACATCGTGGTGTTGTCGATCTGAAGCACCATCGATTCACCCGACCGATCGACGCGCAGCTTCAACCCCGCGATCTCGATCGCAGGTTGTCCTACCTCCAGCACGTGGCGACCTTCATCGACGCGATACACGAGCTTGCGACTCATCTCGTCGAGCGATGGCGTGCGCACACCAGCGGCGGCCGCATCCTTCGAGAGATAGTCCTGATACACCGCGGGCGATGCGGTGCCTTTCTCGAGGAGCTGACGCGAGCTTCCCGTAGGACCGACGGGAGCGGGCTTCGGGGGAAGTGACACATCCCCGCAAAAGCGAACCAACGTGATGCCGGCAACCAGCATCAACCCGGCAACTCCGACACCAAGTCGGAATTGTGCGTCGGAGACTCCCACCGTGCGGTTCAGTCTACACGAGAAAACATTGACTCCCTGATGTATGCGGGCGCCTAATCGCGCTGGATGCGAATCGCGGCGCAGCTCCTCATCGCAGCAGCTCTGCTGCGTGGCGCGCCGGCACACGCCGACAGCGTCTCGGAGTTGACCGCGATGCTGTCGAGCTCCAGCGACAAGGCGCGGATCTCCGCGGTGGTGTCGCTCGCGCGCCTGAATGATCGCGCGGCGCTCAAGCCGCTGGTCACCGCGCTGCACGATCCGAACGCGCAGGTCCGCGCGCTCGCGGCCACCGCGCTCGGCCGCCTCGGCCACAAGGCCGCGCTGCCCGCGCTCAAGGCGGCGATCGAGGATCCGGACGACACGGTTCGTACGCGCGCGAAGGGCGCGGCGATCGCCGTCGCGAAGGCGAACAAGCTCCCCGATCCGTTCCCGAAGGAGGCCGCGGCCGTCCCGGAGCTGGATCGCGCTCAGGCCCGCAAGAGCGGCGGTCGCGCCGGCTTCGGCCGCCAGGCCCACGCGGTCGAGAACCACCCCGACCTGTTCGTGACGATCAACACATCTGCGGATGACTCGCCCGGCAAGGCCGACAAGGCCGCGCGCAAGGTCCACAGCGAGATCCTCCGGCAAACCCTGGCGGATTCGTTCCGCTCGCAGCCGATGGTGACCACGGTCGCGACCGAAGCGCAGAAGTGGGGCCTCGATTCGCGCCACCTCGACCTCTCGGTGACGAAGCTCGAGGTCATGCAGGCCGGCACGATGATCGAGATCGAGGCGCAGCTAAGGCTCGCGATCTCCGACGACAGCGGCAAGATGCTGTCGTTCCTGTCGGGGGGCGCCAAGGTTCAAGTGCCGAAGCGCACGTTTGACGCGAAGTACCTGCCGAACCTCCGCAAGGAGGCGATCGAGAACGCGGCGCGTGGCCTGTTCGACAAGTTGCTCGCGCACCTGCGCACGCGCTCGTCGACCTGAGCTAGGCTTCCGGCATGGCCCGGTGGTACCTCGCGATCGTCCTGATCGCGATCTGGTCACCGCGCGCGATCGCCGATGAAGCGCGACCGCCCGATCCGCCGCCGCCCGCGAAGCAGGTCAACGTCGTCACCAAGCAGCCGAAGCTGCTGCAGGCGGTGGCGCCCGACTATCCGCCCGCCGCGCTCGCCGCCGGCAAGACCGCGAAGGTGAAGGTCCGGATCAAGATCGATGCGGCGGGCCTCGTCACCTCGGTCGACGTGATCGAGAAGGTCGGCGACGGCTTCGACGAGGCTGCGGTCGCCGCCGCGCTGCAGTACATCTTCGAGCCCGCAGAGATCGATGGCGTGGCCGCGGCGATCACCGTCGAGACCACGATCAACTTCGTGATCGAGCAGGTCGAGGAGCCGCCTCCGCCTCCGACCAAGCGCCCCACCGAGCCGCAGGCGGGCCCGCCGAACCACGCGGGCAACATGCTGCTGCCCGTGACGATCGAAGGCACGGTCGTGGAGCGCGGCACGCGGCGCAAGCTCGGCGGCATCATCGTCTCGATCGCCGAGCTCGGCCTCGATGCGGTGACCGCCGAGGATGGCTCGTTCAAGTTCCACGGCGTCGATGCGGGGAGCTACAAGATCCTCGCGATCGATCCGAAGTTCGATCGCCTCGAGCGGCCGATCACGCTCGCGAAGCGCGAGGCGGTGGAGGTGCGGTTGTGGATGAAGCCGAAGGGCGGCAACCCGTACGAGACGGTCGTCGAAGGCGATCGCGAGGTCCTCGAGGTCACGCGGCGCACGCTGCAGCGCCAGCAGCTGACGTCGATCCCCGGCACGTTCGGCGATCCGATCCGCGTGATCCAGACCCTGCCCGGAATGCAGCGCGCACCCTTCGGCCTCGGCCTGCTGCTCGTGCGCGGCTCGAACCCCGACGACACCGGCATCTACGTCGACGGCCACGAGGTGCCGTCGCTGTTCCACTTCCTCGGCGGCCCCTCGATCTTCAACGTGGAGATGCTCGAGTCGATCGATCTCTACCCGGGCGGATTCCCCGCGCGGTTCGGCCGTCACCACGGCGGCGCCGTCGCGCTCGAGCTGCGGCCGACGAAGTCCGATGGCGTGCACGGCTCGGCGAAGGTCGACTTCATCGATACCGGCGGCTATCTCCGCGCGCCGATCACGAAGGATCTGTCGTTCGCGGTCTCCGGGCGGCGCTCGTACATCGACGCGTTCCTCGGCTTCGTGCTCCCCGAGCCCCCGAAGGGCGGGCAGCGCATCGTCACGCCGGTCTACTACGACTACGCCGGCCGGCTCGACTACAACCTCCACGAGGACGGTCGGTTCAGCCTGTTCGCGATCGGCTCGTCCGACACGCTGCACGTCCTCGATCAGGATCCGGACTCGGCGGTCTCGACGGACCTCAACACGTCCGTGAAGTTCTTCCGGATCATCGGCTCGTACGTGCGGCCGTTCGGCGGTGACCTCAAGCTCTCGATCTCGCCGGCGTGGGGCCGCGACACGCTGTCGTTCACCGGTGCGCAGGCCGAGGCGGCCGGTCCGTTCACCAGCGTCGGCATCGTCAACAGCAACCTGTCGTACCGCGCGCGGATCACCGGGCGCCTCTCGAAGCGGCTCTACCTCGATACCGGCCTCGACGTGCTCTCGCGTATCACCTCGTACCAGGCGTTGGTCCCCGTCGATGACTCGCTGATCAACGCGAACGGCGTCGACATCCCGCCGTCGCAGGTGTTCCGCGGCGTGTCCTCGCTGGGCCTCGGCGTGCACCTCGATCTCGGCGTCGACGTGACGAGCAAGCTCAAGCTCGTGCCGAGCATGCGCATCGATACGTACGTCATCGATGGCCAGGACCGCGCGTCGGTCGATCCGCGCATCGTGGGGCGCTACCAGCTCGGCAAGGACTTCACGCTCAAGGGCTACATCGGCGAGTTCAGCCAGCCGCCGCAGCCCGAGGCCGTGGACCTGCGGTTCGGTAACCCGGAGGTCGGCGTCGAGCACGCCACGCACTTCGGCCTCGGCTACGAGTGGAAGCCCGAGCGGCTGTGGTCGATCGACAGCGAGATCTACTACGTGCGGCGGCGCAACCTCGTGGTGTTCAGCCAGGACATCGAGGAGCAGGACGACGGCACGTTCAAGAACGTGAACTTCCTCAACGAGGGTCGCCGCAACTCGTACGGGTTCGAGATCCTCGTGAAGCGCGAGATCAGCGAGCACGCGTTCGGCTGGCTGTCGTACACGTTCAGCCGCTCGCACCAGCGCCAGCACCCCGGCCAGGACTACATCGCCACGGCGTTCGATCAGCCGCACGTGATGAACGCGGTCGCGAGCTGGAAGCCCGGCCGCGGATTCGAGCTCGGTGCGCGGTTCCAGCTCGCGAGCGGCCGCCCCGATACGCCGGTGCTCGGCGCCACCTACGATGCCGATAGCGGCGAGTACGTCCCCGTGCGCGGCGAGCGCAACTCGGTGCGTGTGCCGCTGTTCACGCAGCTCGACGTGCGCGCCGAGAAGATGTGGATCTACAACACGTGGAGCCTCGGCGCGTACATCGACATCATCAACGTGACGAACGCGGAGAACGTCGAGGCCACGCAGTACGACTACCGGTACCGAGAGTCGGCGCCGATCACGAGCTTCCCGTTCCTGCCCACCCTCGGCCTGCGAGGCACGTGGTGAGGCGCGCGCAGGCGCTCGTGATCTGCGTCCTATCGGGGTGCACCACGTTCGAGGATCCTTCGATCGTGCTCGATCTCCGGATCATCGCGATGACGGCGACGATCGACCGCGTCACCGCGGGCGGGTTCGGTCCCGAGCAGGTGATCGACGTCGACTTCGCGCATCCGAACCCGACCGAGATCCTCGCGCAGCTCGTGCCGACCGAGGTCTGCGCGATCGTCGCCGATCCGGCCGCACATCGCGATCTTCGCTGGAAGATGAGCGTTTGCGTTCTCGGGCTCGATAACCGCTGCGATCTCGATCATCCGGTGATCGAGCTGGGCTCCGGCCTGCTCGACGATCCCGATGACAGCACAACGTCGAAGCAGCCGTGCGCCACGCTGATCCCCGATCAGAAGCTGCTGACCATCCTGCGCGAAGCGGTGGAAGCGAATCCGGTCCAGGCGCTCGGCGGCATCGAGTACGGCGTGGTCATGGAGGTCGATGATCCGCTGACGCCCGACACCTCGGTGTTCTCCGCGAAGCACCTGCGCGTGGCAGCGACCCGGCCGGTCACGCGGCGCGCGAACCTCAACCCGTACATCAACTACCTCGATGCAGCGGTCACGAGCGTGGGGATCGCGATCCCCCGCGCGCGCTGCAACGACGAACCTTCGATCGCGTTCGACATCCCCGAGGTCGAGGGCGGCGACGTCGTCACGCTGTTCCCCGTGGAGCCCGAGTCCGCGCGCGAGGAGTACTTCGCGCCGACCCTGAGCGGCGGATCGGAGAAGCTCACCGAGACCCTGACCTACCAGTGGCTCGCCGCGCAGGGCGGGTTCTCCGACGAGACCACCGGCGGTGGCCACGACATCCTCGGCAACCAGTCGCTGCTCGGCACCGAGTGGCGCGCGCCCCGCGGCCTCAAGGTCCCGACCAACATCTCGATCTGGATGGTCCAGCGCGACGAGCGCTATGGCGTCAGCGTGCTCGAGACCTGCATCCGGGTGACCCCGTGACCCGCGCGCTCTGTCTCGCCGTGCTGCTCGCCGGCTGCACGTCGTTCCCCGATCCGGACCTCGTGGTGGATCTGCGCGTGCTCGCGATCGAGGCGCAGCTCCCCGAGCAAGTGGTCGACGTCGACCTGAACGATCCGCAGATGCCCGCCGAGCTGCTGCAGCAGATCGTTCCGACGCAGGTCTGCGGGCTCGTCGCGGATCCGGCCTTCGAACGCCAGCTGCGCTGGACGCTGACCGTGTGCCCCTACGGCGACTACTACCGCTGCGACGCCGACGTGTTCGTTCCGATCGGCTCGGGGATCCTCGACGATCCGGACACCACGCGTGGCGCGCCGGAGCTCTGCGCGACCGTGCCGAACAACAGCCAGCTCCTCGGGGTGCTGCTGTACACGCTCAAGTTCGATGCCCTCGGCGGACTCGGCGGCATCGACTACATGATCGGCCTGAGCATCGGCGGCGCGGATGCCGATCCGGCGCTCGACCTGTTCGCGTCCAAGGCGCTGCGCGTCGCGCCGCGGATCCCGACGGCGCGACGCGCGAACATCAATCCCTCGCTCGATGCGACGCACGAGATGGACGCGAGCCTGAACGGGGCCCCACCCGAGCCGTTCGCCCTCGCGCGCTGCGCCGATGCCGCGCCGGTGCTGAGCGTGCGCGCCGGTGATACCGTACGGTTCACGCCGATCGAGGCCGCGGGTGCGCGCGAGGACTACGTGGTGCCCACGCTCGACGGCTCGGGCCGCATGTTCACGGAGAGCCTGACGTATCAGTGGGCCGCCAGCGGCGGCGGCTTCTCCTCGGGCAGCACCGGCGGTCCGCGCGACATCGCCGGCAATGCCGCACCGCTGTTCACCGACTGGCACGCGCCGAACGCGCGCGACCTCTCGGGTCCGACGGACGTGGCGCTGTGGGTGATCCAGCGCGACGAGCGGCTCGGCGTGCACTGGTACGAGGGCTGCGTTCACGTGGTGCCGTGAGCATCACGGCGCGGGCACGTAGCCGATCACGATGAGCTTGTCGACATCGGTCGGCACCTTCGACGCCAGGATCGTGACCACCGAGGAGGAGCGAGACGGCGGGGGCTCGCGCCTGCGCTACGTCAGTTGCGAACGCAGCGGCCCGTGGGGGCGCTCGCATCGATCTTGCTCGTGACCCACACGCCTTCGATCTCCTCGGGCAGGTTCCACGTCGCCGGTAGCAGCAGAGGCCCGGGCTGGATCTCCGGGCCCACGAACGTGGCGGCCTCCCGATGGACACCGAGTCCCACGCGCACGCGCGGATCGCGCCCGCTCCTCCGCTGGAGCTGATCGAACACCGAGCTCGCGATCGCGATCGGATCCCGGATCGATTCCGCGCGAGCGATGAACAACGCGGTCGCTCCGAGGTCCACGGCCAGCTGGAACCCGTGCGACGACAGGATCCTCTCGACGGTCGGCATCACGCTCTCGAGATCGTCGAGCAAGGCGGCGTCGAGCGCCTCACCGCCCGTGCGATCTCCGGCGCTCACGAGGAGCGCCACGCAGGGGACCTCGCCGGTTGGCGTGGGCACGACCGCGGTTTGCCGGAGCGCGGCGCGGGTGGCCGCGAGTAGCGCGCGTGGGCTCTCGAACCGATTCGCCGGCTCGATCGCCATCGCGCAGGCGATCACGTCATCGAGCTGACGGGGTGCGGTCACCAGTACGGACACGCTCGGCCGGCGCGCATGAAGATGGAGGTACTGGATCATCGTCGCCGACGAATCTTGGAACGGCAATCGGCCGGTCAGCATGTGGAACAGCAAGCCACCGAGCGCGTAGACATCGGCGCGTGCGTCGACCTGCTCGCCGTGAATCTGCTCGGGCGCCATGCACGACGGTGTTCCAAGCGCCTGACGGGACGCCGTGAGCTCGGGGGACAACGCATCAGAGAGCCGCGCGATCCCGAAATCGAGGAGGACCACACGGCCGTCGTCGCGGCAGACCACGATGTTCGACGCCTTGACGTCTCGGTGCACGATGTTCAGCTCGTGCGCGAGCGAGAGCGCCTCGCACAAGGGCTCGAAGATGGCGAGCGCCTGGGGCGGAGAGAGCGTGCCGGCGCGCGCGATGATGGTCCCCAGCTCCTCGCCGCGCAGCAGCTCCATGCACAGGTACGGACGTTGATCGGCGCTGAACCCCGCGTCGAGAAGGGTCACGATGTTGGGATGTGAGAGCCGGCGGAGCACGACGATCTCTCGCTCGAACCGCGCGAGCATCTCGGCCGAGCTCACGAAGTGTGCGTGCATCAGCTTCATCGCCGCGGGCACACCGCTGGTCGCGTGGCGCACCTCGTACACCGTGCCAAACCCGCCACCTCCGAGGATGCCGACGATGTCCCACGTGTGGATCCGTTCGCCGGGAACGAGATCCCGCACGTTGCTTGGCGACCGCCGCCTCCCGCCCAAGTTCCGCGTGTCGTCGGACACCACGACCGACCGTAACATGGTGTCTACGCGATCACGCGTCGTCGACGCGAATCCGATGCCGTACGAGCAATTCGCGGAGGTGGTTGCGATCCATCCGCACGGCGCGGGCCGCGCGAGACAGATTTCCGCCATGTTGGTCGATCAGCATGCGCACGTACTCGCGTTCCCATTCGGCCACAGCGCGTTCCTTGGCGGCACGGAACGAGACTGCTTCGTCGACCGTGCCGGGAGTGCGCGCGGGAGTGGGCGACGGAGAATCCTCGGTGATCTCCCGCCAGACATTCAGATCACCGAGAAGGACAGTGCGCTCCACCGCCGCGCGGAGCTCGCGGACGTTTCCCGGCCAGTCATGCTTCGTGAGGTTGGCGATCAGCTCGGCCGGAGGTTGGGTATCGCCGCGTGAGAGCTGCTCGTAGAAGTGCGCGATCAGCAGCGCGATGTCGTCGCGGCGTTCGCGAAGCGGGGGAACGCGCAGCCGGAACGTGTTGAGCCGGTAGTAGACATCGGAGCGAAAGCGACCGCGGTTGATCTCGGCGCGGAGGTCTCGGTTCGTCGCAGCGATCACGCGGATATCGAGCTTGATCTGCTCGTTGCCGCCGATCCGCTTCACCAGCTTCTCCTCGAGTGCGCGCAGCAGCTTTGGCTGCATGTCGAGAGGAAGCTCGCCGATCTCGTCGAGAAAGATCGTCCCGCCGCGCGCCGCTTCGAAGGCACCGAGCCGCTGCGTGGTGGCGCCGGTGAACGAGCCCTTCTCGTGCCCGAACAGCTCGCTCTCGAGCAGAGACTCGGTCAGCGCGGCACAGTTGAGGCGAACGAAGGGGCCAGTGGCGCGCTTCGAGCGGTTGTGAATCTCGGAGGCGAGCACCTCTTTGCCGACGCCGGTCTCTCCCAAGAGCAAGACGTTGATGAGGCTGGGGGCGACCCGGTCGACCATT
>JBBRED010000124.1:0-20935 GCA_038203335.1 Haliangiales bacterium | reverse complement strand
TGTTGCCGTTGCCGCCCATGTCGAACTGAAAGCTTGCCTTGTCCTTGTCGAGCTTCGCCGACGCGCTGACGTGCACGCGCGCGACCGGCGCGTTGTTCGTATCGACGACCCGACCCACGATCGACCCGCGGGCCTCGAGCTTGACGACCACGCCAGTCATGTCGGTGGTGCCCACGAGCAGCGGCGTCATGCCGGTGCGGCCGTCGGTGACCTTCCCGCGCAGCTTGAACGAGCCGGGCGGTACGTGGTGCAGCACGAACGCGCCGGTCGCGTCGCTCTCGCCGAGCACGAGCATCGCCTTCAGCGCCTCGAAGATGGTGGCGATACCGACCTGCGTGGGCTCGACGCTGATCGCCGCGACCGTGCCGGGCTCGACGCGCCCGCTCACGGTGACGCCGATCCCCATCTCGATCACGAGGTCGGTGATGTCCTTGTCCAGGACCTCCACCGTCTTGCCGATCTCGGGCATCGTGCTGTCTCCGATCGCGAACATCATGTAGCTCGCGGGGCGCACGCCGACGATCTCGAACGCGCCGTCGGCGTCGCTCGGGTCCGGCGCCACGGCGACCTGGCTCGTGCCGGTCGAGAACGCTCCGAGTCGCACGCCGGGGATGCCCTTCTTCGAGCCCGCGTCCACGACGGTCCCGGAGATCGAGAACGCGCGATCGACGATCACGCGCACCCCGTCGATCTGCTCGCCGATGCCGAGCTCGACGATCGTCGGCTGCTGAGACGCGTAACCGCGGCCCGCTGCCTTGAGCGAGATCGCACCGGAGCCGAGGCTGTGAAGCGTGAACTCGCCCTTGTCGTCGGCGCGGATGGTGGCCTCGCCGTGCCCTCGCTTGCCCTCGGCGAGCACGAGCGCGCCGGCGAGCGGCGTGCCCTCTCGAGTCACCACCACGCCGCGGATCGATCCGCCGGGCGACAGGACGAAGTCGACGGTCAACGGCTGGCCGGCGACCGAGAAGTTGCGCGATGCGTGCGTGTAGTCCTCGTGGGACACGTTCGCCTCGAAGTCGCCATCGGCGAGCGTGATCTCGTACTTGCCATCGGGTCCCGCCATCGCGATCAGCTCGGACTTGTCGAACGGCGACGCGCTCTCCTTGCTGACCGAGATCCGCGCGCCGGGAACCGGTCCGCCACCGACGTCGGTGATCGTGCCGCTGACCCGCTGGCCACCGGCGTCGAGCGCGAGGTCGATGCCGGTCTTCGATTCGCCCTCGGCGACCATCACCTTGTCGAGGCTCGCGGGCAGGAGGCCCTTCGCGGTCGCGGCGATCGAGTAGCGCCCCGGTGGGACGTTCGTCGCGGTCCACGTGCCCTGCGCGGTGGTGGTCGCGGTCAGCGTGGGGGACTCGGTCGTTCCGAACATCGTGTCGAGCTCGGAGCGGGCGAGCGCCACCACCGCGCCCTCGACACCGCTGCCATCCGCCTTGCGGGTGACTCTGCCCGAGAGCGTCGCGGGTGTGGCCGGCGCACGAGATCCCTTCGCGTGCGCGGCGACACCGGCGGTGCCGCCCTGCGCGGCGCTGCCCGCGACCTCCGCGGCGCCGTCGCCGTCGTCCCGGCCGCGCAGCTTCCACAGCAAGGCGATCGCGATCAGCACCAGCAGCACGCCCACCGCCACGATCCGGCTCTTGCGCATGCGCGGACTCTACTGCGCTTCGCGGGCCCAGCGCTCGCGCCGCGACGGCTCGGGGCGACCCCACTGGCACGGCGTGTACGCGATCGGTGCGGCGGGATCCGCGAGCACGAGCTCGAGCGTGTCCTCGCGGCAACTCACGAGGTGCGCGGGCGCGCGACCGAGGCACTCGGCTCCAGCGTGCATGTAGCGGCGCTTGACGTCGCCCTCGCCGCCGTTCGGCGTGCGCGCGAGATCGAGCACGCGAGGTCCGAGCTCGATGCCGGCGGTATCCGGATGCGTGTCGTCGAACAGCGTGTACGCCTCGAGCGCCGTGCCGCTGTCGATGATCATCCAGCGCTGGCCTCCCTCCGTCCGCCACGGCCCGGCGAGGTCATCCGTGCAGGCCGTGACCGTCGCGTGCTTGCCGCACGCTGCCGAGGCGATCGCGAGGGCGATCGCGGCGAGCCTCACATCCCCGCCTGAGCCTTGAGCGCTTCGGACTGCTGGTGCGCGCGCAGCGCGTCGATGATGTCGTCGAGCTGGCCATCCATGATCGCGGGCAGGTTGTGCTTGGTCAGGCCGATGCGGTGATCGGTGACGCGGTCCTGCGGGAAGTTGTACGTGCGGATCTTCTCGGAGCGATCGCCCGAGCCGACCTGCGACTTGCGCGCGGCGGCCTCGGCGGCGGCCTGCTTCTCGCGCTCGTGATCGAGGATCCGAGACCGCAGGACCTTCATCGCCTTCGCGCGGTTCTTGATCTGCGAGCGCTCGTCCTGACACGCGACGATGGTCATCGTCGGGAGGTGCGTGATGCGTACCGCCGAGTCCGTGGTGTTGACGTGCTGCCCGCCGGCGCCGCTCGACCGATACGTATCGATCTTGAGATCCTTCTCGTCGATCTTGACGTCGACCTCCTCTGCCTCGGCGAGCACCGCGACGGTGGCGGCCGAGGTGTGGATCCGGCCCTGGGCCTCGGTCGCCGGCACGCGCTGGACGCGGTGGACGCCGGACTCGAACTTCATCTTCGAGAACACGTCCTTGCCGTCGATCAGGATCACGACCTCCTTGAACCCGCCGCTGCTTCCCTCGGACGTCGACATCACCTCGAGCTTCCAGCCCTGGCGCTCGGCGTACCGCGAGTACATCCGGTACAGATCGCCGGCGAACAGCGCGGCCTCGTCACCGCCGGTGCCGCCGCGGATCTCGACGATGGCATTCTTGCCGTCGGCCGGATCCTTTGGCAGCAGCAGGATCATGATCGCGTGCTCGGCCGTCAGCTTCTGCTGCTCGAGCTCGCGCATCTCGTCGCGCGCCATCTCCCGCAGCTCGGGGTCCGGCTCGGCGTCGACCATCTGCTTCGCCTGCGCGAAGTTCTTGACGAGCCTCGAGTAGTCGCGCCACGCCGCGACCAGCGGATCCAGCTCCGCATGCTCGCGGGACAGCTTCAGGAACTCGGCGCGCTTGTTGATGACCTCGGCCGTGCCGAGCAGAGCGCCAAGCTCCTCGTGGCGACGCTCGAGCATCGCCATCTTGTCCCTGAAATTCGCCTGGTCGAACATGGCGGCCTAGGACCGCTCCGCGATCAGGGCGTCTTCTTGGCGGCTGCGGCGGCAGCGCTCGCGGCAGCGTACTTCTTGTTGAACCGGTCGACGCGGCCGGCCGTATCCATCGACTTCTGCTTGCCCGTGTAGAACGGGTGGCAGGCCGAGCAGATGTCGACACCGAAGTCGCCTCGGGTCGAGAACGTGTCGTGGGCAACACCGCAGGCACAGGTGATGTGGGCGGGCTTGTAGTGCGGGTGGTTCGCAGAGTCCTTCATGGTGCTTTCTCCGTTTCCCTGCCGAGGCAGGGGGCTCGGGTGGTTCGCGCTGAGCGAGCCCGGATTTATAAGGATCACTGGGCGGGAAAGCAAGGCTGCCCGACCGGCGAGTACCCAGCTATCTGCGCGAAATTACTTGCGCGAGCCCGCTAACGCTGGCTCGACGCCCTGCCGCCGAGCCGGGCGGGGGCCTTGTCGGGATACAGCGGCAGGATCTCGTGGCCGATCCGGAGATCCCCGACCCCGCGGTACTTGGAGGCCAGGTCGAGCGAGACATAGACCTTGTTCGAGTCGAACACGCCGAAGCTGGTCGAGACGACGATCTGCTCGTCGCCCACGCACTCGTAGCCCTCGGGGATGACGTCGTGGCCGTAGATGCACATGGTGCCGTTGGTCGCGCGGAGGAAGCGGCGGGCCTCGGTCTCGGTCGCGCTGCGGGCCCACAGCACCTTGCCGACGATCGGCGTGTCGAGCACGTCGAGCGGGCTCGAGTAGTGTGCGCCGGAGAGATCCGCGTCCTCGAGGTCCTTGATCGAATCGATCTGGGCCGCCGGTGCGCCGTGGGTGAACACCGCTCCGCACCTGCTCACCGCCGCGAGCGAAAACGTGTGGATGATGCCGCGCATGCGGGCGGTACCCGAGGGCCCGAGGATCTGCTCCAGCAGCGCGACCTCGTCGGCGGCGAACTTCGCGGTGTGCGGGCCGCCGATGTGGCCGTGCTCGTGATTGCCGAGGAGCGCGTGAACGCGGCCCGGGTACTGCGCGGCCAGCCCGGCGTAGGCGATCATCACCTCGCCCGAGGCATCGCGGTAGTACTCGCCGAGGAAGTCCGGCCAGTCCTCGGGGTCGATGTGCGGCCCGTGGATCAAGTCGCCGGTGAACAGCACGTGCGCATCCCCGTGATAGGTGAGCAGCGCCTGCTCGAAGATCTCCACGAAGCGCTGGAAGTCGCGCATGCAGCCCTGCAGATCCGTGCACACGAGGAGCCGACCGTGGTCGGGTAGTCGCAGCACGCGGGCCATCTCCATTCCAAGCTACCAAGAACGTCGACGGTGGCGATAGGGGTAGGGCCCGGTTCGGGTGTGGGACACTCGCACCGATGGCAATGCGACGGATCCATGTGATCGTCTCGGGGCGAGTGCAGGGCGTGTCCTATCGCGCAGCGACGGCGGATGCGGCCCGCCGCCTCGGTGTCTGCGGGTGGGTGCAGAACCTCGCCGATGGATCGGTCGAGATCGAGGCCGAGGGCGCCGCGGAGCAGATCGTCGCGCTGCTCGAATGGTGCGAGCGCGGTCCACCTTCGGCGTGCGTGACACGCGTGCAGACCGACGAGCTCGCGCCGACGGGCGGCGATCAGTCGTTCGTGAGTCGCTAGCGCGGCTCGAGACCGAGGAGCTCTTGCGCCTCGGGGTCGGGCGGGCGGCAGACCACTCGATCGACGGTGGCCATCTTCGCGTGGATGACGTCGCACACCGGCGTGAACGAGGCCTTCTGGAACGCGCGGATCGAGGCCTGGTTGTCGGCGGCGATCAGCGCCCACGAACGATACGCATCGGTCGCGCGCAGCTGCTTCGCCATGTGCTCGAGCATCACCGGACCCACGGCGCGACCGCGTGCGGCCGGTGCCACGAACACCGAATGAATGTACGCGTCGTACTTCGACATCCGCAGCGTGCGACCGAGCTCGGGGGCCTCGATCGGTCCGCGCGCGGCCCACGCGATTCCTGCGGGACGGATCCCGAGCGTCGCGAGCACGGCCTGATCGCCGCGCCGCCATTGCTTGTGCGCGGTGACCTCGTCGAGCGAGAGCTGCTCGAGCAGATCGGTGCGCCGGTTCTCGTCGAGCTTCGCGTAATCGGCCTCGGAGAACACCACGAGCTCGAGGCCGGGCGGCGCCTCGATGCCGCGCGTCCACAGCTGCCCGCGATACAGGCAGTAGCGATCGTAGTGCGCGACGTTCGCCGCCGCGCTGCGGATCTTCGTCCACGCCGCGCGCGCCTGTGCGGCCGCGACGGCCGGTGTTTCCCGCGCACGCCGCGCGCGCCGCGCGACGCTCGAGACCGTGCGACCGACGGACGCGGCGGTGGTCTGGCCCCAGATGCGGACCGAGAGCGCGGGTTGCTTCGACGTGGGGAGCGAGGGCAGCGTGTACTCGCCGACGCCGGTGGTGACATCGAGCGCGGTGCAGCCGCGTGCGCGCGCCGCGATCGCCTCGGTGTGGAGCAGACGCGCCGATGCGCGCGCGCCGACCTGCGGATCGACGGCCATCGCGAGCACGACCGCGCGATCGCCGTCATCCACGATCAGCGCCGCGGCGCAGACCTCGCCCTGGGCATCGTCGAGCCGAGCGAGCCGGACCAGGCCGCGCTTGCCGAGCTCGAGCGCCACTTCCTCGAGGAGCGCCGCGGCCTCGGCATCCGCGAGCGGTGAGGGCTCGTCGCGCTCGCCCCACTCGAGGCGAGACAGCCGGCGCAGCGACGAGAGTCCCTTGCGCAGCGCGGGCAGGTCATCGCCGAACGTGGTGACCACGCCGGAGCCGCCATCGGTGGCCTCCGACGGTGCGAGCGCGAGTGCGATCCGGCTCGCGCCGCCGGCCGAAGGCGCGCTCTCCACGGTGAAGCCCGCGGGCGCGAGGCGCTGGACGAGGTTCGCGCGGAGCCGCGATGGATCGGCGAGCGGCTCGAGATCGATCAGATCCCAGGTCGCGGCCTCGTCGATCAGGAATCGCGCGAGCGCGGCGCCGGCGCGATCCTCCCAGCCGGGAGCCGCGAGGAGATCGAGCGACGGTGGCCGCGGACCCGCATCGCCGATCATCCGCAGCTCGCGCGTGTCGAGCAGCGCGACCTTCACGGTACGGCGATAGAGCGGTGCGATGCACACGATCAGGCCGGCATCCGCTTCCCCCTCCGCGACCCGTCCGACGAGAACGTGGAGCTCGGCCGCGAGGGTGTTGTGATACGCGTGCCACCACGGCAATAGCCAGTCGGGGCCGCGGAACAACGCACCCGCGCCGGCGCCGGCGAGGATCCGCCATTCGGCCTCGATGGCGCGCAGCGCCGTCAGGTCGCGCAGCACCGAGACAACGATCGCCATGCGCGTCGCGACGTTACCATGTCGCGAGATGCCCGGCGCGTTGCCATCGGCAACGCCGAGCGCTTCCGAACGCATCGGATCCACGGAAACCGAGTCCATCCCCACCAGGGATGCATGACAGGTGCCCGCCGCGAGCACGATAGGAGTACCTCGTAGCGGCGTTATGCCCGGCGCATGACGTGGGCGAAGAAGCCGTCGGTGCCGTGTGTGTGCGGGGCCACGGTGAACGAGTCTCCGGCGGCGAGCTTCGGGTTCGTCACGGGTAGCGTGCTCAGCTCCGGGCGGGCCGCCATCAGGCCCGCGATGACATCCTGGTTCTCCACGCGCAGCAGCGTGCAGGTCGCGTAGACGATGCGGCCACCGGGCGCGCAGAGCTGGAACGCGCCATCGAGGATGTCGCGCTGCTTGCGTGCGAACGTCGCGAGATCCGCCTCGCGCAGCCGCCAGCGCGCCTCGGGGTTTCTCCGAAGCGCGCCGAGCCCCGAGCACGGTGCATCGACGAACACGACGTCGGCCTTGCCGCGCTGCGCGTCGAGCGCCGGCGGCCAGCGACCGTCCTCGAGGTGGAGCGCCTGCGCGTTCGACACGGTCGCGCGGCGGGCGCGGCGGCGCAGCTCTTCGAGCTTCTTCTCGTCGATATCGCTCGCGAGGATCCGGCCGCGGTTACCGAGGCGCGCGGCGATCGCGAGCGTCTTGCCGCCCGCGCCGGCGCACAGGTCCACGATCAGCGGCTTGTCGGGCGCGCCCTCGATCGCGAGGTCGGCGAGCAGCTGGCTGCCCTCGTCCTGCGCCTCGAGCGCACCGGCCTTGAACGCCGCGAGTCCGAACAGGTTCGTCCGCGAGTCCACGTGGAGCGCCGTGTCGCACCAGGTGCCGGGCGTGGTGTTCAGCTTGGCCTCGGTGAGCTTCGCGGCGAGCGCCGAGCGCGTGTTGACGAGGAGGTTCGCGCGCACGGTCATCGGCGCGCGCTGGTTGAGCGAGAGCGCGAGGGCTTCGGCCTGATCGCCCCAGTCCGCGACGAACCGCGCGGCGAGCCAGTCGGGGAACGACGCGAGCATCGCGATCCGCGCGGCGGGCTTGCGCTCCCCGGCGATCGCGTCGTCGATGCTGGCGACCAGGTTCCAGTCGAGGTCGCGCTCGAGCTTCGCGGCGCGCGCCGGCTCGATCAGCTTCTCGAGCACGAGCAGCGCGAGCAGCCGCTCGAGATCCTTCGGCGGCTTCGCGGTCTTCCGCCCACGCGCGATCGCGGCATCCACGCGCCGCAGGTGCCGCACGAGCCCGTAGAGGGTCTCGCCGATGAACCGCCGCTCGTGGCTACCGATCCAGGTCTCCTTGCGAAACGTGGTCGCGAGGCGATCGGTGACGAAGCCCCAGTCCATCCGCGTGCGCTGCCACAGCTCGAGGATGAGCGCGCGCAGCCGCCCGCCATCGGCGACGACCGAGGCGAGCTTCTGATCCGAGAACGCGTCGCTCACGAGAGCGCGCGATAGTCTTCGAGGATCAGGAACAGCGGCACGAGTGCGTGCGCGCCGAGCTGGCGGACCATCTGCAGACCGTCGCCGATCTTGTCGATCCGCTCGCGGTTCTTGTCGATGTAGTCAGACACCGTCGACACCTTCGCCACGGCGCGCTGGCGCACCGCCGAAGCCTCCCGCTCGAGCGACGCGTAGAACCGCCGCTCCCACGGGTTCGCCGGGATCTGGGTCGCCAGCACCTCGTCGAACGCATCGACATGAAGCTCGCGGCCGACCTTGTGGACGGCCAACGCGGTGACCTCGAGCTTCGTCTTGCCATCGCGCACCGAGGTCAGCACCGCGAACGCCTCGCGGAGCAGCGGCGCGCGCGCGAGCGCGGTCGCCACGTCGAGCCCGAAGCCCTTGGCGACCTGATCGGTCACGCGCGCGTCGTACGCGGTCTTCGCCGCGGGATCGAGCGCCGTGGTCAGCGCGTCGGCCGCGGAATCGAACTGCGCCTTCGCCTTCGCGACATCCTCGGCCGACAGCTTCCACGTCGACTCGTTCCAGCTCCACCAGCGAAGCAGGTTGCGATGGACCTCCTCGAACGCGAGCAGCGCCGCGTACTGATCGGCCGCCGCGATCTTGTAGTCGAGAGCATGCACCGCGGCGCGGAACGCCCGCCCGCCGAGCAGCTCGTCGATCATGAAGTACCGGACGACGAGCTCGTCGATCGGCGCCGAGGTCTCCTTGCTCAGCTGCGTGAGCAGCGTGCAGCCGGCCTGGTTGATCACGGCGTTGGTGACGACGGTGGCGATGATCTCGCGGCGCAGGAGGTGCTTCGCGATCTCCTTCGGATACTTCTCGGCGGCCTTCGCCGGGAAGTACGAGAATAGATACGGCTCGAACAGCGGCAGATCGGGGAGCCGCGACTTGAGGACGCGCTCGTAGAGATCGTTCTTCGTGTGCGCGACGAGCACCGCGAGCAGGTTGCGCGGCATGCCCTTGCCCGTGGTGAGCCAGCTGTTGATGACCTCGTCGCTCGGGATGTGCTCGGCGGTGCGCGAGAGGCCGTGCTTGTCGAGGTAGGAGAGCAGGTCGACGAACACCTCGCCGGTCTTCTTGCTGCGCATGCTCTCCATCGAGAGCAGCGCGCTCTGCAGATAGTTATCGAGCACGCACGCCTCGCCGACCGCCGGCTCGAGCTCGCGCAGGAACGTGTCGCGCGCCTCGCGCGTCAGCGAGCCCGACGTCATGAGCGGCGACAGCATGATCTTGAGGTTGACCTCGTGATCGCTGCAGTCGACGCCGGCCGAGTTGTCGATCGCATCGGTGTTGTGCCGCCCGCCGTGCAGGCCGTACTCGGTGCGCGCGCGCTGCGTGATCGCCAGGTTCGCGCCCTCGCCGATCACCTTCGCCCTGAGCTCGCTGGCGTTGATGCGGACGTTGTCGTTGACCTTGTCGCCGACCTCGCCGTGGGTCTCGGTCGACGCCTTGACGTACGTACCGATGCCGCCGAACCACATCAGATCGACATCGAGCGCGAGGATCGCGCGCACGATGTCGGGGCCGGTGACGATCTTCGCGGTCAGCCCGAGGAGCTTCTGCGCCTCGGGGAGCAGCTTGATCTCCTTCGCCGCTCGCTCGTAGACGCCGCCGCCCTTGCTGAGGAGCTTCGCGTTGTAGTCGCTCCACTGTGTTCCGGGCGTGACGAACAGCCGCTTGCGTTCGGCGTACGCCGCCGCGATATCCGGCGTGGGATCGATGAACACGTGCTTGTGGTTGAACGCGGCGACGACCTTCATCTGGTCGTTGAGCAGCATGCCGTTGCCGAACACGTCGCCCGCCATGTCGCCGACGCCGGCGACCCGGATCGACGTCTTGCGGATGTCGATGCCCATCTCGCGGAAGTGCCGCTCGACGTTCGTCCAGCCACCACGCGACGTGATGCCCATGACCTTGTGGTCGTAGCCGGCGCTGCCGCCCGAGGCGAACGCGTCGTCCATCCAGAACTTGTAGCGGAGCGAGATGCCGTTCGCGGTATCCGAGAGGTGCGCGGTGCCCTTGTCGGCGGCGACCACGAGGTACGGATCGTCCTCGTCGTAGCGGACCACGCCGGGCGGCGGCACGATCTTCGTTCCGACGTAGTTGTCGGTGACGTCGAGCAGGCCGGCGATGAACACCTCGTACTGCGCGCGCGCTTCCTCGCGCGTGGGCTGTGCCTTGCGCGTGACGAAGCCGCCCTTCGCGCCCTGCGGCACGATGATCACGTTCTTCAGCGCCTGCGTGCGCTGGAGGCCGAGCACCTCGGTGCGGAAATCATCCGCGCGGTCCGAGTGGCGTAGACCACCGCGCGCGACCTTGCCGCCGCGCAGGTGGATGCCCTCCACGCCGGGCGCGTGGACATAGATCTCGTACAGCGGGCAGGGGCGCGGCATGTGCTCGACGAGGCCGCTCTCGATCTTGATCGAGATGGTGTCGCCGCGGCCGGGCCGGTAGTAGTTCGTGCGGCGGGTCGCCTCGAGGAGATCCATCAGGTATCGGAGGATCAGGTCCTCCTGGATCACGGTGACCTTCTGCAGCAGCTCCTCGTACTTGTAGCCGAGCACGGGCAGCAGCTTGTCCGCGCGCTGGGCGGCGGTCTCGGTGCGCTCGGTCGCGAACTTCGTCTCGAAGTACTCGACGAGCAGCGACGCACAGCTCGGGTGCTTGAGGAGAGCGTCGTCCGTCGTCTGCGTGCCGAAGCCCTGGAACACCTGCACGAAGTAGTTGCGGTAGGTGATCAGGAGATCGATCTGCTTCCAGTCGAGCCCGGCGAGGTAGCCAAGGCCCAGCAGCCGATCGTCGAGCAGCTGGCCCACGAGCACGCGCTGCATGATGCTGCCGAGCCGGTCGAGGGACATCTCGTCCTCGATCTTCTTGCCGTCGGCGCCGGTGACCTCGAACGTGGTGACGTAGACATCGGGGCCCGAGCCGACCTCGAGGCGCTCTGCCAGGCGGCTCGTCGTGCGCAGCGCCATGCGGTGCAGGGACGGCACCACGTCGTTCAGCAGCAGCTCCTTGCGCGACACGATGCGGAGCGACGTGTGGCGCGCCGCGCCCGCGCCGACGACGGCGAGCGAGACCCGCAGGCCCTCGGTCTCGTCGAGCTTCTCCATCAGCCCGATATCCATCATCGCGATGTCGGGATCGATGGAACCCTTGTACGACTCGGGGAACCGGCTGCCGTAGCGCGTCCAGATCTCCTGTGCGGAGGACGTGGTCGCGAGGTAGATGGCCGAGCGCGAGTGCGCGCCGCTCTCGTTGCGGCCGCGGTAGCGCTTGAAGATCAGCGCCCGCAGGTGATCGTCCCACCCCTCGAGCAAGTGCTCGAGATCCTCGGCGAGCTTCTCGAGATCCGCATCGCCTACGCCGGGCCGGTACTTGCCGACCGTGAAGTGCAGGCGAACCGGCGACTCGTCGTCGGTCTCCTGGCGGTACTCGCGGAGCTGCGGAACGCCGAGGAACTTGCGGATCTCCTGGCTGAGCTCCTCGCGGAGCGCCTCGGAGAACCGCATGCGGGGGACCACGCAGACCACGGTGATGCGGCGACCGCCAAGGCGGCGCCACACGAAGACCTTCGCCTGATCGCGGGACTCGGCGAGCCGGAAGCTCTCGGCCGTGTTCCGGATCTCGTCCTTGTTCCAGTAGAAGAGATCTTCGACCGGCAGCGAGTCGAGGATGGCGACGACCTTCGTGTACGCGTAGCTGCCGGGCTGGTCCTCGAGGCTGCGCAGGACTTCCCTGATCCGCTTGCCCACGACGGGCACGCGGCGGTTCGCCTGCTTGAGTGCCTTCGTCGACTGCTGGCCGATGAACACGTGCTCGCCGACCACCTTGCCGTCGGGGCCGCGCTCGGCGACGCCGAAGTAGCGGACCTGCGCGACCGAGCGCACGACCGTCATGTAGTCCGTGCGGTAGTACGAGTAGACCTCGTCGCGCTGCTTGCGCGTGGAGACGATCTCGCCGATCACCTCCTCGAGGTTCTTGCGCTCGGCGTGGAACAGACCGAGGCCCTTCTCGGCGTGGCGCGTGCCGTTGCCGTTCGTGCCCTTCGCGTACGGAAACCACGCGTAGCCGAGGAGGATGAAGTTGTCGTCCTTGAGCCAATCGATCAGCTCGACCGCCTCGATCGCCTCGGACTCGCGGGTGTCCACGGCGCCGAGCTCGGCGGTGCTGGTCCGCGAGATCACGGGGAGCGTCTGCGATTCGCGCGCGCTCGGCGTGGCCGGATCTCGGCCCGACAACGAGAGCAGCTGAGAGCGAACTTCGTCGATGCGCGCGATCATCTGGTAGCGATCGCGGTTGACCTGCAGCGTGAGCTCGAGCCGCTGCGCGAGATCCGCGGCGAGCGCGTCGCGCTTCTCCGGCGGGATCTGGCTGACCTGCAGATACACCTGCGAGTACTTCGTGCCGCGCGCGGAATCGATGCCGGTGATCTGGCCGTGGTCGGTGATCACGCCGTGGATCGGGTGCAGCACGAACTGCAGCTGGAGACCCATCTGCCGCAGGAACGACTTGATCGTACGGATCACGAACGAGCAGTCCGGGAGCCGCGTCTCGATCACGGTCGACGGCGCCTCGTCGGCGAGCAGCGTCGTCTCCGGGTCGTGGATCGTGACCTTCACGATTCGCGCGAAGTCCTCCTCGAGGAACGCGAAGCGATCCATCACGAACGCGAGTAGAAGGTGGGGCTCGACCTCGGACAGGATCTCCGGGGGAATCGCGCGGCAATACGCGCGGATATACGACTCGAGTCGGTCGCGGTGCGACTCCTTGACCGACTGATGAGCGAGCGAGAGGACCTGCCTGACGACCTCGGCCTGCATGATTGCGCGCACCCTAGCAGAGCCCAACGGCGAGAGACATTCAGCGATTGGCCAATCATCGCTAGTGTTTGCGCCGCGCCGCGTCACCTGTGGTTGAATGCGCGCCGATGCTCGGTTCCGCGCCTTCGATCGCCACGTTGGCGCGGTGGCTGGGCCCCTGGGCGGATGCCGCGACGGCTCCGATCGTTGCGACCGAAGAGACGTCAGTCGACGAGATCCGCGTCCGCATCTATAAGCCGCGCTCCGCGCCCCGCGCGACGTTCCTGATCGCACCGGGCCTGCACTTCGCCGGCCCCGATGACGTCCGCATGGACCGGTTCTGCCGGATCCTCGCGGCGGCGGGTCACCTCGTGGTCGCCCCGTTCATTCCGTCGTACCTCGCGCTCACTCCCGATGCGCGCGCGATCACCGACTTCGAACGCGTGTACCGCGCCCTGCCGCAGTGGTCCGCGCACAAGCCCGTGGTGTTCTCGATCTCGTTCGGCTCGCTGCTCGCGTTCGCGCTCGCGGCCAAGGTCGGCGACGCGCTCGCCGGTCTCGTCATCTTCGGCGGCTACGCCACGTTCCAGGACACGCTCGCGTTCTGCCTCACCGGGAAGGTGGCGTCGGGCCGCGAGGCGCTTCGCGATCCGCTGAACCAGCCGGTGGTGCTGATGAACCTGCTCGCGCATCTCGAGCCGCCGTGCAGCGATCACGCCGCGGTCTCGGCCGCGTGGCGCACATACGTGGAGCGTACGTGGGGCCGGCCCGTGATGAAGGCGCGCGAGCGGTTCACCGAGGTCGCCGCCGCGGTCGTCGTTCCGCCCCACGTGCGCGAGCTGTTCGACATCGGCGTCGGTGTCACGCCGGGGGCCGCCGCGCTCGCGCTCGATGCCCTGACGCGGTTCGATGGCAGCGCGCTCGATCCCACGCCCTACCTCGCACAGGTCACCGGTCGCGTGGATCTGGTCCACGGCACCGACGACGACGTGATCCCGTTCGAGCACTCGCACATGCTGGCCGCGCGGCTCGTCCACGCCGACGTGCGCACGCACATCACCGGCCTCTACGGTCACACCGGCGCGCAGACCCCGAAGCTGTCGGCGCTCGCGCAGGAGCTGCTCACGATGGTGCGGGTGCTGCGGGCGTTGGCCCGTTAGCTCACGGGCAGGCCGGATTCGTCGGGCAGCCGTTGTTCGACATCGCCGGCGTGGTCTGCTTGCAGCCGGTGACCGTGATCGTGTTCGTCGGGAGGAAGTCGGGCTGCACGTCGTCGCGCCAGCCGCGATCGATGCCATCGCGCGCGCTCTGCGGAATCTCGGTGTTCGTGATGAACTGCGTCGCGGTGGGACCGTAGATCCGGATCGCCGCGTAGTTCGTTCCCACGCGGCCCAGGTACGGGCACGAGTTGCTGCCGGTGATCTGCGCGCCGCCGGCGAACGAGACCACCGCGTGCTGGATGACGGAACGGCTGTCGACGGTGCCGCCAAAGCCGAGGCCGAACCAGTCGCCCGCGGCGGAGGTCGCGCCTTGATCCGAGGTGAACGTGATCTTCTTGGCCGCCGTGCCGATGGCGATCAGCGCGCCCTTCGCAGCGAGCGGGCCGGCGCCGATGCCGACGTTGAGCGTGCCGCCCGGCGGGAACTGCATCACGACGCCGGGTTCGATCGTCAGCACCGCGACGGTGCCCGCGACCATCGAATCGACGTCCATGCGTCCGCCGTCCTGACCGCTGCCCACGTGGTACGGCACGCCGCGGTCGTGCATCGTCTGGTCCGAGCTGACCGGGCCACCGGAGCCGGAGATGCCGATCGCATCGCGCCCGTTGCCCGTGTACGTGCCGCTCGGGATTGATCCGATGACGCGCGCGTAGACGTGGACCGGGAACCCGGCAGAGCCGTGGATGCGAAGATCGTTCGAGGTCGCGTCGAAGCCGGTCGGGCCGTCGATGTAGACGCCCTGGCTCTTCGAGTCGGCGATCTCGACGTAGTCGACGTGCAGCGTGCCGGTCTGGAGATGGATCGCCGCGGCGAGCGCGACGTTCGTGTTCAGCGGATCGCCGCCACCGCGGACGATCGTGTGGGTCAAGGAGATCGCACCACCGAGCGAGCGGATATTCGACCACGCCATTCCAGCCACCACCGAATCGATGGTGACGGGCAGGCCGGGTGCGCCCGCGGCGATGAACGAGCCGCCCGTCTGCACGGTGACCGTCTTCTTGACCGCGATCTGCACGACCGCGCACGGCTCGATCGTCACCGCCGCCGCGACGTTGATGTCGAACGGGATGATGTGCGGGCTCGCGGCCGCGGTCCACGTCTCGGCCGCGGTGACGCTGCCGTGCATGGTGCCGGCGCCGGTGGGCGCGGCGCACATCGGTGCATCGACCGGCGCGTCGATCGGTGCTGGTGGCGCATCGGGCAGCTTGGTGACGCCGTCGTCACCGCACGCGGCCAGGATCGCGAGGAGGAGAGACGCGCGCAGCGTGGAGGCGCTCATTCGTCCGTCGCCCCGTTATCGATCCACAACTGGAAACCCACCACGCACGCGGCGACCATCATGGGCGTAATTCTACCCCATCCTGCGGACTCGTCGTGCCTGGCGTGACCTTCTGTGGGCGTGGGTCATGCCTGGATTCACGCGCGTCGACGAAGCGTGAGCCAGCGGAGCGACGCCGGAGGGAGCTGCGGCTTCAGGTTGTAGAGATCGAAGCCGCGCGCCCAGTCGGCGAACCACCCGGTGGGTGGCCAGCTCGGCTGGTGCGCCTGCTCGTAGTCATGCGCGTCCTCGTCGGTGACGAGCTCGAGGCCCACGCAGGCGCTCGCGATCTCGGCCCCATCGAACACCGAGCTCCACACGACCTCCGAGACCTGGCGCTCGAGGTCGGTCAGCGCGTGACCGTCGGCGGCGACGAAGCAGTTGACGACCAGGGTTCCATCGGGCCGAAGCCAGCGCGCGGCGCGTTCGAACAACGCCTTCAGCTCGCCCACGCCACGGAAGTGGGAGGTCACCTCCGAGCACACGATGAGCGCGAAGTGAGCGTCGGGCAGGTCCAGCTCCCCGCGCACGACGTCGCCCTCGATCGCGGTGATCGGCAGGGCCTCGAGGGCCGCGGAGGTGCGGATCGCGGCCACGAACGATCCGGTCAGCTCCACCGCATGCGCCGGATGCCCCGCGCGCGCGAGGGGCAGCGTGTTGCGGCCGGTGCCGGCGCCCAGATCGAGCACGGGCGCGCCGGCGGGGTCGAGGATCCCCGCCGCGACATCGAGGACCTTGGCGTCGGCGTGATCGCCGAACAGCGGCTTGGCCTTGGTGGCGGCCCAGTGCTCGTACTGCTCCTGAACGGTGCCCGTCTCGAGCCACACCTTGTAGTCCACGCCATGCGACGGCGACGCCTGCGGCTCCCAGCTCAGGTGGAACTTCGCGTGCGGCGATTCGCGAAACCCGTCGGCGAGGCGCGGCGCCACGAGCGCGCGCAGATCCACGAGCTCGGCGTCCGTGAAGCCCTTGCCGAGCGCCTCGAACAGCGCCGTGAACCGCGCCATGTACAGGTCGAGCAGCGCGGGGAGCGCGGGTACCGAGAGGCTGCCGGCGGTGCGGCACTTGCGGTCCACGCGCGACAGCACGGCGGTGTGAACGGCATCGGGGGACAACGGTGGCGCGGTCATGACGACGGCGCCCGACGTTACACCTAGTCGCGGAACATCGGCGGCAGCGTATCGAAACGCGGCAGCACCAACGGCGCGGTCTTCGCCGACGGCTGAGGCGGCGCATCCACGGCGAGGCCGAAGATCTCGAGGCACATCTCGTTCGTGGTCTGCTCGCCGAGGCTGATGTCGATCGGCTGCGGCGGCAGGCCCGAGTCGTGGAGCATGCGCTGCACGAACGGGTTCTCGATCGTGTTGTTCCATTTGCAGCTCACCTCGATCTTGTCGCCGACCTCGAGGCTCGGCAGGTCATCGATCGGCGCGTTGTAGATGTACGTGCGCTGCCAGTCGAAGTTCCAGCCGCCGTTCGCGAGGCACTCGTTTGCCGGGTTCGCGCCGCGCGCGGTCGGGCGCACGATGTGCGACGCGATGTGCGTGCCGACGAGGTGCATGTGCGGGTTGACCGAGAACACCTTGACGCCGGTCAGACCGCCGAGGCTCTCGAGCGTGCGGCTCATCTTCTCCGGGTGATCGGCGACGTTCTTCGGAATCTTGAACGCGACCGGCGAACCGACGGGCTCGTCGGGCGAGCGCTCGAGGTTCGGCGCGGCGAACTCGTTGCCGAACGCGGTGACGAAGTACATCTTCCGCGGCCACACGTTCGAGAACTTCAGATCCACCGAGGTGAAGTCGATGTCGTTGTTCTGACCGGCGGGGTGGTAGTGGATCTGCATCACGAGCTTGGAGTTCGGGACCAGCGGCACCGCGAGCTCGGGCGGCGTGTTCATCGGCTGGTTGCCGGGCGTCCACACGTTGACGACGAAGTCGCCGGGCGTGGCGCTCGTCGAGCAATCCCAGGGCTGGCCGATGCCGCGCTGCGCGACGATCTGGTCGATCTGCGCCTGCTGCGTGACCTCGCTGATCACCGCGTGGTGCACGACGAGGTCGTTGCCGGGGCGGACCTGGAGGCCGGTGAGCCAGGTCAGCTGCGTGTTGCCCGGATCGAGCACGAAGCAGACGAACTGGTCCTTCGTCCCGGTGGTGGTCCAGCCCTGCGTCGGCGTCATCGTCTTCGAGATGCCGGCGAGCGCGGTGCTCGGCGGCTTGCCGATATCGGCCTCGGTGCCGAGCGCGTGGCCGTCCTCGATCCAGACGTGCAGCGTCTCCTTCTCCTTCGCGGACAGGCGCGGATCGTCCTGCCAGCCGAACCGCGGCGTGCAGTCGGACTCCTCCCGCGCGTCGAACGGCGGCATCTCGCCCGCGTCGACCTTCTTGACCAGCATCTCGGAGGTCTCGACCGCGTCCTCGTAGTCGGTCAGCGAGAACGGCGCGATGCCGCCGGCGGAGTGACAGGACATGCAGTGCGTTGCCAGGATCGGCCCGACGTCCTGGTACCAGGTGGCACGGGCGGTCGGCTCCACGACGTCATCTCCGGTGTTCAAGTCGGTACCGCAGGCCCCGGCCAGGAGGCCAAGGGGGATCGCGAGGAGGGCAAGGCTGCGCATGCGTCGACATGGAGCAATGCCTGTACCCGCCTAACTCGTTGATCCGCATGGCGGAAGCGTGGTGAATCCCCACGCCGGTGTCGGGATCCGCACCAGGTCAGTTACAGGTGCCGGACTGACAGACGCAGCCGCCGGTGCCGGTGCACTCGTTGATGATCGAGCCGGTCTTGTAGAACTCGCCGATCTGCCGGCGCGTCGCGGGCTGCTTGCGCGTCAGGTCGTGCATGCCGGTATCGGAGGCCGGGACGTTGGTCGCGGGCGGTGCGCCGGCGCCACCGTCCATGATCACGAGCGCGCTGCCGGTGGCGATCGGGCTCGTCGTCACGGGCACGCCCCATGGCGTGAACGGCGTCGGGCCGAGCACCGGAATCTTCATCGAGCGCGCTTGCCAGTAGCTGCCGAGGTTCGGCACCTGCTCGTCGCCGATCGCGATCTGCATGAGCAGCTGCTTCGGCGGCGTCTTCGTGGCGACACCGGCGAGCACCGTGTCGGCGACGCCCGAGCCTTCGGTCTTGTCCCAGCGCATCTGCATGAGGCCGATCGCGAGGGTGACGTCGAGCGGATCGGGATACGCGCCGGCGAGGATCGTGCGGTAGCGCGGCCAGTCGAGCGAGCGCTCGAGGAGCATCGAGTAGTTCGCGCCGCCGACGCCGAGCACGGCGCGCGTCACGGTGGGCTCGTATGCCATCACCGCGGTCCCGAAGATCGCGCCCTGCGACAGGCCGTAGTAGTAGACCTTCGTCGGATCGACGAGCGGCTTGTTCGCCTGCGCGGCGTCCACGAACACCTGCGTCGCGAACGTGGTCCGCATCGCCCGCACGAGCGCGATGTGATTGACGATGCCCTGCTCGAGCACCTCCATGACCTCGTCGGCCTTCGTGATCTCGTTGAGCGCGCGCGCGACCGCCGGCAGATCCATCGTCGACATGCCGCGCATGTCGGTGCCGACGAACACCATGCAGATCTCCGCCGCCGTGGTGCGCTGCACGCCGTTCGAGGCCTCGTCGGAGTCGCCGAGCAGACCGTGGCCGTAGATCACCATGCCCACCGGTGTCGCCGACGAGTACGCGCACGCCGGGACGATCGCGGTGAACGGCACCTTGTAGAAGCCCTGCAGCGCGGGCAAGCCATCGGCGTCGCGCATGATGTGCGTACCCGAGTTGTTGCTGCCGTTGTTCGAGAGGAACAGCGGCGCGTCGAACGTGCCCTCGATCTTTCGCTTGATCTCGGTGCCGCTATCGACCGGCATGTCGTGGCTGATCGTGAACGTGATCGGGTGCGTGTCGAGCGCGGCGATCGCGCGGTCGCGCGCGGCGATCATGTCGCTGTGGATGAACGCATCCGACGCGACGGTGAAGTCCCACGCGACCACCAGGTCCTCGGAGGGATAGCCGGCGGCGTCGAGCGCATCGAGCACCTCGCCGAACCGCGGGCGCATGTCCTCGAGCAGCTCGTGATCCGTGTGCTTTCCGTCGCGCAGCGCAGCGAACCCCGGCGGCACCGGGAGGTCCTCGCCATCGGGCGCGTGGACCGCGCGCGTGATGCCGACCGCGTAGCGATGGCCGCCGGTCAGCCGCGCGGCCGGCCGGAGAAACAGCGCCTGCGAATCGGGCATGCCATCGGCCTGCTCGTCGATCTCGGCGAAGTGCGCGACGCGCTCGCCGGTGGTCATGTCGAGGATGATCGTCGGGCTGTCGGCGGCGAGGCTGCGATCGTAGTTGTCGTTTGGCGGTAGCCCATCCGGCGACACGCCGCCGGGGAACGACATCAGCATCGGCGCGGCGGGCGAGAATCCGTCGGCGACGTTCCAGCCGGCGGGGTCCGTCGGCAGATCGTCGATGTTGATGGGCAGCGCCTTCTCCGTCAGCGCCAGCCGGCGCCCGGTCGGCGTCGACGGATCGTCGACCTCGAACGCGGAGCTCGGCCACGGCGTCATGCACGCGTTGGCGCCCAGGGGATTGCATCCAGCTTCGACGGGCAGCGAGGCCGGTCCGCCGCACGCAGCGACGGCAACGAGGGAACACACGACGGCCCGCATCGAGGAGGACGCTACACCGATCCGGTCCCGAGCGGCGAACCAACGTCCATCGCGCTATAACAGCGCGGTGCGGCACGTCGCAGCGATCACACTTGTCCTGATGGCGTGCGGCCACCCAGCGGCCACGGGCCCGACCACGGGCGGAACCCCGACCACCGGCACGGGCAAACCCACGGGCGGCACGGGCACGCCCCTCGGCGGCACGAAGCCGGTCGGCGGCGGCGCCGGGTCCGGCGCGGTCCTGACCGCAAAGGAGCTCGGCTGTCCCACGCCGAGCTGCGCGTTCCACTCGGGCTTCGGGGCGTACTTCACGTGCACGAACAGCGGCGGTGGCTCCTGCTTCCACTACGGCCCCGCGTGCACGCCGACCGACGCGTGCATGTTCGACCCCGGCGATCGCACGTACAAGCAGTGCGCGAAGCCGAGCGAGGGCACCTGCCAGCAGTGGGGCACCGCGTGCGCACCGCAGAGCAAGTGCATGTTCTCGCCGCAGGACGGCTATCACCATCACTGCGATGACGTGAGCGGTGGCACGTGCAAGCGGTATGGCGCGTTCTGCGCGCCGTGACCGCCAACGATAGGTCGACCGCCAATGCCGCGTCCGCGTGGTTCGCTCGCCGGCACTGCGGTGCGGTACGCGCCGGCGCTCCGGTGGTTTTTTAACCACCACGCCGCGGAGCCGCGGTGGGTCGTTCCGACGCGTCGCGCACGTCGCGCTCCAGTCTCGCGAGGGTTGGAAAAGACCTCCGCGGCTCCGCGGCTTGGCGGTAAAAAACGCACGGACGTGCCGGCGTGCGAGCTACGGCGGTGGCAGTGGCGCCGTGGCGGCTGGCTGCGGCTCTACCCGAAGCGTCGAGGTCATCGTCGTGTGCTCTGCGGCCCCGCCCATCGATAGATCCAACCCGAGG
>JBBRED010000123.1:0-21021 GCA_038203335.1 Haliangiales bacterium | reverse complement strand
CCTCGACCGGATACTCGCTCGAGTACCCGTAGCCACCGTAGATCTGGAGCGCGAGCGCGTTGGACTCGAAGCCGCGCTCGGCGGGAAACGTCTTCGCCACCGGGGTCAGGAGATCGAGAAGTCGCTGCGCGCGCGCGCGGGCGGCGGGCTCGGGCGCGAGCTCGGCGAGGTCGGCGTACAGGGCGGCGCGGCCGATCAGGCACAGGCCACCGTCCACGATCGCCTTCTGGCGGAGCAGCATGCGGCGCACGTCCGCGTGCTCGATGATCGGCACCGGCGCGGTCGTCGGATCCTTGGCGGCGGGGGGCCGGCCCTGCGTGCGATCCTGCGCGTAGGCGAGCGAGTCGAAGTACGCGACGGACGAGGTCGCGACGCCGTTCATGCCGACCATGATCCGCGCCTCGTTCATCATCTGGAACATCGCGGCGAGGCCCCGATGCGGCTCGCCGACGAGGTAGCCGTGGCAATCGCCGTGGTCGCCGAACGCGAGCGCGAGGCTCGGCAGGCCGCGCCAGCCGATCTTGTGGATCATCCCGGCGACTGCCACGTCGTTCGGCACGAGGGCGCCGGCCTCGATGCGGCGCTTCGGCACGCAGAACAGCGAAACGCCCTTCGTGCCCGCGGGGGCGCCGTCGATGCGCGCGAGCACCATGTGCACGATGTTCTCGGTGAGATCGTGATCGCCGCCGGAGATGAAGATCTTCGCGCCCGCGATCCGGTAGCTGCCACCGGCGGCGGGCGTGGCGCGCGTGGTCACGTCGGCGAGGCTCGAGCCGGCCTGCGGCTCGGTGAGCGCCATCGTGCCGAGCCAGCGGCCCTCGTAGATCGGCGCCATGTACGCGGCCTTGAGCTCCGGCGAGCCGAACGTCTCGAGGAGGTGCGCGGCGCCCGCGGCGAGGCCGACGTAGGCGTACGCGCTGAGGTTCGCCGCCATGAGGTACGCGGTCGCGAACGTGTGGATGATCCGCGGGAGCTGCTGTCCGCCGACCTCGGCGGGCCGCGCCGCGACCACCAGCCCGAGCGCCGACAGCTCGGCGAAGATGGCCTTCAGCTTCGGGTGCACCACGATGCCGCCGTCGATCAGACGCGGAGGCGCCTCGTCGACGGGCTTGTACGTCGGATACAGCGTGGTGCGCGCGAATCGCCGCGCGCTCTCGATCACCATGTCGAAGCCCGCGCGATCGTGATCGGCGAACGGTGCGAGCTTCAGCAGCTCGTCGGCGTGGAGCACGTCGTAGAGCACGAGGTCGATGTCGCGCTCGCGGAACAGAGGATTCGGCACGGCGGGAGCTTACTCCGGGCGCGCGCGGATGAAGCCGATCGCGATGCCCGCCAGGATGATCGCGCCGCCGAGCGCCGCGTAGAGCGGTGGCTCCTCGCCGAACGCGATCCAGGTGATGGCCGAGCTGCCGATCGGCTCGCCGAGAACCGCGAGCGCCACGAGGTGGGTGGGCGTGGTGCGCACCGCCGCGTTGAGCAGGCTGTGCCCGACGAACGAGGCCACCAGAGCGGCGCCGGCGCACGCGATGTAGCTGTGCGCGGGCAAGGCGGTGAGATCCGCGCCGAGCGCGACGGCGGCGATCACCAGACCAACGGCGACGATCGCGTTGACCACGCCGAGGTACGGCAAGAGCGGCAGCGATGCGCGCAGCCGCCGCCCGACGACGAGGTACCCCGCCGCGCTCGCCGCGCCGATCAGGGCGAGGCCATCGCCGAGCAGCGCATCTCCGCCCGCGCGCCAGTCTCCGCCCGCGAGCACCGCGCATCCGCCGGCCGCGATCGCGATGCCCACCAGCTCGCGCCCGCGCACGCGGTCACCGAGCAGTGTGCCGAGCGCCGCCGCGAACATCGGGTTGGTGCAGACCAGCGCCACCGACGCCGCGGTGGAGGTGAACGACAGCGACGCGATCCACGATCCGAAGTGGATTCCGAGCAACACGCCCGAGAGCAGCACGAGCGGGCGATCCTTCGGCGCGAGGGCACGCAGCCCACCGAGCTCGCGCCACCCCGCCGCGAGCAGCAGGATCGCGGCGAACCCCACGCGCAGCGCGGCGATCGCGATCGGTGGGGCAGGGGCGGCCCACCGCGCGAACGGCGCACCCGTGGAGATGGCGAGGATCGCCGCGATCAGCAGCGCCTCGCGGCGCGCTACCACGTCAGCCAGCGCTGCGTGGTCGACGACGACTGCGAGCTGACCTCGGTCGGGAACGGCTCGCCGGGGCCGAGCAGATCGATGTGCTCCGCGTACTCGAGGACGGAGTGCGGCTCGATCACGAGATCGGGGCCTGGGGCCGCCCCCACACCGTAGACCGCCTCGCGGATCCGCAGCGGCCGCGCCGTCTCGTTGACGATCACGGTCCGCACGCCACTCGAGGACAACGTCACGTCCGTGTCACCCAGCGTCTGCGTCGTGGAGAACAGCAGCATCTGCTTGGTGGCGTGCGGCGCACCATCGCCGCTGACGCGGATGACCCGGGCCGCGGTCGCGATCGTCAGGTACGCCAGCACGGCGAACACCAGGGTCATCGCGGCGCCGCCGACCACCACCCACAGCAGCCGGCCGCCCCGGACCAGGTACACGAGGGTCCCGATCAGAGAGACCGCGGTGAGCGCCAGCGCGATCAGATCCGCTTCGACGGGGAGAAGCACTCAGCTCTCTTTGGGCTGACCCTGATCGTCGAGAACGGTGAGCGCGATCGCCATCGCCTTCTTCGCGCGCGCCACCATCGCCTCGTCGGTCTTGATCTTCTGGTAAGCGCGGAGCACCTGCTCCTGGTAGCTCGCGTTCTCGGCCTCGAGGCCGTCGATCTCCTTGCGGAGATCCGCGATGCGCTGATCGCGCTCGGCGATCGCGGCCGCGTGCGAGCGCAGCTCGGCGTTGCGATCGGCGATGGTCTGCACCGCCGTGGCCAGCTCGCCCTCGGTGCGCTTGTGCGCATCGCGTGAGCCTGACAGGCCCTTTCGCAGCTCGTCGCGCTCGCCGGTCAGCTCGGTGGCCACCTTGTGGTGCTCCGACTGCGCCGCTGTCATGGCGGCCTTGTGCTCGGCGTCCTTCGCGACCATCGCGCGGTTGTGCTCCGCGTCGGCGACCGCCTTCGTCTTCACGATCTCGCCGTTGGCCACCGCGAGCGCACGCTCCGAGTGCGCCTTGTGCTCGGTCATCGCCTGCGCGTGCGCGGCATCGGCGGCCTCGCGCTCGGCTCTGGCCTGCGCCAGCGCCTCGTCCATCGCGCGCTTCGCGCCGAGCAGCGCCGTGCGCAGATCGGCGTTCTCTCGATCGGCGGCTTCCTTCGCCGTGGCCGCCTCGTCGCGGTGCTGCTGCGCGGCCTTCTCGCTCGCCGCGCGATGCTCCGCGGAGGCGCGCTGGATCTCGTCGATCGCGCGCTGCCGGTCCTCGGCGACGCGCGCCAGCTCCTCGGCATGCTGCGCCGCGAGTGCCTGCGTGGCGGCGCCGTGCTCGCCGGCGAGCTGCTGCTTCGCGGTCTCGTGCTGTGCGACGAGCGCCTCGGCCTCGCGCCGCGCCATGTCGAGCTTCACGCCATGGGCAGCGGACTGGCGCTCGATCTCGGACCGCAGCTCGGCGATGGCGCGGTCCTTGTCGGCCTTCGCCGCCTCGAGCGCATCGCTGAGCGAGCTGACCGCCTGCTCGTGGGCCGCGGACGCTGCCGCGATCGCACCACCGGCCTCGCCGCGCGCGCGCTCGATCTCCGCCGCGTGATCCTCGCGGAGCTTCGCGATCGCCGACGCGTGCTCCATGGCCATGCTCGCGCTCGACGCCTCGGCGCCCGACTGCGCGCGCTTGAGCGCCGCGGCGTGCTCGGACTCGACCTTCTTCAGCGCCGCCGCCGCATCGGCTTCGGACTTTCTCAGCGCGGCCGTTGCATCGGCCTCGGCGTTCTTCAGCGCGGCCGCTGCATCGGCCTCTGCCTTCTCGAGCCGCGCGGCCGCGCCGGCATGGGCGGTCTCGAGCGCCATCGCGCCCTCGTCCTTCGCGGCCTGGACCGCGGCGTCGGCCTCGGCGCGTGCGGCCTGAACAGCAGCCGCGGCCTCGGCGCGCGCGGTCTGGACCGCGGCGTTCGCCTCCGCCTTCGCCTGCTGGTTCCCGGCATCCGCCCTCTGCGCGGCGGCGGCGGCCTCGTCCCGCGCGGACATGATCGCGGCATCGCGCTCGGCCTCGAGCCTCGCGACGGCGGCCTCGGCCTCGTCCTTGGCGGCGGTCACCGCGGCATCGCGCTCGGCCTCGAGCCTCGCGACGGTCGCCGCGGCCTCGGCCCGCGCGGCCTGGACCTGCGCCTCGGCGTGGGCCTTCGCGGCGCTCGCGGCTGCGGCGCCTTCACCCTTCGCGCCATGCGCCTCGGCCTCCGCGGCGGCGGCGGCCTGGTGCGCGGCATCGCGCTCGGCCTCGAGTGCGGCAAGCGCGGCGGCGTGCTCGTCGGCGAGTCGCCTGAGGTCAGCGGCCTGACGCTCTTCGAGCTGGCTGACGGCCTGATCCGCCTCTCCGGCGATCTCGCGGCGCGCTGCCTCGACGGCGGCGGCGATCGCGGCGGAATGCGCCTCGGCGGCGGCAGCGAGCGCCGAGCGCTGCGCCTCTCCGGCGGCGGCGAGATCCGCCGCGTGCACCGAGCGCGTGGTGCTCAGCTCCTGCGCGTGCGTGTCCTTGGCGGTGGCGAGCGCCTTGTCGTTCACCTCGCGGGCGATGGTGGTCGCGGCGGCGTGCGCGGATTCGAGCTCCTGCTTCTGCTGCGCGATCGCGGCGGCGTGCTCCGCGGCGGTCGTGGCTTTCGCGGCGGCGGCCGCGGCCTGTGCGGTCTCGAGCTCGGCGCGCAGCGGCGCGAGCAGCGCCTCCTGTGCGGACGCTGCCTCGGCACGAGCGGATGCCAGCTCGCCCTGATGACGCGCGATCATCTGCTCGCGCTCGACGCGAAGCGCGCGCTCCGCTTCCGATGCACTCGAAGCGCGCATCGCGCGCTCGTTCGCGAGATCGCGCTCGAGCTGCGACCGCGCGGCCTCGGCATCGGCGCCGCTCTGCGTCTTCGCCGCGAGCTCCTGCTGGAGCGTGGAGAGCTGCGCGGACAGCCCCTTCTCTCGCGCCTCGATCGCGGTGACCTTGCTGCTCTCGACCGCGGTCTTCTGCGCGAGCTCGGCGGCCCTCGACTCGAGCGCGTTCTTCGCCTGCTGCGCCTGCGCGAGCTTCGCCTGGAGGTCCGCGACCTCGCGATCTCGATTCGCGAGATCCTCCTTCGCACGCGCCACGTCCTTGCCGGCGTTCAGGAGGTTCTCGCGCAGCTTCAGGAACTCGCCCTCGCGGCTGGTCGGTCGCGTGGCCGCCTCCGACGATGCCCGCGTGCGGTCGAGCTCGACCTTCATCTGCGCGATCTGGCGCTCGAGCTCGCTGACCTTGCGCAGCGCGCGCCGATCGTAGACGCCCGACTGCTCGCGGTCTGCGTCCTGTGCGACGTCGTCGAGGCCGAGGTCGGGGATGTTCAACAGACCCGAGGTGCCACCACCACCCCGAGCCGACGGGCGCTCGGCGACGCTTGGCGGCGACGGCAGCTGCGGCGGAGGCGTGGGCTCGATCGGCGCCGCTTCGGCCAGGGGCTCGAGCGATGTGGGTGCGTCGATGAACTTCGGCGCGGTCGCCGCGACGAGCTCGGGCTCCGGCTCCGGCGGCTCGTCCTCGACGAGCATCGGCACCATGTCGGGCTCCGGACCGGGCTCGTTCGCGAGCATCGTCACGGGCTCGTGCTCCGGCTCCGGGATGTACTCGTCCTCGATGACCTGAAGGTCATCCGGATCGAGCGCGATCGCCGGCGACGACTCGAGGCTCGTCGGGATCCGGATCTCGTCGCCGCCGCTCTGCAGCACGGGCTCGGGATGGTCCTCCCCGGCCAGTCCGCCCACGGAGATCGGTGGCCGGATCGATTCATTGGAGAACGTATCGAAGCCGCCGTCGTCTTCGACCTGGCCACCGTCATAGATCTGACCGGGGACCGCCTCCTCCTCCATGATCTCGAGCGGCGCGGCGCCGGCGAGCGTGGAGAATGGCGGCGGGCGGGTCTCCGATCCGACGCGCTGTGGGATGCCCTCGACGACCGAGATCTCGTCATCGGGACGCACCGGTGGAGGCGGCTCCGGCTCGGGCGCCGCCGCGATCGCGGGCGGCTCGTCCGACAGCGCGTGCGCGCTCTCGCTTCCGAAATCGTCGCCGAGGAGACCGCCGAACGCGCTCTCGATATCCGCATCGACACCAGCATCGACGCGCTGGCTCGCATCGCCCCGCGAGTGCGGGTCATCGCCGAAGTCGCCGCCGTCGACGTTGACCTCTTCCTCGAGGACCATGTCGCCGTCGGCGAGCGGGATGTCATCGATCTCGACGGGGATGTCGAGGTCATCCTCGACGAGCGCCTCGCCGAGCGTGATCATCCCGTCGATCATTCTCACGAGGTCGGGCACGTCGAGCTTGCGCTTGTCGAGGTACTCGTCGGCGTGCGTCTTGAGGCCCTTGTGCTTCGCGAAGCTATCCGACGGCACCGACGCGGTGACCAGCATGATCGGAATCTTCGAGAGCGGGCCCTTCCGGCACTTCTGAAACACCTTGAAGCCGGTCTTCTCCGGCTCCTCGACGCCCACGATCAACAGCGCGGGCAGATCCGCGGTCGCGAGCGCGATCGCTTGATCCGGATTCGCCTCGACGACGACGCTGATCCCGTACTTTCCGAGCTGACCCGTGAGGGTCTCGTGGAATGCAGGATCGGCGTCGATCAGCAGGATGCGTCGGTTCATGCCCCGCGGGCATGATACCCCAAGCTAGCGGATCTGTTGCTGCGCGCGGCCGATCAAGTCCGACGTGACCACCAGCTCGAGCAGCTCCTGGGTCGACATCCGCTCGGAGGTGAACACGTACCCGACGTGGTTTCCGTCGACGTAGCTGATCGCGGGCTGCCCGTCGGCGTCGTGAACGTGGAGGGTCAGGTTTCCGACCTTCAGCTCCTTGCCGTTCGACAGCTCGTCGCCGCGCATGTCGGCGATGAGGACCGTCGTCAGGGAGACCCGGTTCACGCCCACGTTGACGAGGTAGCGGAGCAGGGCGGCATCGTGGCCGGCGACCGCCGTGGCGCGCGCGCCGATCAGCTCGATGCCGGGCTCGGTGAACTGCGGCGGCTCGACCTGGGCGAAGTTCTGCTTGAGCCAGCTGCCCGTACTCGCGCCCTGGACCTCGAGCGGGAGCGAGCGGGTCTGCTGGCGCACGACCTCGTTGGCCACCGTCTGCGGGCGGTCCTTCGGCCCCGAATTGAGGCTCCCGCCGAGAAACACGAGGAGCGCCGCCGCGGCCGCCAGAAGGGCGGAGCCGGGGAGGATCCACGTGCCGAGCCGGGTGCGGGCGCGTTGACGCTCCGTCCCGGCCACGCGCTGGTCCTCTGCGTCGAGGGCGCGCGTGACCCGCACCTTCACCAGGTCGGGTGCGGGCGGAGGGACGAGCGCGCCGCGCAGCATGTCCAGCTCGGCGCGTTCGGTCTCGAGGTGGAGCTTGCACTCGCCGCAATCGCCGAGGTGCAGCTCGAGCTCGCGACGCTCTTCGGAGGCCAGCTCGTCATCGAGGTAGGCCATCGCCAGTGTATCGATGCTCTGACAGAGACTCATCTTAGGAACCCTCCCGCGCGGACTTCTTCTGTGCGCGGTACGTCTCGAGGTCGATCGTCTTGGACTTGTCGTCGTCGGTCACGGGCTTGGTCTCGCGGACGTAGCCCTGATTCATCGCGAACTCGCGCAGCGCAGCAGCCAGGAGCTTACGCCCCCGGAACAGCCGGCTCATCACCGTTCCTACCGGCGTGCCCATGATCTCGGCGATCTCCTTGTAGGAGAGGCCCTGCACGTCACACAGCACCACCGCGGTGCGGAAGTCATCCGGCAGCGCATCGAGCGCGCGCTGGACGTCATCGGAGACGCTGCGGTCGAGTAGCGTGCGCTCGGGCGATTGCCGGTCCGAGCTCTCGGCCTGCACGAGCACGCCGTCGGTGGCGTCCTGCTCGGCGGTCGCCTGGTCGAGCACTTCGCGGCTGCGCTTCTTGCGCTGGTACTCGTTGATGAAGGTGTTCGTGACGATGCGGAGCAGCCACGCCTTGCAGTTCGAGTCCTGCTCGAACGAGTCCCAGAACCGATACGCGCGGAGCAGCGAGTCCTGGACCAGGTCCTCGGCGTCGCGTGGGTTGCGGGTCAGCCGGTAGGCCGCTCCGTAGAGCGCATCGGTGTGGACGAGCGCCTGGCGCTCGAACTCCGCGCGCTTCTCGCGAGCTGGCTGCATGCTGGTCTATCTACCTCTGCCCACCGCCCACTTGTTCCCGGAAAGAACGGGAACGTAACTTAGCAGAAGTACTACGACTTGTACGCCTTGTGGGGCGTGCCGAGCGCCTCGGCGACCGCGGCGTGCGGGACCGAGCCCTTGTACGTGTTGAGGCCCGACTCGATGTGCGGGGTGTCCTTGATCGCGCCCTCGAGGCCGAGGTCGGCGAGCTTGACCACGTACTTGATGGTCGCGTTGGTCAGCGCGTACGTCGACGTGCGGGGCACTGCGCCCGGCATGTTCGCCACCATGTAGTGGATGACGTCATGGACCACGTAGGTCGGGTTGTCGTGATAGGTCGGGCGCGCCGTCTCGACGCATCCGCCCTGGTCGATCGACACGTCGACGATCACGGAGCCCGGCTCCATCTGCTTCAGCATCGCCTCGGTGACGAGCCGCGGCGCGCGCGCGCCCGGCAACAGCACCGCGCCGATCACGAGATCGCTCTCGAGCACCGCGCGCTCGATGCTGATCGGATCCGAGAACTGGGTCGAGACCCGGCCCGCGTAGATGTCATCGAGGTACGCGAGCGTCTTCAGATTGACATCGAGCACCGTGACGTTCGCGCCGAGGCCGACCGCCATCTTGACGGCGTTCGAGCCGACGACGCCGGCGCCGATCACCGTGACGCGACCGCGCTTGACGCCCGGCACGCCGCCGAGGAGAACGCCCTTGCCGCCGCGCTCGCGCTCGAGGTACGTCGCGCCCGCCTGCACGCTCATGCGGCCGGCGACCGCCGACATCGGCGTCAGCAGCGGCAGATCGCCGGGCGACGGCTCGATGGTCTCGTACGCGACGCCGTTGACGCCGCGGTTGAGCAGCTCCTTGCCGAGCTCGTGCGCCGCGGCGAGGTGGAGGTAGGTGAACAGAAGGAGGTCCTTCCGCATCAGGGCGAACTCGGGAGCGATCGGCTCCTTGACCTTGACCACCATGTCGGCGGCCCAGATCTCCTCGCGCGTCGCGACGATCTTCGCGCCCGCCTTGACGAACGCCTCGTCGGTGATCGACGAGCCGAGGCCTGCGCCCTGCTCGACGAGGACGGTGTGACCGCGTGCGGTCAAAATCGCGACGCCCGACGGGGTCATGCCGACGCGAAACTCTTGGGTCTTGATCTCTTTGGGAACGCCGATGCGCATGTGGATGGCGCGAAGTATCTGCTCGTGACCGGCGAAATTCCATCCAGCCAGCGACGAGATCGCGTGACGCGACGCGCTAGATGGCGCGCTACTTCGTCGCAGCGATCGGCGACGCGGTCACTCGGTCGCTGCCGCTTCCTCGTCCTTACCGTGGCACTTCTTGTACTTCTTGCCCGAGCCGCACGGGCACGGGTCGTTGCGGCCGACCTTCGGCTTCTCGCGGCGCACGGTCTCGCCCTTGACCTCCTCGCCATCGGCGCGCTGCTGCGCGGTCTGCGGCGGGCGACCACCACGCGGGCGGCGCTGCGCCGTCGCCGCGGCGGCCTGCTGATCGCTGTCGTCCTCGTCCTCGGACTTGCCGGCGACGCCGCGCTCGGCCATCTCGCGCTCCTTCTCCTTCACGGCGGGGACCGCGTCCTCCTCGCGCTGGATGTGGACGCGGAACACCTTCGTGATCGTGTGCTCCTGGATGCGAGACATCATCTCGGCAAACATGTCGAAGCCGATCCGCTTGTACTCCTTCTTCGGATCCTTCTGACCGTAGCCCTGGAGGCCGATGCCCTCGCGGAGCGCATCCATGGTCTTCAGGTGCTCGATCCACTGCTGGTCGATCTCCTCGAGCCAGAACGTGCGCTGGAAGTACAGGAGCCACGGGCGACCGAGCTCCTTCTCGCGGCTCGCGAGCTGCTTCTCGATCTCCGGCCAGACCTGCGCCGCGACCTCGTCGGCCGTGCCCGGATCGTTGTCGAACTGCATGTTGAACTGCTCCTGGAGGCCGTCCTCCAGGTCGTCCCAGTTCCACTCGTCGTCGGGCTTGTCGGGGGTGAGGATGGTCTCGATGATGCCGGCCATGCGGGCATCGGCGAGGTCGTAGAGGCGCTCGCGCTGCTGGATCTGCGACGCGGTGATCGTGTCCAGGCAGTAGTCCATCAGCGCCTGGTCCTGGCCGTCGTAGCGCTTCTCGAGGTCGAGCAGCGCGCCGAACTGGCGCCAGATCTCGAACCGGAGCACGCGCCAGCCGGGGCGCGGATCGGTGACGGGGGCGCCGAGCTTCACGGCCTCGTCGCGCTCCTTGACCTTGTCCTTGACGAGCTTGATCAGCTCCTCGAGCTTCGGCTTGATCTCCGGCTTCAGCTTCTCCGGGGTCCAGTCGCCACTGGTCTCGACGGGCTCGGGCTCGATGCCCTGCGCCTGCTCTTCCTCGTTCGGCTCGCGGTGGTAACGACCATCGAGCACCTGGCGGCGCAGCGCATAGATCGTCTTGCGCTGCTGGTTCATCACGTCGTCGTACTCGAGGACGTTCTTGCGCTGATCGAAGTTCCGACCCTCGACCTTCTTCTGCGCGCCCTCGATCGACCGCGTCACCATCGGCGACTCGATCGGCACGTCCTCCTCCAGACCGAGGCGCTCCATGAGGCCGGTCATGCGATCGAGGCCGAAGATGCGCAGCAGGTCGTCCTGCAGCGACAGGTAGAACCGCGAGCTGCCCGGATCGCCCTGGCGACCGGAGCGACCGCGGAGCTGGTTGTCGATGCGGCGCGACTCGTGGCGCTCGGTGCCGACGATCTTGAGGCCACCGGCGGAGAGCACCTCCTCGCGCTCCGCCACGCAGGCGTCCTTGAACTGCTTGGTCAGCTCGATCAGGCGCTTGTCCTCGTCGAACGCGGCGACGCTCGAGCCGCGATACGGCTCGGTGCCCTCGGCGCCGCCCTCGGCGGGCTTCGCCTCGTCGACGGTCTCCGCGAGCTTCGCCTTCTCCTCGTCGAGGGCTTCCTTCGCCATCGCCTCGGGGTTGCCGCCGAGGACGATGTCGGTGCCGCGACCGGCCATGTTCGTGGCGATCGTGATCGCGCCCTTGCGCCCGGCCTGCGCGACGATCGAGGCTTCGCGCTGGTGCTGCTTCGCGTTCAGCACGTTGAACGGCAGGTTCTTCGACTTGAGCAGATTCGCGACGACCTCGGACTTCTCGACCGAGACCGTACCGACCAGCACCGGCTGGCCACGCTGGTAGCAATCCTCGACATCGGCGACGACCGCGCGGAACTTTCCCGCCTCGTTCTTGTAGACGAGGTCCGGGTGATCCTTGCGCAGCATCGGCTTGTTCGTCGGGATGACGACGACGTCGAGCTTGTAGATCTGGTGGAGCTCCTGCGCCTCGGTGTCGGCGGTGCCGGTCATGCCGGAGAGCTTCTTGTACAACCGGAAGTAGTTCTGGAACGTGACGGTCGCGAGGGTCTGGTTCTCCTCCTCGATCGTCACGCCTTCCTTCGCCTCGATCGCCTGGTGCAGACCATCGCTCCAGCGCCGGCCCGGCATCGCGCGGCCGGTGTCCTCGGAGATGATGACGACCTTGCCCTGATCGATCAGGTAATTGACGTTGCGCTTGTAGAGGGTGTGCGCGCGCAACGCCTGGTTCGTGTGGTGGACGAGCAGGATGTTGCTCGCGTCGTACAGGTTGTCGACGCCGAGCAGGCTCTGCATCTTCTCGACGCCATCGTCGGTGAGCATGGCGGAGTGCGCCTTCTCGTCGACGGTGTAGTCGACCTCGCGCTTGAGGCGCGGGATCATGCGGTCGATCTTCACGTACAGCTCACCCGACTCCTCGGCGGAGCCGGAGATGATGAGCGGCGTGCGCGCCTCGTCGATGAGGATCGAATCGACCTCGTCGATGAGGGCGTAGTTGAGGCCGCGCTGGACCATGCGGTCCGGCGACGTCTTCATGTTGTCGCGCAGGTAGTCGAAGCCGAACTCGTTGTTCTGGCCGTACGTGATGTCGCAGTTGTAGTTGCGCTGCCGCTCGTGATCCTCGAGGCCGTGGACGATCACGCCCGTGGTCAGACCGAGGAAGCTGTGGATGCGCGCCATCCACTCGGCGTCGCGCTTGGCGAGGTAGTCGTTGACCGTGACCACGTGCACGCCCTTGCCGGTCAGCGCGTTCAGGTACGTCGGCAGGGTGGCGACGAGGGTCTTGCCCTCGCCGGTGCGCATCTCGGCGATCTTGCCGTCGTCGAGCACCATGCCGCCGAGCATCTGGACGTCGTAGTGCCGCATGCCGAGCCGCCGCACGCCGGCCTCGCGCACGAGCGCGAATGCTTCGGGCAGGATGCTCTTGAGCGCGGCGCCGTTATCGAGCCGCTCCTTGAACGTCGCGGTCATCGCCTTCATCTCGGCGTCCGACAGCGCCTTCATCTTCGGCTCGAACGTCGCGATGCGATCCACGATGGGCTGCATCCGCTTCAGCTCGCGCTGATTCTTGCTGCCGAAGATCTTCTGTAGAAAGCTCATGCCGTCGGGGTCTTAGCACAGCTGCCTGGACCGCGGCTCCTATCAGATCGGACGGAAACTCCGGAGGAAGCTCCAGGTGTGCCGCGCGTCGAAGCTGGTCTTGCAGATCGCCACCCGCCGGTGGTCCTCGTCGAGGATCTCGGCGGGCAGGTACCGCATGGTCTTGCCGAGGTGGCGGTACTTGATGTCCTTCTGGCCGACCAGCTCGTAGCGCTTGCCGTCGTCGCCGACGAAGGCCAGCTCGTAGCGGATGATCTTCTGTCCGATCGGGCGGATCGTGATGACCCCGTCGGTCGGGACCGCGTGGGCCCGGGGCGGGGCGGTCAGGGTGCCGTGGAGGACCGCCTTGCCGGTGCGGACGTGGTCCCGGGTCGACTCCGCCACCGCCGTGACCTCGAACTTGAAGGGGTGGGTCACTCCCGGCGCCGCGTCCCACTCGATCGTGCCCGACATCTCCTCGGAGAACTGGAAGCCCATGCGGCGAATCTACGCCCGAAACGCAGAACGGGCCGCTCTTTCGAGCAGCCCGCACGCTTCGCCCGGCCCCGGTTCAGTTGATGGAGAAGACGTTCACCATCTGACCGTTGTCGAGGAGGTAGCTCATCGCCGGCGCCGAGGCCGTCTTCGTACGGCAGGTCGCGTACTCGAACGACTCGCAGGTGCAACCCGTCGAGCCGGCCGTGCAGGTCGCGCCCGAGGAGTTCGTGCAGTTGAGGCCGGTGTAGACCGAGGTGCAGTCCGCCGCGCGGTTCAAGCAGTCACCCTCGTGCTGCAGCGAGCCGCAGGTCGGGGCGATGTCGCACATGCCCACGTTGCGGCAGTTGCCCGTGTAGCAGCCGTTCTCGATGAGCGGGACCTGGCCCACGGGGCACGTGGTCGGGATCTGGTTGCAGGTGATGGTACCCACGCAGCTGCCGTCGGCGCTCGGGGGCTCGCAGGTGCCGCGGGTCTCGTCGCAGTAGCCCCAGCCCTGGTTCTGCGCCTCGGTGTCGTTGGTGCAGGTACAGCTCGCGGTGCAGCTCTGGGTGGCCGGGTCGCAGTACTGGCCCGCATCGCAATCCGCATCGGTGGTGCAGCCATCGGGCTCGCACGACGAGCGGCCCTCGTCACAGTGATAGCCGTCCGGGCACTGCGCGTCGGTGCTGCAGAAGCCGGCCTCCTCGCACACGCCATTGGCGCAGTAGCAGCCCGCGGCGCAGTCAGCGCTGGACTCGCAGGTGTAGTTCGGGTCGTCCGGGCAGCGGGGGCCCGCCCACTCGCAGTTCTCGCCCGCGCAGACGTAATAGCCGTCGTTGGCGCAGTAGGTCCAACGGTCGCCGTTGTCGCCTCCGTGATCGCCGCCGAAATAGAGCTCGCAGCCGGTGAGGGAGAACGCGATCGCGGCGAATGTGAAGATGTGCTTCATGAGTCGGAGTTTCCTTTGGAGGGCGTGCGGTAGTGTCTGCTGAAAGCATTGGTCGTGCCATCGAGGCAACGGGATCGAACCCTTGGACAATGCTCGAACGTTTGGACACGCGAGGTCGATCTGTTGGGAATGGGCGTCGAAACCCGGACAAAAATGCCCGGAATATCGCCGCTCACCGACACTGACTCGCGCTGGGGGGGTCTGGCTGCCCGCGAGCGGCACTGGGTGAGACATCCGGCACATGGGGCTGCTCCCGGGAGGTGTGAACGGCAGGCCACAGCCCCTGTATCCCCATGCCACGGCATGACCCGGCAATTGAAACGGAGATCCGTCCATCATCACGCCGGTTCGTCGACCGCGTGGATGGTGTCCCGGAGCCCGAAGTGCGGGCGAAAGCCGAGCTCGGCAGATGCGCGTCTCCCATCGACCATGCAGACGTAGCGGATGAAATCGAGCTCCGCCACCGGAAAGCTCGAGATGCCGAGCCGGAACGCGAGAGACAGGATCGGGCGGGCGAACGGGTGCGGGATCGGCACGGGCTCGCGCCCCAGCTCCCGGTGGATGGCCGACAGCGGCACCTCGCCCGGGCCGGTGATGTTGTAGATGCCGCGCCGGCCGGGCTCGAGTGCGCACACCACGGCGTGGGCGATGTCCTGATAGTGGATCAGTTGCACCATCGGATCGAAGCCGAGCAGGATCGGCGGCCGCTCGATGCGGAGGTAGTTGGAGGGCGCGTTGTGCACCGGACCCACGATGTGGACCGGGCGGAGGATCACGGTGTCGACCTCCCGGGCGCGCCACAGAAACGTGGAGACCAGGTGATCGATCTCGACCAGGTCGCGCATCTGCGGGAATCGCTGGGCCGCGAGCAGCGGCGCGTCCTCGGTGAGGAACTGCGGGTTGTCGGGGCGCGGGCCGTAGACGTTCGCGCTCGAGAGGAGCACGAGCTTCGGCACCTTGTAGACCTGGCAGTACTCGAGCAGCTTCGTGGTGCCGGTGATGTTCCACGAGTACAGCTCGGCGGGCCGCGCGCGCGGGTCGTGCATCACGCCGAGGTGGATCAGCGCGTCGACCTCGCCGGTGCGGAAGATGTCGCGCGCCTTCTTGCTGCGTAGATCGACCTGATGATGCTCGATGTCCTTCGGGCGGCCGACCATCGGCCGGCGATCGAGGCCGACGATCTTCCAGTCGAGATCGTGATGGAGCCGGCGCGCGACGATCCGACCGAGCCGGCCCGAGATGCCGGTGATCACGACCGTGCGCGGCCGCTTACCAGAAGACGTGCTCTCGCTCACGTAGCCCCGTGTGGATCATCGCCTGGATGCGGTGCTTCACCGACTTCGCCTTCTCGTCGAGCACCTCGTCGTCGTCATCGGGATCTCCGGTGAACGTCATCGGCTCTCCGAAGTACACCCGGTACTTCACCGGCAGCGGCAGGAGCGGAACGAACGGAGGGTAGGGGACGATCGGGAACGACGGCATGCGCAGCAGCTTCGCGAGCGGCTTCACGTTCATCGCGGGCGCCTGCTCCTCCGCACCGATCACCGCGATCGGGATGATCGGCGCCTGCATCTCGAGCGCGAGCCGCATGAAGCCCTTGCCGAACTCGGCGAGCTGGTAGCGCTTCGAGAAGTCCTTGGAGATGCCGCGCGCTCCCTCGGGGAACACGAGCACGCACTCCTCGGCGGCGAGCAGGCGGCGGCAGTTCTCCGGAGTGCCGGTGATCTGGCCCCACCGCGCGAACAGATAGGACGCGAACGGTACCGTCGGCACGAAGTACTCCACCATCGAGCGCACGAGGCGCGGCTGCGGCGGCTCGAGGAACGTGGCCGCGCCGATCACCACGCCGTCGAACGGCAGCTGGCCGGAGTGATTCGAGACGAAGATCACGCGGCCGGTCGCCGGGATGTTCTCGACGCCGAACGCACTCGCGCGGAAGTAGTGGCGGTACAGCCAGCGGGACACCCGCGCCGCGCCCTTGACCGAGTCGCGCGACAGGCCGAACGGATCGAAGCCGAACTCGTTGCCGTGAACGACCAGCGCCTGGGTCCGTCCGTCCAGATCGTCGTCGGCGCCCGCGGCACCGCCGGGCGCGAGCCGGCGAAGACGATCGAGGAGGCCCACGCGCGGAGTCTCGCACTAAGGCTCGGGTCGTTGTACCGTCGGCGGCGCGATGATCGAGAGCTTTGTGGATCTGACCTACCGCGGCCTTTCGCTTGGCCGGCGCGTGAAGCTGTCACAGGTTCGCCCGAGCACCGGGTATCTCGAGACACCCGCGCCGATGCCGGTCGGAACGGCGATCCAGATCGCCACCGACGAGGGCGTCACGCTCGACGCCACCGTGACCGGCGTCCACGAGCAGACCGGCGGCTCCGACAAGGCGCCCGGCATGACGGTCGCGCCGAAGCTCGCCGGCGAGGCGACCGAGTCATGGTGGCGGGCGCGCGTGACGTACCCCGACGAGGTGAAGGCGCCGACTGCGGTCGCACGCACGGGATCGAAGGTCACCGTGCGCCCGCGCTCGCACACCATCCCCGAGCCGCTGACGACCGAGGGCTCGATCGAGCACGCCGCGACCGACGTGATCCCCGTGATCGCAGAAGGCAAGCCGACGATGATCATGCCGGCGGTCGATCAGGAGCTGCTCGAGTCGCTGAGCCGGCCGAGCGGTGAGATCGAGCAGCTCGTGCGCTCCACCGGCGAGCACGAGATCGTCGATGACGGCAAGCGCACCACGATCATGGAGGCGATCGATCCCGCCGCGCTCGGTCTCGACATGAGCTCGAGCGGCTCGTTCCCCACCGTCACCGACGAGGACAGTGGTCCGACGAACGGTGATGACAAGAAGTCCCCCGGCGGCGTGAAGAAGAAGCGCAAGCGCCGGTGACGGCGATCATCCCGCCGCGGGTCGAGCGCGGGCAGACGATCGGCATCTGCGCACCTGCCGGACCGGTCAACGCTGCGCGGCTCAACCGCGGCTTGCTCGTGCTCGGCGACGCGTTCCGCATCGAGCTCGCGCCGACGCTCACCGCGCCGCGCCCGGCGAACGTGCCGAGCTACCTCTCTGCATCCGACGATCAGCGCGCCGACGAGCTCGGGCAGATGATCGGCAACCCCGACATCCGCGCGATCGTGCTCGCGCGTGGCGGCTATGGCCTGATGCGGATCCTCGATCGTCTCGATCCCGCGCTGCTGCGCGCGGATCCCAAGCCGATCGTCGGGTTCTCCGACGCAACGGCGCTGCTGGCGTGGGCGCACGTCGCGTGTGGCGTGCGCGGCATCCACGGCCCGATGATCGTGCAGCTCGCGGATCTGCCGGAGGCGCACGTCGCTCATCTGATCGGCATGCTGACCAACCCGCGCGCGCCCGGGCTGCGCGCATGGGATCTCGCGGCGCACGGGAGCGGACGCCACACCGGGCCGCTGATCACGGCGAACCTCACCATGGCCTCGATGCTGGTGGGCACGCCGTGGGCGCTGCCGCTCGAGGGCGCGGTGCTCGCGCTCGAAGAGGTCGGCGAGAAGCCGTACGAGATCGACCGCTACCTGACGCAGCTCCGGCTGACCGGCACGCTCGCGAAGCTCGGCGCGGTCGTGCTCGGCGAGCTCACCCGCTGTTCCGATCCCACGCCGCCGAGCGGCGAGGTCGATCCCGCGAACGCGGCGCGCGCCGTGGTGATCGAGCGGCTGCACGGGATCCCGCTCGCGCTCGGCGCACCGATCGGCCACGGGCAGCAGAACGAGGCGGTGCCGTTCGGCGCGCGCAGCGTTCTCGATCTCGATCGCAAGACGTTCGAGATCCTCGACGCCGCGGTTCAGTGAAAGACCGGCTCGTCGTCCGCGCTGGTCTCGATCGTGCCGAACCGTTCCTCGTAGCGCTCGATGTTCTTCTGGAGCGCGGCGAGCAGCCGCTTGGTGTGGCGCGGTGACGAGATCACCCGGGTGCGGACTTTGGCCCGACCGTTGGACGGCTGGATGAACGCGAAGTCCAGGACGAACTCGTTCTCGGTGTGATTGAGCAATACGAGGTTCGAGTAGACGCCCTGAGCGACGTCGTCATCGATCTGGACCTGGAGCTTGGGCGCGGCGGGCTCGTCGGACATTTGGTCGCACGTTACCCCGGCTTGAACCGCGATCATGCGCGAAGGGCGCTCAGGGGTGGCCACCCGACTGGCCACACATGAGAACCATGGGTGACAGGATCAGTCGCCAGCCCGACACGCTCCGTGAGGAATTGGTCGGGAGGGACCTTGTAAGCGGGCGATTCCTGGTGCGCGCGATCCCGAATCGGGCTCGCGCAAACGTGGCACCGATTCTGCTCATAGAATTCAGCAACCGAAGACGCCGAACAGGGTCCAAGGAATACGAACCCGACTCGTCGGGTTCAGCTGACAACTAAACGTTTTACACGCGCGACGCAGGGTCAACGTTTCGACTCGGTGGATGACCGGTGGTTCCCTCCCCCCTCATCCCGCTGGTCTCCCCCACCACCTGAGGCAACAAGTAGCCCTGCGATCTGCGCCCCGGCCCTCCTTGGCCCCCCCTTGGAGGGCCTTTATTTTTTCGGCGCGTGCTAGCCGTAAGGCTGTGCGCGCACTTGGCCTCGATGTCGGGAGCAAGACGATCGGCGTCGCCCTGACGGACGAGGCGGAGATCGCGGCGCATCCGCTCACCGTGCTGTCGCGTGTCGGCAATTCTGGCGACTCCGTGGCAATTTTGGCGCTCTGCGTGGCGCACTCCGTGACAGATGTGGTTGTCGGAATTCCGTACGAGCTGTCGGGTCGGATCGGCCTCCGCGCGAAGCGTGTCGGCGATCTCGTCACCGCCGTTCGGGCAGTGCTGCCGCCGGCCATCGGTCTCCACGAGCAGGACGAACGGTTCTCCACCGCGGAGGCCCAGCGCGTCCTGATCGAGGCAGACATGTCGCGGCAAAAGCGAAAAGACGTGATCGACCAGCAGGCCGCCGCGCTGATCCTCCAGGGTTGGCTCGACGGGTACCGGAAGCGCCGGGGGTGAAGCGGAAGATCTCGGTCGCCGAGCTCGAAGCACGGCTCGGCGTGGCGCTGCCGGCGTCCTACCGCGCGTACGCCGCGGAGCGCAGCGCGTACCTCGTCGCCCTCAAGCACGTTCGCCTGCGCGCACCGGCGGCGATCGACTGGATGGACGACGCGCAGACGTTGCTGGTGATCGGTGACACCGGCGATGGCTACCCACTCGTGCTGAAGCGCGGCAAGCGCGGCGTGTCCTCGATCGTCTACGAGCTGATCGAGGGCCGCGCGGTGCGGCGTCCCGAGTTCGCCGAATTTCTCCACGACAAGCGTCCCGCCGCACCGATCGTACTCAGCGACGATCCATCCACGCGGTACGCCGAACGGCTCGCGGGCACCGCGCGCCGCTGCGCCTGCGGCGCCGAGATCCGGATCCAGCAGCGCTGCACGTGCGGCTGCATCGGGGCGGTGACCGACGCGGTGATACCACCCGTCGCGGATCCACGGTTCCCGCACGTCTGGCACGCGTGGCGGACCATCCGTTCGCTCGTCGACGGAGGCACCGCCGTGCCGAGCGGGCCGCGGGCGATCCTCCGCCTCGCGGCGGGGATCGAGGGTGGGGACCTGGCGGCGGTCATCTCCGAGTGGGCCACCGGAACGATGCCGGTCAAGCTGGATCGGCGCAGGTTGCGCGCCGCCATCGATCGCGTCCTCGCGGAGTAACCGCGCGCGACGCTGTCTGGTAGTTTTCCGCGGTGTCCAAGCGTTCCTTCCGCACCGCGCTCGCCGTCGTGGTCGGCTCGCTGGTCATCGTGGCGGCGCTGCTCGGCTACTTCGTCCACCGCGCGCTGTCGTATCCCGGCGAGGCCCACGCCGGCGCGGGGCAGGACGTCGAGGTCGAGGTCAAGACCGGCATGTCGTTCCCGGCGGTCGCATCGATGCTCTCCGACAAGGGCGTGATCGAGAAGCCGACGTGGTTCCGCCTCTACGCCATGTGGGAAGGCGACACGACGAACGTGAAGACCGGCAAGTACCTCATCAAGAACAACCTGACGCCGCGCGAGGTCCTCGCGATCCTGGTCGCCGGCGTCAAGGAGATCACGGTCAAGGTCACGTTGCCCGAGGGCAAGTCGATGCTCGAGTACTTCGAGATCATCGATGCGGCGCGCGTGGCGCCGGCCAAGGAGCTCGAGGCGATCGCGCGCGACAAGGAGTTCCTCGGCAAGCACGCGATCAGCGGCGACTCCGTGGACGGCTACCTGTTCCCGGATACCTATCAGTTCCGCGTCGGCGAGAAGGCGATGACGGTGATGGAGCGTCTGGTCCAGCGCCACCAGGAGGTGTTCAACGGGCTCGTCGCGAAGCACCCGAAGGACACCGCGAAGCTCAAGGACAAGCTCGGCTGGACCGACCGCGAGATCCTGACGATGGCGTCGATCGTGGAGAAAGAAGCCGTCGATCCGGCGGAGCGCCCGCGGATCGCGCAGGTGTTCATCAACCGGCTCACGTCCTCGAGCTTCAAGCCGCACAAGCTGCAGACCGATCCCACGATCCGCTACGGCTGCATGGTGCCGGTGCAGAAGTCGTCCGCGTGCATCGCGTGGAACGAGCCGTGCGTGAAGGCCGGCAAGCCGATGGGCTGCGACCGACTCCACCGCGCGCAGCTCGACGACAAGGACAACCCGTACAACACGTACCAGCACGACGGCCTGCCGCCGGGGCCGATCTGCAACCCGGGCAAGGCCTCGATGGCCGCCGCCATCGATCCCGACGGCAGCTACTTCCTCTACTTCGTGTCGCGCGACGGCCGCAATCACGTCTTCGCCAAGACGATGGCCGAGCACTCGCGCAACGTCGACAAGTACA
>JBBRED010000122.1:0-21051 GCA_038203335.1 Haliangiales bacterium | reverse complement strand
CCGCCGGGCCTCCCGGGGGGGGAGGCCCCCCCCCCCCGCCGGGGCGACCACCCCGACCCCGCGGGGTCGCGGCGCCCCCCCCGGCGCCCCGCCGCCCTCGACCCGAGGGGGTGGCGGTGGCGCCGGCGGTGGCGCCGGTGCGCGATCCGAGCCGCACGCCCACAGCAGCACGAGGACGAGCGCGGACCTCACGGCGCAGCCTCGCCGTCGATCGTGAACGCCTGATCCGTGAACAGGGACGCGTACGCACCGCGCTTCGCGACGAGCTCGGCGTGCGTTCCGGTCTCCGCGATCCGGCCGTCCTGCATCACGATGATCTGATCAGCGCGCACGATCGTCGAGAGCCGGTGAGCGATCATGATCCGCGTCGCACGCAGCTCGCGCAGACGCTCGATCACCACGCGCTCGGTGGTGGCATCGAGCGAGCTCGTGGCCTCGTCGAGCAAGAGCACGGCCGGGTCGTGCACCAGCGCGCGCGCCAGCGCGAGGCGCTGTCGCTGTCCACCGGAGAGCGATGCGCCGCCATCTGCGACGATGGTCTCGTATCCCATCCCCATCGCGCGAATGTCGCCGTCGATCTCGGCGCGCTTCGCCGCGGCGACGATCCGATCCAGCGGCAGCGAGGGATCGGAGAGCGCGATGTTCATGCGGATCGATCCGGAGAACATGAACGGCGTCTGCGGCACCATGCCGAGCTGCTGACGGAGCAGCTTGTGATCGAGCTCGGCCAGGTCGTAGCCGTCGTAGAGGATCTTGCCCTCGGTCGGCTTGTGCAGCCCGAGCAGCAGCGCGGCGAGCGTGGACTTACCGGAGCCCGAGCGGCCGACGATCGCCACCGTGGAGCCCGGTGCGATGCTCACGCTGACATCGCGCACCACGAGCGGATCGTTCGGCCCGTAACGGAACGAGATGTGGCTGACCTCGATCGCGCCGGTCAGCCGCGGTGGCGCGGTCGCACCGGCGCGCTGCTCCGGCTCGGCCTCGAGCACGTCATCGATGCGCTCGACGTAGCTGCCGAGCATCTGGAGCTGGAGCGCGCTGCCGAGCAGGCTCTGGAGGGGAACCAGGAAGCCCGTCGCCAGCGCGGTGGTGGCGAGCATCGCGCCGAGGCTGATCGTGCCGTCGAGCACGAGCAGCGCGCCGGCGCCGAGCAGGACGAGCGGCGCGGCCGTCGCGAGCAGGCCGTTGAGCGAATCGATCACGGCCGTCATGCGGCTGCGCGACAGCGAGACGTTGAGCTGATCGATGTAGAGGTTCGCCCAGTGCTCGAGCGCGCGATCCTCGGCCCCCGCGACCTTGAGCGTCTCGATCCCGACGAGCATCTGGACCAGGTACGACTGCGCGCGCGCCTGGCTCTCGAGATCCTGGGCGGCGAGCCGTGCGTATCGATGACGCGACACCAGGAGCACACCGAGCTGCAGCGCGCCGGCGGCCATCGTCAAGCCGGCGAGGATCGGCGACAGCAGGAGCAGCAGCACGAGGTAGCCCACGGCGAGCGCGCCATCGAGCAGCGTGGACAGGAGGCTCGAGGTCAGCAGCTCGCGGATCTGCGTGTTCGACGAGACGCGAAGCAGCAGATCGCCCGCGGATCGCCGGTTGAAGAACGCGTAGGGCAACGACAGCAGATGCGAGACGAAGCCGAACGTCATCTTCGTATCGAGCTTCGTGCGGAGCTCGATCAGGAGATGGGCGCGGATCAGCGACGCGAGCATCTGGAACCCGAGCACGGCGCCGACGCCCGTCCCCACCACGAGCAACAGGCCGTGATCCCCGCGCGGCACCACGCGGTCGACGACCATCGCCGTGAGGATCGGCAGTGCGAGTGCGAGCACGCGCAGCGTGATCGACGTGACGAGCACGCGGGCGACGAGGCCCGGCTGCGAGAGCAGCTTGCCGAGGTAGCGCCAGACCTTGCTGCGCCCCGCCGGCGTGGCCACGAACGTCTCCGACGGTTCGAACGCGAGCGCGACGCCGGTGAAGTGCTTGCCGAACCCGGCGAGCGGAATCGTGCGGCGGCCGTACGCGGGATCGACGATGTCGACGCTGCGGCGCTGGACGCGATCGAGCACGACGAAGTGGTTGAAGTCCCAGTGCAGGATCGTGCCGCGCGGAAGGAAGCGAACGTCCTCGAGCTCGACGCGCACGCCGCGACCGCGAAGGCCGAGCTGCTCCGCGCCGCGGATGATCGACTGCGCGTCGGTGCCCTGGTTGACGCCGGTGACCGCGCGCGCGCGATCGAGCGACACCGCGTTGCCGTGATACGCGCTGATCATCGCGAGGCACGCGGCCCCGCAATCGGCGGCCTCGAGCTGCTGGATGTACGGCACGCGACCGCCCTTGCGGCCACCGAGGCGCCGCAGCGCATCGGCCATGTCGGGCGCCACCAGATCGGGATCCGGCGCGCTCACTGGAATCTCCGCGTGCCGGGCATCAGGGCGAACACCACGGGCTCGGAGCGGACGCGCACCTCGGCGGTGCCGACCATGCCGTCGTGGTAGCGGAACGCCTGGCCGTCGAGCGTGAACTCCGGCGAGGCCAGCGTGCCGCGGACGACGACCACCGATCCGGCGAGCGGCATGGTCTCGGAGACCTCGCTGCCGAGAACGCGGCGTGCCTCGGCGGGCCCGATCACATCCGACGACACGCTGCTGATCACCACGCTCTGGTACGCGTAGCGATAGCCGGTGAGCTCGAGCCGGATCGTCATTCCCGGTGCGAGCTGCGGGCGATCCTCGCCGGGCATCAGCGCGATGACCTCGAGCGCCTGCGTGCCCTCGAACACCGACGCGACGATGTCACCGGGCGCGATGTGCTGGCCGGCGCGAATGCGAACATCGCCGACGACGCCCGCGGTGGTCGCGCGAACCAGTCGCTCCTCCAGGCTGCCGCGCGCGGCGTCGAGGCTGGCCCGCACGTTGCGCAGACCGAGGTCCATGGTCTGGTCGCCCGGATCGAGCATGTGGTGGCGCAACACCTCCTCGAACTCCTGCTCGAGTCGCAGCACGGCGGCGCGCTGCTCGGAGTCATCGAGGCGCGCGATCAGCGTGCCGGGCTCGGTGGTATCGCCCGGCGCCACCGCGACGGAGACGATGTTGCCCGAGGTCCGCGCGGTGATCGGCGTGCGCGTGGTGGACCTGACCACCGCGGGCCCCGCGGAGTACGTGGAGACCCGCGCGAGGCAGACGAACACGGCGCTGCCCGCGAGGAGCAGCACGAGCATCCAGTATCCCGCCGACAGCCAGGCCGGAGACACGCGCACGACATCGCCCCAGCGCGGCATCGCCTGCGCCTCGCGCGCCTGCCGGCGAAACAGCCCCTCGTCGCCGGCGGCGTCGTCGAGGATATTCTGCGCCTCGAGGTGGATCGAGAGCTGATCGAGGACGGGCGTGACGAGCTGGGAGAACCGCGCCGCGAGCATCAGCTCGACGGCCCCGATCGCCGGCCGACGAGCGCGCCGCGCGCCGATCAGGACGGCGTGCACGAGGCCATCGGTGCCGTGCACGGGGTGCGCGATCAGATGATCGCCGGAGTCTCCGCTCGGATCATCGATCGCGCCGACGAACCGGGGATCCTCGGCCGCCGCCGTGGTGGGCAGGCCCGTGCGTGCGGCGTATCCGGCGAGGCCGGCCGCGGCGCGCCGCTCGTCACCCGCCGGGCCGTGCAGCTTCGCCTCGGACCACAACGAGCCGCTCGCATGGTCGTAGAACAAGCAGTACGCGCGATCGAGATCGAGGAGATCGACGAGGATCTCGACCAGCATGGTCTCGCACGCGGCGACCGTGGTGACGGTCGCGAGCTTGCGCCCGGCGGTGATCGCGCGCTGCGCCACCTGCGCCTCGGCCGGGCTGCTCGGCAGCGCGAGCGGTGCCGGGGGCTGGGGCCGCGACGCGAGCGCGATCAGGAGCGCCCGCAGCTGGTCGTCGGGCCAGGCCCGGGTCACCACGTGGGCGGCGCGCGGGGGCGGCTGGGCCGGATCGCCGATCACCACGATCACGCCCGGGACGTCCTCGGCGATGGCCGCGAGCCGATCGGCGCTGACCACCAGGACATCTGCGTGCTCCGCGGTATCCACGACCACGAGCGCGCTATCGACGACGCGGAACACCCACTCCTCGTCGGCGATGACCGATGTCATGACCGCAATCGTGCTCATCCCGTCCGATACTTTACGCGCGGCCAGCGCGAAATGAGAACCGCGTGACTGCTAAGATGCCGCGATGGCTGCGAAGCGCCTGGCGGTGTTCGACCCTTCGGGTCGACTGATCACCGAGCTGACGCCGCTTGCCGCCGGCGCGAATGTCACGCTGGTCGCGATCAAGGCCAGCGAGGTCGAGTCCGCGAACAACTGCGCCGCGATCCTCGTGGCGCCCCTCGTCGCCGGAGACCTCGGCCCCGCTCCGGCCGATGGTCCTCCGCGCTGGATCGTCGGAGATGGCAGCAACGCCGCGCGCGTTGCCGGCGCGGCCGCGCAGGCGGGGGCGTCGGGCGTGCTGCTCACCCCGGCATCGATCGACGCCATCGACGCCGTCGCCCACTCGGATCCCACGTCGCCTGACTTCGACCTCGCGCGTGCACGCGGCCTGATCGCCACGTCGCTCGTCGATCTCACCGGCAGCGCGACCGAGACGCTGATGGCGGTCGCCGAGGGCTTCACCGCGAACGACTGCATCGTGTGGTGGCGCGATGGCGCGCAGATGCTACCGACCTCGGCGCGCGCTCACCCCGACGACGCCTATCGCACGCAGGTCGCCGCTGCCGCGCGGATCGCCGCCGCGGCCGCCGGCACCGTGATCACGAGCGGGCCGAAGCCGCGCTCGGTGATCGCCGATGCGCTCCGCTCCGGCCCGACGGAGATCGCCGGCCTCGTCGCGATCGTGGCGGACTCGGGGCGCCGGTTCTCCGCCGCCGAGCGCACCGATCTCAAGGCCATCGCGGCGCGGTTGACGCGCGAGCTGTCGTGGCTGACGAGCCACCGCCGGATCGTCGCCGAGGGCGAGCGCCTGATGGCCTCGAGCCTCCACGATCCGCTGACCGGCGCGATGACGCGCGGTGCGTTCGAGCAGACCGTGGCGCACGAGGTCGCCGCGGCGGCGCGCCGCAACGAGAAGTTGACGCTGGCCGTGTTCGACGTGATCGGCACGCGCAAGATCAACCTCGAGTACAGCCACAAGGTCGGCGACGAGGTGCTCGCGCAGGTGACCGCGCGGATCCGCGCCACGGTGCGCGGCAACGATCCGATCGGCCGGCTCGGCGGCGACGAGATTGCCGTGCTGCTGGTCGGCGCCAACGACGACCAGGCGGCGCTCGTCGTGCGCAAGGTCATGTACAAGCTCCAGCACGAGCCGATCAAGATCGACGACACCACCGAGATCACGGTGACGATGCGCGCGGTGGCGAGCGAGATCGCGCAGGGCGAGCGCTCCGGCGAGGCAGCGCTGTCCCGCTGCTACGGCGCCCTTCGCAACGCGCCGGCCGGCGACGTGCGGATCATCGCCTCCGACGAGCGCGCCATCGAGACCGAGTCCGGCGCGGATACCGGCGGCCTCTCGGTCGGCACCATCGTCGGCGGCACGTATCGCGTGGTCCACGAGCTGTCGCGCGGTGCGATGGGCGTGGTCTATCGCGGTGAGGATCTCGGCCTCAACCGCTCCGTCGCGATCAAGGTGCTGCGCTCCGATCTCGCGAGCGATCGCGATCTCGTGCAGCGGTTCCGCGCCGAGGCCGGCATCCTGGCGTCGCTCCACCACACGAACCTCGTCCAGGTCTACGCGCTCGGAGAGCACGCGCAGGACGTGTACTTCGTGATGGAGCTCGTCGAGGGCCAGCCGCTGTCGGAGGTGGTGCGCTCCACGCTCGAGCGCAAGGAGTGGTTCCCGACCGCCGCGGTCGCGCAGATCGCGCTCGAGATCGGCGACGCGCTCGATGCGATGCACGCGCTCGGCCTGATCCACCGGGACGTCAAGCCGGCGAACATCCTGCTCGATCGCGAGCGCGATCGCGCGGTGCTCGTCGATGTCGGCGTCGCCGTGAAGGCCGGCGACGCGCGCGATGCTGCCGGCACGCCGGGCTTCGCCGCGCCCGAATCGTTCCTCGATCAGGCCGACGGGCCGACCACCGACGTCTACGGCCTCGCCGCCACCGTGTACTGCATGCTCACCGGTCGGCCGCCGTTCGGGTCCGGTCCCGCGCCGGCGGTGGTGCAGCGGCAGATGTCGGATCCGCTCGTGCCCGCCTCGACGTTGCGGCCCACGCTCTCGGACGCGGTCGACGCCGTGCTGATGAAGGCGCTCGCGCCCAATCCCAGGAAGCGCTGGGCATCCGCGTCGACGTTCGCCACCGCGCTGGCCCGCGCGCTCGAGCGCCCGCCCGCCGAGCACGTCCCGCAGCCGACGGTCACCGAGCAGGCCGTGCAAGCGGCCGAGTCGCTGTTCGCGCCGACCGCGGGCATCGGTGCGCCGATCGTCGTGACGTCGATCCCGTCGGGGAAGCGCGCGATCACCGGCCAGGTCCGCGCCGCGCACCTGCGCGTGCTCTCGAAGCTGCTCCAGCATCACCTCGGCGAGTCCGGGATCGCGAAGCTCGTCAACGAGTCGCCGGTGATGGCGAACGCGCTGTCGTCGACGCTCGCGCCGCTATCGTGGGTCGAGCTCTCGGACCTGATCACCGTGCTCGATCGCGCGCGCGACCTGCTCGACGGTCAGCTGGTGCCGCGCAAGGTCGGCCGCGGCACGATGTCGGCCACGTTCGCGCGCCTGTTCGGGGCCGATCCGAGCTCGCTGCCCGCGGAGACCGTGCTCGCCGCGCTGCCGACGTTCTGGGATCGCTATCACGCGTGGGGCGACGTCGAGGTGGTCGTCCACCCCGGGAGCGCCGACGTGTATCTCAATGGCTTCTCGGGCTCGCTCGACGTCTGCGCGATCGTCGCCTCGGAGCTCGAGCGGATCGTCGAGCTGACCGGAGCGAGCGCGGTCGGCGCCACGCACACGGCGTGCATCCACCAGGGTGACCGGCAGTGCACGTACCGCCTCAGTTGGATGACCGAGTAGCCGTCGTGATACGAACGGTGCGATGCGCACCCCGTTCGTCGTTGGCAACTGGAAGCTCAACAAGACCATCGCCGACGCGCTGACGCTCGTCACGGAGCTGAAGAACCAGCTCGGCGCGGTCAAAGGCGTGGCGGTCGGCGTCGCGCCGGTGGCCACCGCGCTCCACGCGGTCGCGAAGCGCCTCGAGGGCAGCTCGATCGTCACCTGCGCGCAGAACACGCACTGGGAGACCAGCGGCGCGTGGACCGGCGAGCTGTCGCCGACCCTGATCGCCGATGCCGGTGCGTCGTGGGTGATCGTCGGGCATAGCGAGCGCCGGCAGTTCTTCGGCGACACCAGCGAGGGCGTCGGCAAGAAGGCGCGCGCGGTGCTCGCGGCCGGACTCGGCGCGATCGTGTGCGTCGGCGAGTCGCTCGCGGAGCGCGACGGAGGGCGCACGCTCGCGGTCGTCGACGAGCAGCTGGCGGGTGGCCTCGCAGGGATCGAGGCGTCGAGCGCGCAGAAGCTCGTGATCGCGTACGAGCCCGTGTGGGCGATCGGCACCGGGCGCAGCGCGACCGCGGCGCAGGCGCAGGAAGTTCACGCGCACATTCGTTCGCAGCTCGCGGCGCGGCTCGGCGGACCCGCGGCCGACGCGATCCGGATCCAGTACGGCGGGTCGGTCAAGGCCAGCAATGCCGAGGCCCTGATGAGCGAGAAGGATATCGACGGGGCGCTGGTCGGCGGCGCCTCTCTGGAAGCCGCTGATTTCATTGCGATCGTCAAGGCGGCGCGGCCGTCCTAAGCCTTGCGCCTATAGGCGCATTGGGCTAGAAGCTAGGTCCGCATGTCGACCCTGCTGACTGTCTTGCACGTGATCGTGTGCCTGTTCCTGATGCTCACGGTGCTCCTGCAGAGCGGCAAGGGTGGCGGGATGGGCGGCGCGTTCGGTGGTGGTAACGCCGCGACCGTGTTCGGTGGATCGGGCGCATCGTCGTTCCTTCGGAGCCTGACCGCGGGCGCCGCGACCGTGTTCATGGCGACGTCGATGATCCTCGCGTATCTGTCGAGCCACAACTCGGCCGACTCGCTCGAGAAGTACGGCGAGGTGCAGTCCAAGGCCGCCGCCGAGCGCGAAGAAGCGCGCAAGAAGGGCCTTGAAGGCGCGGGTTCGGGCTCCGGCTCGGGCTCCGCGATCATGATCGATCCGGGGCTGGGTTCCGCTGCTCCTGCCCTCGGCTCTGGCAACCCCGGTGGTGGCGCGAGCGGTTCCGCCGCGACGCCTGCCGAGGTTCCGCTCCCCGCGGGCGCGACCGACGAGAAGCCGAACCCGGCGACGCCGGCCGGCATGAGCGAGCCGAAGCCTGCCGATGCGAAGCCGCAGACCGGCAGCGCGGCGAAGGCCGTCGAGGCCCCGCTCGCTCCGATCACTCCGCCCGCGGCCACGCCGCCGACGCCCGCGAAGGTCCCCGCGGCCACGACGCCGGCGCCCGCGAAGACGCCCGCCTCCAACGACGGCAAGCCCGTCGACGGCAAGCCGGCGTCCGCTGACTCGTCGCCCAACGCTCCGAAGTAATCCCAACGGGATCGCGGCGGTCGATCACGAGCCCGACCCGCGGTAGGGTTCGGGCATGCGGTTCGCCAAATACCACGGCCTCGGAAACGACTTCCTCGTCGTCGACCTCCGCACCGCGAAGCCCGACGAGGCGGCCGCGGTCCAGGATCCCGCGAACGTGATCGCGCTCTGCGACCGCCAGTTCGGCGTCGGCGGCGACGGCGTGCTCGCGATCCTGCCGACCACCACCGGCGACGACGCGCGCATGCGCGTGCTCAACAGCGATGGCAGCGAGGCCGAGATGTGCGGCAACGGTCTGCGCTGCGTTGTGCAGTGGCTTCACGATCACGGGGCCGTCGCGAAGGAGGAGATGGCGATCGACACCGGTGCCGGTCGCCTCGTGTGCGAGCTGCTCGACCGCAACGTCAGCGTGTCGATGGGCGCCCCTCGCCTGCTGCGCAGCGAGATTCCGATGGTCGGCCCGCTCGGCGAGCGCTGCATCGATCAGCCGATCGATATCCCCGGCCAGCCGACCCGTGCGATCACGTGCGTGTCGATGGGCAACCCGCACGCGATCACCTTCGTGGCCTCCGCCGACGAGGCGCGGCACCTCGCGACCAGCGTCGGGCCCGCGGTCGAGCGCCACGCGTACTTCCCGCAGCGTACGAACGCCGAGTTCGCGTTCGTGAAGAGCCGTACCGAGATCGATCTCGTGGTGTGGGAGCGCGGCGCGGGCCTCACCCTCGCCTGCGGCACCGGCGCATGCGCGACCGTCGTCGCTGCGATCCTCACCGGCCGCTGCGATGAGGGCGTGGCCGTGAAGGTCAACCTGCCCGGCGGCTCGCTGCAGATCCGGGTGATGCCCGATCTGCAGAACGTGAAGATGCACGGCCCCGCGGCACACGTGTTCGACGCAGAGCTCGATCTCGCGAAGCTGCTGCCGCGCCCTCGGTAGTCGCGCGTCGCACGCCACCCGAAACGACGAAGGCCTCGTCACTCGACGAGGCCTCGGTTCACGCAGCGCGATCGCTCATTCGCCGTACGGCGACTGCGACGGCGGCGGCTGCGGCGGATAATACGGCTGCTGCTGCGGCGGGTAGTACGGGCTCTGCTGCCGCTGCGGCGCGCGCTGCGGCGGGTAGTACGGCTGCTGCTGCGGCGGCTGCTGCGGGCGCTGCGGCGGGTAGTACGGCTGGCGCTGCTGCGGATACGGCTGCTGCTGCGTCGGCTGCTGCGGCGGCTGATAGCCATACGCTGCGCCGCCGTACGGAGACGCGGCGCCGTAGGGCTGCGCGCCGCCGTAGGCCGCGCCGCCGTATCCGGAGGACGGGGCCTGCGGCTGCATGTACTGATCGCCGCCCTGCGTGGCGCCCTGACGCCAGCCGTTCCAGTCGCCGATACGATCTTTGCGGTCGCTCCACCAGCGGCCCGCGTACTGCCGGCCCTGTGGATCGAACACGAGGTAGCCCGCGCCGGTCAGCGGCGGGTTGTTCGGCTCCTGCCAGCGGAAGTCGAGGACGTTGCCTCGCAGGCTGCCGGAGAAGTAGCCGATGACTTCCTGGCCGGAGCGCTTGTAGACCCAGACGCCCTGAACGGCGCCGGTGTTGATGCCGCCCTTCGAGTCGTCGGCTTCGATCTTCACGCCACCGAACGTCGATCGCCAGAGGCCGAGCGCGCGCGCCGGCTCCATCTGCTGCGGCGGCGGGGGCGTCTGATTTTGCCCCTGTTGCTGCATCATCGATTTGTTCGAGTCGTTCGAGCTCGAGGTCGCGGACCCAGCGGCCGCGACCACCGCGGCCAGGACAGCGACCACACGTGCAACATTACCAGCGCTCATCGTCGGCAAGTATAGCGCTCGGCGCCGTCGGCGCGACGAGCAAGTTGGCGGGACCTGTTGGCGTTTTCTGGCAACGTGAACTAGGTCACGATACCCGCCAGTTACACACCTGGCCTCAGCGCCCGTTCTCGGTGCGGCGCGGGCCCTGCAGTGGCGAGCCAACCGCACCGGCCTTGGGCCCCGACGGGTTGAGCTTCGGATCGAACGTCTTGATGTCGGCGCGCATCTGCGAGCTCGATGGCTCCGAGGGGCCACCGATGGCGAAGCTGATCATCCCGATGCGATTGGGCCGATAGAGATCGTCGATGCGCTTTCGCGCGGTGGGTCCGTCGAACGGCGACGAGATGCCGACCTTGCTCCTACCGCCGCTGAGCAGGAAGCCGACGAGCTTCACCCCCATCTGGAACTGCGACGGGTGAAGACCGACATCGCGCAGCGCGCAGTCGATGCCCTCCTTGTGCAGGCCCTTCTTCGTGGTCTCGTTGTAGACGTGACCGCCGTCGTAGCCCATCGGCCGGGCGATGATGTTCGGTGCGAGCTTCGCCAGCCCGTAGCGCTGGCTGCGCATGTGCGCCGCTTCGTGACTGGTCTCGCCGTCCTTGGCAAACGTGGCGGACGCGTAGGTCAGGATCCGGTTGTTCCTGGCGAGGAGCTTCGCGAGCGTGCCGTACAGGGCTTCGAACTGCTCGTCCATGGTGTTGACACCGACGGTCTCGATGTCGAAGCCGATGCCGTCGAAGTCGAGACCGAGCTCGTCGAAGATCTTGTGGTGGATCGCGGCGGCGTGGTCCTCGATCTGCTTGATCGTCGCCTTCTTGAGGAACTCCTTGAACGCCTCGGCCTGCGCGGAGTTCTTCCCGCCCTCGGCGACGCCCTCGTAGCCGCAGAGCAACTGGAGCCCGGCGGCGTGACAGGCGTCGATCACCGTCTTGCACAGCGCGGCCTTGTCGGCTTCGGCGGGCTTGCCCTTCAGGAACCGCGGGTCGAAGCCCACCTCGGGCCCGGTGACCTTCATGAAGAACGTCTCGAGCATCGACAGGTCGTCGACGGCACCCGCGAGGTCGGAGATGACATCGCTCCGTAGCCCGCCCGTGTCGTCGAACATGCCCGAGCCGCTCGTCCACACCGAGTTGCGGAGGCGCGCGCTGATCTCGACGGAGACCTCGGCGCCGGGAAGGTAGGTGTCCGAGGCGGGTTGCGCCGTGACGACCCACGGAATCGGAATCGCGCACGGACCGCGCCGGCGGACTCGAACCTCCGTGACCTTCGCGTCGCCGGGGATCCCGAGGATCGGCGCCACACCGCTCGGATCGCACATCCCACAGAACGACTTGCCGGCACTGGTGACGAGCTCGACCTCGGTCTCGTTCCACCCGCGCGCCCGCTCCGTCGCCTGCGCATAGACCTCGGGGAGCTCGGTGACCTTGACCTTGATCGCGGCCGCACTGACGATCGGGTTCATCGGGACTCCGTGGACGTGATCGAGTCGGGGGTGGTCTGCTGTTCGCCGGGGCGACGCTCCCAGCGGCACAGGAACCGAAACCGGTGCGGCGGAGGGAGGCCCATCGTGTCGGCCGTCCAGCGCGCGAGGACCTTGTCGGCCGGTCCGCTGACATCGCGGCGCAGCTCCTTGACCGTCTGATAGTCGTCGTGGTTCTCGGTCTGCTCCTTCTGGAGCAGGTAGACGACGACGAAGTTGCCGCCGAGCGGCTTGCCGTCGCCGTCGGCGACATCGACGCGCAGGACGACCGAGTCGCCGGGCGCGAACGGCTGGTTCGATGGCGGCGTCGAGGGATCGAACGGATCGTCGTCGGTCGGCTCCAGCGCGCCCGGCTGACCGCCCCGCGTGGCGGGATCGACGACCCAGGCGGCGAGCCCGAGCATCCCTGGAGGGTCGACCTGGATCGAGGGCGACTCCACGTGCTTCCCCCCGTCGACCGACGCGAGGAACTTGATCTGCGCCGGCAGCGAGAGCCCCCCGACCGCGACCGTCCATGGCGCACGCGCGACACCATCGGCGACCACCGCGTCGATCTCCGCGAGTGCATCCCCGGTCTCCACGGCGAGCACGCGAAACTGGACGCTTCGGCCGTCTCCATTCGCGATCTCGGTGACGAGGTCGAGCGTCTGTCCGACGATTGCCGTGGTGATCCTCGTCATGGTCATACGCGTTTCGTGCTCCCGCGAAAGAACGTGCCCGCCGCCGCGCGTAGCGGTGTCGAATCCGTCGACAACAGCTCGATACCCGTGGCCGGATCCAGCGTGGTCCCGCTCGGCACGACCGCGGCCTTGTCGGCGATCTCGATCGCGACGTCGTTGTAGTACACGGTGCACGCGGTGAGACGGTGGAGCTCCTTCGCGATCACCTCGAGGTCCGTCGCCTCCGCGGGACGTTCGGATGATTTCGGCCCCGCGGGACGATGCTGGTTCGCGATGATGCACAGGTAGAGCTGCGTGTAGAACGACAGCCTCACGAGCGTCAGGAACAGGGAGATCTGAAACAGCCGCTTGTCCTCCCCGCCCTGCGGGTGGAGCACCCACTGAAGCTCGCCGACCTTGACGAGCTGCATGCTGACGAGGTCGCTCGTGTTGATCGTGATGTCCTGGCCTGTCGCGCCCGTGTACAGCGCGAGGTTCCTGCCGCAGTTCGGAGCGACCCAGATCAACGTGTGGTTGCGCAGGCCGCCGAACACGTCATCGAGCGTGGCCTTCGGGATCGTCGCGTCTTTTCCCTGCAGGAGGATGTCCTCCATCGTTCCGACGAGACCCTCGATCGCGCCGAGCGAGCGGACCGTGACCCCGGGCTCGTTGACCGTGGCCGCGAACGCATCGACCCAGGCACGCGCGCCGAGCATGCTCCCGACGTCGTTCGGCGTTGCGATGAGGACGCCGACCGACGACGAACCGATCTTCGGGGCGATCGCGCTCATCTTGGTCACGCGCCCTGCCCCTCGTCGTAGACCGCCGCGAGTCGCTGGCGGGTTGCGCTGTCGAGCCGACCGGTGCGGCTCGCCACACCGAAGTCGCTCTGGAACCGGAACACCGCGAACTTCAGGTCGGTGTCAGCGGCGTAGCCGAGGTGGACGAGGCGCGCGATCGCGCCGGCATCGGTGGACACGGGAGGCAGCGCGAGATCGATCTGGATCTGGATCGCCGTGACGAGGTCCGAGGGCACGTAGCGCACGACGATCGTCGTTGCCGCCATGGGGACGTCGAGACGCAGCACGCCGTTGCCGTCGCTCGTTGCGAACAACCGCACGTCGTCGACGTGAACGGTCGCCATGCAGTTCGCGCATGGTTGGCGGCGCAACGAGTACAGCGTGACCTCGACCGGCTGCGTGCCCTCCGGTGCGGGAGCCTCGAAGCGCGGATCGGTGAGCACCGGATCGTCCGGCGGCGGGTCGGTGCGAAAGTCGACGTCCTCGAACACGCGGTCGCACCAGATCGGGTACTCGCGGCACCCCGGCGCGGGACACGGATTCTGCGCGGGTGGATCGACGGGGCCTTCGAACAAGAAGATCTCCACGCGGCGATCCTCGGCGTTGAGGTCGGGGTTGTCGCCGGGTTCCGCCGGGTGGAACTCGCCGCAGCCGTGCACGTCGAGCGGGGTGCCTGGTGGCAGCGTCGTCCCGTCCTGCTGCATGTACTCGGTGACGAGCGCGCGGCGAGTCTCGGGGCCGGCGACGCCATCGACCACGAGCCCGTGGTTCGTCTGAAATCTCGTGACCGCGTCGTGCGTTCCCGTCCCGGGCTGGCCGTCGATCGGTCCCGTGTAATACGGCCCGGCATCGTCCTCGAGGGTCGACAGCATGTACTGGTCTTCCCGCACACCCCAGCGCTTGCTGGCGTAGCCGCTCGAGTACCAGGCAAGCCAGCCGTCGACGTTGTCCGTCAGGAAGTCGGCGACGCTATGACCTCGTTCATTCGAGAGGTCGAGGTTGTACTGGTCGTCGCCCGTCGGATCGGTGTGCCCGGAGACCAGCACCTGGAGGCCGGGGTGCTCGTTGTAGTAGCGCGTGAGGCCGCGGATGCCCCGCATCGCGCCCGGCAAGAGGAAGCACTTGTCGATCTCGAACAGCATGCCGAACAGTCGGCCGCGCCGGATCCGCGGCACCACCTCGACGGTCGTCAGCTGCCCGACCGCCGCCTCGATGCCACCGCGTTCGTAGCGGACGCGCCCGGGCTGCGCCGGCTCGTCGTCGACCACATGCTCGTCGATCTCGGGGAGCACCAGCCGTGCGTTGCCCGTCGTCGTCAGACCCGAGAACCGGATCATGCCGCCCGCATCGGTGGTGCCGGTCTTCTCGCCGCCGTCGGGCAGCGTCAGCTCGAACAGCACATCGGGCTGCGGAGCGCCGGGCTTGCTGACGACGGCGATCTCGATCTGATCGGGATCGACGTCGGTCGGGTCGACGGGCGGGTCGTCGTTGCCGGGCGCGGGACCGTCGGGGTCTCCGGGGTCACCGGGACTCGTTCCGCCGCCTGGCTCCCCGCCACCATGGCCGCCGGGATCCTCGGCACCACGTTTGCCACCACCGTTGCCACCGGCGGCGGCGCCCCCACCGGCGCCGCCGCCGATCCCCGCGGTGGGCTCCTCCCCCACGATGACGTCCGGCGAACCGTCGATCAGCGTGCCTTTGCCGCCGCAGTGCTGCGTGCGGTCACCCTTGCGATGAGCGGGCAGGCCATCGATGAAGACGACCGTGCTGCCCTTCTCCGCGATGAACATGTTCATCGCGCAGCACGCGGCGTGGACGCCGTAGTCGCCGACCCGCAGCGCGGGGAGACCGTTGACCACCACGGTCGGTGACCCGATGATCGCGGGGCCCATCGTGGTGTGCGGGCAGGCGGGGCAGCCGTGCGCATCGATCGGCGCCTTGGCCTTGTCTCCGAGCCTTCCTTGCCCCGGCATCGCAAGAGGTAGAGTTGGGAACCACCCGTTTGTGACCCGGAATTCTCGCGGGTTGATGGATTCGAAGGTCCGCCCCCCAGCCGCGCAGCGAGCGCGCTCGCCACGTCAACGCTGGTCAGGGCTAGCCTCGCGCCATCCCTCCGCCTCAGCGCGACTCTTCCTGCCCTCCGGGGCAGTACACTGCGTGGAACGTGCCCTGCGCAGTTCCCGACGAGAACGTCACGTCGACGGTTCCGTCGACCGACGCCTCGCTCGCGTAGGCGGTCAGCGTGACGCTTCCGCTCTTCGCCCTCTCTTCTCCGGACGGTTGCCCGAACAAGTAGTTCACCTCGGCGACGCGTGCTCCTGCGCCGGACGACGTGGGCGACGACGCCCCGACGGTGGTCGTGCCGACGATCAGCTCAAGTACCTGCGTCTCCGCCGGAATCTTGGACAGCCAGCCGGTGACGGAGATGTCATTGCACGTCACCGCGCTCGACAAGATATTGATGAATGGACCACCCGCCGCTTCGGACGGGTCGTCAGGCTGGCCGACCCAGTAGGCGGCCTTGATGGGCGCGATCGCCTGGTTGCCGTAGGTGCCGGTGAGGGTTCCGCTGCCTCCAACGAGGTCACCCTCAGCACCGTTCAGGGACCGTGTGTCCGAAGGCGGGCCGGAGGTGCATGCGGCGCCTCCGAAGCTCACCAACAGAAGAGCGGAGACGCGCAGAATGAATGGCGAATGGAACATGCGGTCGTTTGTCGCAAGAAGCAGCCCAGCAACTGTCATCCGTCACGCCCCTCGAAGATCGCGCGAGCTCCTGGTTGATTCGCCTGACCTCGGCCACTTCCGATTTCCTGGTAACCTGGTAGTGTCCCGGCGCTGTTCGTTCGGTGTTCACATCAGCTGGCACCTCGCGGGCAGGGCTATCGGGCCCATAGCTCAGACGGTTAGAGCGGCCGGCTCATAACCGGTGGGTCCCTGGTTCAAATCCAGGTGGGCCCACACTGAAAAGCTAAAGAGATCGGACGAAAGGTACGTACCCTTGCGCGAACAGCTCGTTTTCCTCCTCCAGCTCCAGACCTCCGACGTCAAAGTGCGCGAGCTGGAGGGCGCGGTGAACCAGCTCCCGGCCCGCCTCGATCCGCTGCGGCGAGACCTGGCAAAGCTGCAGACGATGCTCGATGGCGAGCGCGCGAAGCTGGCCGAGACCGATACCTGGCGCAAGACGCAGCAGGACCAGCTCGACCGCGAGCGCGAGGCGCTCAAGGCCGCGCAGAACAAGCTGCAGGCGTCCAAGAACAGCAAGGAGTTCGGCGCCGCCTCCCGCGAGGTCGAGAACAAGCGCAAGTCGATCACCGACCGCGAGGTCGAGCTGAAGAAGGTCGTCGCCGCCTCGGCCGAGTCGACCACGCAGCTCGAGAGCCGCGACAAGGACGTCGGCGGAGTCCGCGGCGAGCTCGAGTCGTCGGAAGCCGCGCAGAAGGACCAGCTCGATGGCCTCAAGGCGCAGCTCGCCGAGGCCACCGAGACCCGCAACGCCGCGCGCGCGCAGGTCGAGCCGAAGTGGCTCAAGATCTACGACACGCTGCTCTCGAAGAAGGGCTACGCGGTCGCGCCCGTGATCAAGGGCGTCTGCCAGGGCTGCCACATGGCGCTGCCGCCGCAGCTCAACAATATCCTCGCGCGCATGGAGTCGATCGAGACCTGCCCGCGCTGCGCTCGCCTCGTGTACCGCAAGGAGCTCCTCGAGCCGCCGGTGGCCGAAGCTCCGAAACCCGAGTAGCTACCGCTTCTCCGCTTCGCGGCGAGAATGCGACTCGCACTCCATCGACGTGCCGCGCTTCTCGGCCTCGTCGATCGTGCATCCCGCCGCCGGGACGTCGCCATCGTATTCGTAGCGCGCCTTGTCGACGGTGAGATGGCTCCCGTTCGCGATCGCGCTCTCCTCGACGTAGGTCATCAGGCAACGCGTCGCGGTCTGGGAGCTCGACGAGAGCCGCCCGCGCCAGCCGTTGTCGATCGGCTCGGCGAGGCCCTCGAACAGACCGCCCGAGGCGAAGCAGTCGGTGGCCGCGAGATCCTTGCACTCGTCGTACTGGAAGAACGGCTGCCCCGCGAAGTCGCTCTTGTAGAACTTCAGATAGGCCGGGCCCATCGGGACCGGCGCGTCGACGCCGCACGGCGAGGACGCGACATCGATGGACAGCTCGTAGATGCCGGAGAGATCGACGTCGTCGGTGCCGCAGCCCGCGACGACCAGCGCGACGAGCGCCGCCCGCATCAGCTCTCGAGACGCTCGGCGAGCGCGAACAGTCGATCGCGCCGCGTGTCGATGATGTTGCCGGCCGCACGCGCGATCGCCGCGACGGGCTTCGGCGGCTGCGCCTGGAGGAACGTCACGGCATCGCTGCCACCCGCCCACCACTTCTTCGCGCTCTCGACCTGCTTCATGACCTCGCCCTCGCCGACCACGGCGTGGAGGAACGCGCCGAGCGGCGACGGTCCGGTATCGAAGCTCGACTCGGAGGCGCGCCCCTCGGCGAGCAGGCGGTGCAGCGGCGGATCGAGATCGCGCGCGTGCGACAGGGTCGGCAGGAACTGCTCGATGCGCTTCATCGACGGGCGCTCGCCGCTCGGAGACTTCAAGCCGCCCATGAAGTAGTCGAGCGGCACGTCACCGCCGGTGACCTCGGCGATCGCCTCGACGAGGCCGATCGAGTACAGCTTCGCGCGCAGGTAGCGCACGGCGAGCTGGAGGTTCCCGGTCGTGCGCGCGACGCGACGCGCGTGGATCTGCGGGCTCGGCTCGCTGCCCCACGTGTGGAACACGCGCTCGGCGGGGAGCCACGCGAGGAAGCTCTCCATCTTCTGCAGCGCGATGCGGTAGTCGCGCACCGTGTAGACCATCGGCGAGTGCAGCGCCGGGTTCGACTCGGGCAGGAGCTTCCAGGTGTTGTCGAGGAAGCGCGCCGGGTCGTTGTCGGAGAAGTTGTCGACGTCGCGATTGCCCACGCGCACCGCGCGCTGCACGGTCTCCTCGAGCGCATCGCCGGCGAGGCCGAGCAAGCGGAGCCGCTGGTGCAGCTGGGTCACGGGATCCTCGCGGAACGGGATCGTCTGCTCGATGCAGGCGGCGACCGCGATGCGCTGCTCGCGATACAGCACGTTCTGGAGCTGGACGGATGCCACGAGCGCCGACGCGAACTCGTTGAGGCCGGTGGTCGGCGTGACGATGTCGCCGACCTGGCGCGCGAACACCTGCAGCACCTCGCCGGCTACGCCCGCCGCCGCGGTGGGCAGGATGCGCCAGCCCTCGGCGCTCTGCACGAGGAGCGGTGCGAGCTCGTCGCGCATCGAGCGCGGCGGGCCCTGGTCGACCTGGATGTACACGGCGTCGTGATAGAGGGCCGCGATCACCTCGAGTGGGTCGCCGTCGCCGAGCAGGTCGACGACGTGGTCATGATTGTGGAACTCGCGGCCGGCGGCTGACAGGGCGGCGTGGATGGAGAATCCCCAGCGCTCGATGTCGGTGGTCTCGGCAGAGGAACCCAGAGCGTGCAGCGCGTTCCACAGCGCATACACGATCTCGTGGACAGGAGAACGCCGATCCATGACCCCGCAACGACGGTATCACGGTTACCTACCCACCCCGTACCCGGGCCGCCCTAACGGCCGGGCCGGCAGGGTCGATTCAGGAGAGACACCGTGCGCACCTCTCCGGCGGCCGAGCACGCACTGCTCGCACCCATCGCTTACGACCGCGCCCGGATCATCGCTCCGTTCATCATGTTCGCGATGACGCTCGCGCTGGTCGTGAGCGAGCCCACGGGAGTTCCGCTCGCCGCGCCCGTCATCGCGTGGAACGCGCTCGCGATCCCGGTGCTGGGAGCACTGGCATGGGGCATGTGGCACCGGCGCCTGGCGGTGCGGTGGGGCCACGTCGCCCTCGGGCTGGTGTGGGCGTTACCCACGGTCGGCACGGTGCTCTCGAAGGTCTTCGTACCCGACGCGCTCCTCACGATCGTGCTGGTCGCCGAGGTCGCCGCGGCGGCGGTCCTCCTGCGGACGCGCTGGATGCTCATCGCGTACATCGCGATCGACATCGCGTGGATCCCGCTCGCGCTACACGACCCCGACACCGTGGCCGGCATGTCGATCCTCACGGTCGCCGCATCGCAGATCGTGGGCGGTCTGTTCCAGCGGATGTTCGTCACCCAGCTCCTTCGCGCCGAGCAGCAGCTCGCGGATCTCCGCGCTTCCGAGCAGGAGCGTGCGGCGCTGACCGAGCAGCTCATGCACGCGCAGCGCCTCGAGGTCGCCGGCACGCTGGCCGCCGGCCTCGCGCACGACATGAACAACGTGCTCGCGTCGATCCGGAGCCTCGCCGAGCTGCAGCTCGCGGAGGCTCCGTCGCCGTCGACCGCCGCGGATCTCACGCACATCGTCTCGCAGTCGGAGCGCGGCGCGGAGCTGACGCGCGGGTTGCTCGCGTTCTCGCGCCGTGGCCAGTATCGCCGCCAGGTCCTGGAGCTCGATACGGCGCTGAGCGAGCTGCTGCCGCTGCTCTCGCGCACGCTGCCGAAGTCTCTCGAGGTGGTGACGTCCCTCGGCGCGGCCGCGTGCCGCGTGGAAGTGGATCCGCACCACCTCGGCCAGGTGATCATGAACCTCGCGATCAACGCCTCCGAGGCGATGACGGGCAACGGCACGCTGACCATCTCCACCGAGCCCGTCGAGCGCGCCACCGGCGACGTGGTGCGCCTCCGCATCCGCGATACCGGCTGCGGCATGGACGATGCGACCCGCGCGCGCGTGTTCGAGCCGTTCTTCACCACGAAGTCGATGGGGAACGGCACCGGCCTCGGCCTGTCGACGGTGTGGGGCGTGGTGACCGCGCACGGCGGAACGATCAACGTCGCGTCCGCCGTCGGCGTGGGCACGGTGTTCACGATCGAGTTCCCGCGCACCTTCGCGCTCCCGCCGCCCCCTCCGGTGAAGACTCTCGAGCCGCAGCCCACGCGCGCGACCGTGCTCGTGGTCGATGACGAGCCGCTGGTTCGCTCCGGCACGCGCCGCATCCTCGAGCGCCGCGGCCTGGCCGTGCTCGAGGCCAGCAACGGCGAGGAGGCGCTGGCGGTGTTCCGCGATCACGCCGCGTCCATCGGCCTCGTGATCCTCGACATGGGCATGCCCGTGATGGGGGGCGCCGAGTGCTTCGCGAAGCTCCGCGAGCTCGCCGAGGTCCCCGTGCTGATCGCGACCGGCTACGCGGAAGACGCGGCCGCGCAGGGGCTGATCGCCCGCGGAGCCGCGCTGATCGAGAAGCCGTTCGCCTCCGCCGCGCTCGCACGCGACGTCGCCCGGTTACTCGCGCTCACCAACTAGAAACAAAGGCTCGCTCGGCGGAGAGGTCGGTAAGCCGAGTTCTGTGTGGTGGCGATCATTCATCTAGGCCCGCCATTGCTGACGGGCTCCAGCGACCAACCCGGAGTCATCGTGCGGGCAACACGACCCCTGTCTGGTCTTGCTTCGGGTGGGGTTTGCCATGCCTTCTCTGTCACCAGAGAAGCGGTGCGCTCTTACCGCACCCTTTCACCCTTACCTCTCGGACGACGTTCGCCCGGAAGGCGGTTTGCTTTCTGTTGCACTGTCCTGCGAGTTACCTCGACTGGCCGTTAGCCAGCACCCTGCCCTATGAAGCTCGGACTTTCCTCCCGCGCCGGACTCTTGCGAGCCGAC
>JBBRED010000121.1:0-21103 GCA_038203335.1 Haliangiales bacterium | reverse complement strand
GCAAGGTCCGAGCACGATCGCCGAGTACAACGCGTTCCCGGTCGGCTCCGACGAGATCGCCGCTGCCGGGAAGTTCGGCGCTTATCCCGTTCGCGTACTGACCGCGACCGATCATCCGGTCTCACCGGCACGCGAAGAGCTGTGGGAGACGATGCTCGGCGACCTGGCCGCAGAGGCGAGCAACGGTGAGCAGATCATCGTCCCCGGTGCCGGCCACTACATCCAGCTGGACCGTCCCGACGCCGTAGTCCAGGCCATCCTCGAAATGCTTCCCACCCCGTGAAGGAGCCGACCATGTCGATCAAATCCAACGTCGCTGTCGCGCTGCTGCTTGCCCGCATTGCCTCGGCGGAGGCCGAGCCGAACACCGAGGAGGTATCGCTGCCGTGGCAACTTCGCTCGGTGACCACCAGCAACGTCGTCCAGGCGGACACCACCGTGGCGGTATTCCGCGATCCGCAGGGCAACATCGACATCAACCAGACCACGGCGTTGTCGGCGAGCTATCAGCTCACCGACCGCTGGGCAACGATGGCCCGGTTCGGCTTCGTCGGGAACAACGCGCCGGGCGCGGCGCTCGACGGCACGTCGTTCAGCAACCCGATCGCCGGCGCGACCTACACGGGTACGATGAACAGCCGCCGAATCGCGCTGTTCGGTGCCGTAGCGCTTCCGGTCGGATCTGGTGGTGGCAACGAGCCCGACCCGCGCGCCGCCAGGACGAACGCCGCATCGATCACGGCGCGTCCCGCCGACGAGGCGATGTTTGAGGTCAATTACGCGACTGCGATCCTCGGCGCCGACATCGCTTATGTGAAGCACGCCTTCACTGCTCAAGCTGAGGCAACGCTGCTGCAGAGTGTTCGTGTACGCGGGGACAAGACCGCCGCTGGAGCCGACGCATTTCGGACCCGTGCCACGATCGGTGGCCACCTCGGCGTGTTCTTGGGCCCTCACGTCTCGATCGGTGCGGATCTGGAGTATCGGCGGTGGCTCTCGCACCCGACGATGCTCGACGCGATGTCTGACCCTCGCGTCCCGAGCGCCGATGAAGGTTCGTCGACGCTTACCGCTTCGATCGGCGCACGTGTGCACTTCCACCTCGGCAAGGTGTCGGTCCACCCGGGGCTCTCGTACACGCGCGGCTTCGACGGACTTGCTCCACACGGGCCGATGAACATCACGAAGCAGACCAACGCAGTCACGATTGCGATTCCCGTGCTGTTCTAGATGTGATCAGTTGCAGCGCAGCCAACGGCTGCGGGGAGCAGCGGCAGCGCTCCGGGATGCGCCAGGATCTTCGACGTGCCGTTCGCCTCGGCCCCCACCGACGTTGTTTGATAGCCTGAGGTAGTGGCACGGCCCGAAGACCACCTGCAGGAGCTACGCCGGTGGCGGACACGCCCCAAGAGTTGAACGTTCGGCGCCGGCTTGTAACGCGCTTCGGAGTCGAGATCGATTATCTCGTCGCGGGTGAGGATCTAATCGTGATTGCGAGCTTCCACTGCAAGCGTCGACCAGGGCATTGGCGCGTTCGTCTAGACCGCCTTCGCTGAGATAGTCCGGACCGGGTTGATGCCGGCGCCCCGAACGCCTGATGCGGCAGGTTTCTGCTAGTCCGAGATCTGTCCGAAGCGATGTCCGCTGCGCGGACGCACGCTGCATTGCGCAGCGATTCATCAACGCCGGTCCCAATCGCCCACGCCGAGCCAATTGGATCGCGGAGATGACGTAGTATCTGGACATCGTGCGCTCTCCAGCGACCGGACGCATCATCGACCCGTTCGCGGATCGACGGTCAGGACCTTTCCCGTCCAACGCGAAGTGCGAGTTCTGCTTCGTCGCGGTCGACGAGGTCGTACGCCTCATCGCTGGCCCCGCGGAGTTGATCTGCGATCAGTGCATCGATCAGGCAGCCAAGGCGCTCGTGAGCAAACCGGCCTCCCAGCGATCCACCGCGAAGCCGTGCGCGTTCTGCAGCGCGGTCGTCGCACGCTGTCAGTACGGCGTCGACAAGGTCATCTGTGACGCATGTGTCGAGCTCTGCGTGGAGATCCTCCGCGAGGATGATGCGCATGTGTTCCCGTCCGCGATCGCGCGTGCGCGCCCTGCGACGGAGCGGCGCGGATCGTGGTTCGCGTCCTTGTTTCGCCGCCGCTCGTAGCCCCGGTCGGCTCGTCGGTCGCTTCGGGCGCATCTCGCGACGATGTTCACGCCGGTCGGCGCGGCAGGCACTTCTGGCCGCGGCTTGTGGAGGCGCGGCCCATGAGCGGCGCGCGGCTCCTGCGCTGCGAGATGTGGACCCGCGATGATCCGCGCGGCCGCTGGGCACTGGTGGCGACCCGGTTTCCAGCGCCGCGCGCGGACCACCTCGCGGATCCGTTCGGCGGATCGTTCGCGGTCGAGCGGGCCGAGCGCCTGGCCGAGCTCGCGAAGAAGGCCGAGTTGATCGGAACGCTACGAGCTCGCGGGGCCGCCCCCTGATCGCGCGCGGCGCGGCCAGCTCCTGGAACCATGAGCGCTTGAAGACGGGGTGCGAGGCTCGGACACCGGCGAGGTCAGGCCCGGTGCCGGCAAGAAGTGCTCAGCTCGTGGCGTCGGAGGTCGTCGCGAGTGAGCCCCCCGCGCTGCTGCTGCGCCGGTCACAGCGAGCAGTTGCCCGGGCACGTCGCGGTCGTCTCGGCTGCCTCGTTCGGGCTATGCGTGAGTGCTCGCTCGGTGGCGCGCTGGCATCCGGCCGCGCGGTCGAACGCCGCGTGCAGCCGTCGTGTATCCTGCTCGGGATCGGCGGCCCCGAGGTTCGCGGCGAACCGATCGCGCACCTCCTCGGCGCATGGTCGGTCGATGCACGCGCACATCTCCAGCGCGTACCGCTCGGCGTACTCTCCGCCCCCCACGCGGGCGATCGTGTTCGCCTTGGTGATCGACGTGACGTCGTTCGCCACCTCAGTGAGCACGGGCTGCGCACCGCGACCCATCGAGCTCCGCGTGGCGGGGACCGCCGGCGCGTCGCGGGCGAGATCGGATGAGTCGACGTCCGCCTGCCGGCTGATCTGCACCGCGACGAGCAGCGCGATGACGGTCACCAGTGAAGCCGCGGCGAAGACGCGCCGGTTCACGGAGCGCACGGCCCACCGAGGTTCAACGCACTGAGCAGGTGCGCGCGCGCACCGCTCGTCCAGAACCGGGTCTGGGTCTGCTCGGCCTGCGGCATCGGCGAGGTGCTGTTGTTCACGCAGACGTGCAGCCCGATGCTGACCTTCGCGGCGACGAACGCGTCGTAGGAATCCCAGTCGTAGCTTCCGGCGTCGCGCGAGACATGACAGGTCCGGCAGTACGGCTTGACCACCTCGTTGTAGAGGTGCTCCGCCGCGCGCGAATTCGACGCGACAGCGGGGGACTTCCAGCCGTCGGGGAGGTAGGTGTTCGAGAACGAGGCGTTCGGATCATTCGGGCCGCCCGGCCCGCCCTGCGAGAGGTACATCCCCTTGATGAGTGCGGCCGTGGACGTGGTCGGCTCGGTGAGGAGCACCATCGCGTTGAGCTGCTTCAGCTTGGCGAGCATCGGCTGTGCGGTGAACGGCAGGTTGGTGGTGGAGAACTCGAAGCCCGCTGGATCGAACGGCAGGAACCGACCCTTCTTGACGAGCGAGACCCCGACGGCCGAGGGATCGTAGACGCTCGAGGCACCGTGGCAGGTGAGGCAGTTGTCGGGGACGGCGACGTTTGCCGCCGACGGAACGCCGGGGAAGGCCGCGGCCGCGAGGCCCGTGTTGTCGAGCGGTGCGACCGTGGACCGGAACCCCTTCTCGTCGTAGACCATGAACTGGACCCGCTCGTCGGGAGCGCGCGACTTGTCGTAGACCATCGCCACGGTCGCGACCGGGATGTTCGTGTTGTTGGGGCCAGGAATCGGCGCGAGTCCCGGTGGCCCGAGGGCCTGGCCGATCGCGGTTTGCGGGTCGACACCGTCGATACCAAAGCCGGCGGCGAGCGGAACCCCCGAGGTCTTCCGTCCGTAGTTGCTCACGTAGCAAGCGGTCACGGGAAAGCCGTTGATCGTGGAGCTCTTGCAGTTCATGTCGCGCGCGATCCCGAGATCTCCATGGTTGTAGTAGACGGCGCGAACCGGGCTGGTACCGGCGGTGAATCCATACGCGCTCTTGAAGTCCTTCAAGGTCTCCGGCGCTCCGATGGTGGTGTAGTAGTTCTCTGCGAACGGGGCCTGCGCGTTGAACGAGACCAGGTCGGTGCTCCCCTGTACTCCGCCGCGCCAGCTGAGGTAGTGGATCTTGTCGAAGCTCGTCTGCTCGGGCGTCTTCGCGTTCGAGACGAGCGTGATGTAGCTGTTCGGATAGGGCGAGCGACACGTGTCGCCCGCATTGATCCAGCTGTCCCCGGCCGCGAGCCGCTGGCTGACGCAGGCCGGGCCGTATGTGTCAAAGCTCACCAGATCGGCCGCGGTGCTGGAGCCGCCGTACTTCATCGTCGCGCGCAGTCGCACGACGCCGCCCAGAGGCCACTGCGCCGCGGTCAGTGGATTTGCGATCACCTGCCACTGGTACGCGGGCGTCGGGCTACTCCCGATCTGCGTGGCCAGCGATCCGCTCGGGTTGGTGCCGATCGCGACGTACGTGCCCGTCAGGGGATTGGCCGCGGGATTCCCGAGCACGAACGTCGACACCGGCGTCGCCCTGGCGTCGGTCCACCCCGAGAACGCGACGCGGTACCCGGCGGTGGCCCCTTCGACCACGTCGCCGGTCACCGGTCCGAGGGTGCAAGCGGCCGAGGCCAGCAGCACGGTGGCGTGCGCGCATCGGGCCACGAATCTGAACGTTGAGTGCATGCTGGGTAGAGCACCCGGCTCGCCGTTCGTAACCCGGAAAATGTTCCTCGCGAGCAACTCGAGCGCAGTCGTCACGACGATCGTTGAATGGCGCGGGCTTCGCGAACGTCCATGAGACGCATCTCAGTACGGTAGCTGGCCGGATCCGCACCTCTCGCTTCGCGCCGCTGTATGTTGGCGGAGTCCGTCTCCGGACAATTTACGAAGGAACCAAAATGAGCCGCTCTTCACTTGCTGCCGTCGTCGCTGCTGTTTCACTTGCATCAGCCTGTGCTGGCGGAGGGGCGTTCCAAGGGAGCGCCTCGGTCAGCGCGAGTGCGGAGATCAGGCTCCCGATCGCCCAGATGCCGGCCAAGTACGCCTCGTGGGTCGTCGAAGCCGACGGGTACCTGCTGGCGGTCAACCAAGCCTACGAGATGCATGGCCGCGCGACCGCCGACCTCGCTGCGGCGCTCGGAGTCGAAGCCAACGCCAATGCGATCGCCAACTTCATCCAGAGCGCGATCCAGGTGAAGACGACGCTGGAGTGCCAGCCGCCGAGCTTCAACGCAGGTCTGGTCGCGGACTGCAGCGCCAGCGCGAACGCTCGCGCTGCTGGCAACGCGGGGAACGGCAGGGCATCGGGCCAGGCGTCGGCGGGCATCCAGGCGAACTGTCAAGCGAGGGCTAGCCTGAGCCTGAGCCCCGGCCGCTGCACGCTGAAGACGACGGTCAGTCAGCACCCGATTCTGAGCGACGCCAACCGGTGGGCCAAGGTCGAGGCGAACATGAAGATCATCCTCCAGCTGAGCGCGGCCAACAGGCACCTCAATGGACGCGGTGGCGACATCAACGCGCGTGGCATGAAGCTCTACGTCGAGTCCGTCACCGATCTGGCCAGCGATCCGACGCTCGTGCTTCAGCTCAACAACATCCAGGCCGAGCTGCAGAAGGGCGCCAATGCCTGTGGCAAGGCGAACGACAAGCAGAGCGCCATGAACTCAGATCTCATCACGATGTCCGGTGCCATCGACGCGCAGTTCCCGGACCTGCGTGCGGCCGTCGACGTCCGTTAGGTCGAGCTGATCTCGAGCTCGGCACGCTCGTCCGGCGCGCACCGCGCTAAGGTGCATCCACCCATGCAGGACCTCACGACGCGCGCGGACGACAAGCCGATCACCAAGGGTTCGCGGATCCTGGTGACCGGCGCAACGGGCTTCGTGGGCACGGCCCTGGTCCCCACACTCCTCGACCAGGGCTACCAGGTGCGCGCAACCACGCGCTCGTCGGCGAGGGCGAGCAACTCCAGCACCGTCGACTGGGTGACGTGTGACGTCGGCGTGCGCGCGGACCTCGAGCGCGCGTTCGTGGGTGTCGATGCGGCGTACTTCCTGGTCCACGCGATGGGCGGTGGAGCGCACGGCTTCGCGGCGACCGAGCGCCGGGTGGCCGAGCAGTTCCGAGACGCCGCGCACCGGGCTGGAGTCAAACGGATCGTGTATCTCGGCGGCGTCGCTCCTGCGGCCGCTGCGTCCGAGCACCTCAAGAGCCGGCTCGCGGTCGGCGAGGTGCTGCGCGCAGGAACCGTCCCGACCGTCGAGCTCCGCGCGTCGATGATCATCGGCAACGGAAGTGCGTCGTGGCAGATCGTTCGCGATCTCGCGCTGCGACTGCCCGCGATGCTCCTGCCGTCGTGGACAGCGTCGCGGACGCGCCCCGTCGCTCTCGAAGATGTCATCGTCGCGCTCGTGCGCGCTCTACATGTGCCGCTCACCACGAGCAGCTGGTACGACATCCCGGGCCCGGATACCGTGAGCGGCCGGGAGATCCTGTTGACGATCGCCGCGCTGCGCGGACGGCGAGTTCCAAGCATGCGCGTACCGTTCCTCAGCGTGTCGCTGTCCTCGTGGTGGCTCAAGCTCGTGACGCGCGCGGACTTCGCCCTCGCCCGCGAACTCGTGCTCGGCTTCACCGGCGATCTGCTGCCTGCGGACGACCGCTACTGGGGCGAGATCGGATACACGCCGGCGTGGAGCTTCGAGGCGGCAGCCGGCAAGGCGCTCGGCAACGAGACCGCCGACACCAGCCTGCGTGGGGTCGCGGGCAAGCTCGAGGAGCGCCTGGTCCAGCTCGTGTCATGGAAGCTCGCGCGCTGAGCTCTTGAACCAGCCGGCGTTTCCAGCGTCGTGAAGCGGCGAGGCGCACGCCGTCAGCGTCGACGACCTCCGAGCTCAGCGCCGAACAGGAATGCTGTTCTGCTTGCTGGCACGGGCATCGAAGATGGCTGCGCCCACCACGCGAGCGTTGTACCGATCCGCGACCGCTGATACGCTGGTCCGTAGCGTGACCGGAGAGTTGTTCCCGATATCCCGAGCCGTGCTCGCGGGCTCCCGACCGGGCCTCTTCCTCCTCCTCCTCTGGGGCGCAGGCTCCGGGGCGTGCGGTCGCTCTCACTTCGACGATCTCGACCGCGCCTCGGACGGGTCCATCAGTGATGGAGCTGAGGCCAGCGACGGGCCCGGCCTCACGCCGCACTACGTCCAATCGTTCGTCGGAACGGGGCAGGGGAACGCGTCCACATTCTCCGTCACGCCGATGGCCATCGGAGACGCCGTGGTCGTGCAAGCCTACTGCGGCTCCTCCGGTAACCCGACCGACGTTGCGCTCGATGCGCCGGGCTGGACGTTCCAGCGGGTCTCCCCGATCGTCGGGGCAGGCCAGACCAAAGACTTTGCTGCGTCGTTCGTCGCGATCGTGCCCACGAAGCAGACCACGGTCGTGACCGCGACATGGGCGGTCGCCGCGTGCGACCTCGGCCTCGGCTCGGTCGGCGACGAGTTCGCGGATACCGCGGATCAACTGCTCGATCTCGTCGTCGACAGCGCGGAAGCCTACGGCGTAGGCGACTGCACGACGGCGGTCGCCAGTGCCCCGGGCGACCTCGTGTGGGGCGCCTGCACCGGCAACGTCGTCGCGACAGGTGCTGGGTTCGCCAAGGGAGCGGACGACGGGGGCGGGGATTGGACCGAACACCAGGTTGTCGGGGGAGGGTCGGCCGCGACGCCGGTGACCTTCGCGAATGGCACTGGCCGAGACTTCGTCATCACGGCGATCACGCTTCGGCATCGGTGATCGAAAGAAGAACGAGGTTCTCTTTTCTCGGTCGGCCGGTCGGGGGACCCGATATGGTGCGCACGGTGGCCCGCTCCATCGTGCTCGTCGCCGCCGCCGTCCTCGCTGCCTGCTCCAACGGGGCGGCGCAAACGACCGTAGCATCGCCAACAGTACGGACTGGGCGCTCAATGAAGAGTGCAATCAGTACTCCGAATGCGCCGCGTACGCCGCGTTCATCTCGACCGGTCGCGCCGTGTTGCAGGTCGAATATCTCGACGACCAGATGACCGGCTACGCCGGCGCGAATGGAACGTGCGCCAAGGACAACGCCGCTAACTTCGATGAGCTTGTCAAGGATTCGAGCTCGAGCTTGCAGGCGCTACCTCGAATCGCGTGTCGCTAGACTGATAAGCTCGGCGCCGGATGGGCAAGAACCTCGGCCTTCGTTGGGTCACGCCGGCGACGCAAGAACGCAGCAAGGATACGCAGGACCGTGTACTCGCCGCGGCGCGTTCGCTGCTCGCGCGCGGAACCTCGTGGCCCGACATCACGATCGCGGCGATCGTCCGGAAGTCGCGCAGCTCGGTCGGTGCCTTCTACGCGCGATTTCGCGACAAGGACACGCTGCTCCGGTTGCTCCAGATCGAGCTGTACCGCGAAGGGATGGCATCCGCGACGGAGACGTTCAGCATCGTCATGCGCGCGCGACCTTCCTTCGACATGTTGGTCGAGGCGTTCGTGGGCGTGGCCGTGCACTCCTATCGCGATCAGGAACACCTTCGCAGGGCGATCCTGCTGAAGATCGGAACCGACGCCGATTTTCGCGTTCGCTCCGCCGAACTGACGCAGCAAACGGTGCATGGACTGACGGGCCTGATCGCTCCCCGGTTTCCGAAGGCCGAGCAGGGTGCGATCCTGGCCGCGGTTCAGCTCTCGCACATGCTCGTGTACGGCGTGCTCGACCAGGAGCTGCTGTTCGGGGAGACGCCGGTGACCGGCGTCAGCTTGCGCGACCACGAGCTCGTCGAGGAGCTCGCGCGTGCCGTCAAGGCGTACGTCAAGGCTCGGCTCAAGCCCTGACCGGGTGGATGCTGAGAGCGGAGTGGCCAGATAGCTGCCGCACGCGCGACCACGGCTACCCGGCATCACCATCGTTCCCGTCAGGAGCCCGTGGCTGTCAGCGATGTCATGGCGTTGCGAAATCCGGCGCAGTGATCGTGAAGCGGAACGACGCTCTGTTGCGTCGTGTGATGTCGGCGCATGCTAGGTGTGGCACCGCCGGGCTCATCGGGCATCGATGATCGAAGCAAACGTGAAGGCGATGAATTCAACACCTCTCTCGCCGGTGAGGCTCGACCGCATCGACGTCGCGCTCCTGGCGCCCCGTGGTTCGATCTCGCTTCGTCGTTCGGCGATGCTCCTCGCCGTGCTCGCTGCTTGTTCCGACAGTCGACGCCCCCTCGGCCCGACGCGACGCGGTGTCTGCGTGGACCGGCACAAAGCTCTGCATCTGGGTTAGTCGTGGAAGTCGATGGATTTGCCATGGACCACTCGCGCTTTCTCTACTATGTGGATAGCGACGGAGACATCGCACGCAAGCTGCGCCAAGTGAATCCCGAGTAGCTATTGCGTGCGCGCGGGGTGGCCGCGGATAGGCTCGGCCGAACTACTTCGCCTTCGTGACCGCGTTGCCTTTTCCGTTGCTCTGCACGGATGGCTTCTTGCCGGTCCTCGCCTTCTTCCAGGTGACCTTGTTCTTCACGCCGTTGATGTGGATCGCGCCAACCACCTCTGCGGTGACTGCGTTGCTGGCGCCGTTGATGTTCAGGTCGACGACTTCGCTGACCGTCACGATCAGCTTGCTGCCGTTGATGTTTATCTCCTTGCACGCACCGGTGAAGGCGAACGTTCCGCTTCCGTTGCTGATGTTGACGGTCGGATCTTCGGCGCAGTCGTACGTCGCGCCGTCGCTGTCGATGAACTCCTTGTCGGCGAGCGCCACGTTTGGGGCGAGGACGAGGGCGGATAACATGGCAAGGCGCTTGAACACGGGGCCTCCAGTGGTGAGACATCGGATGATGCACCGACCTTCGCTCCTCCGCGACATCACCCCGACATCACCTCGTGCGAAGGCTGCGATCGGGCGGGGGCTACGGCGGAGAGGCGGCCGCGGTATCGTCGGGGCGAAGGCCAGGGCAGCAGCGATATGCCTCGATCGCCTGCACTGATCGCTGCGGCGAGGTACGCACCCGGAACGATTCCATGGAGCTTCGCGGTTTCTGGGGGTGAACATGATCGCGCGTGCCCTGTCAGCCCTGCGAAGCGCATGCACCAGCCTCCTGCGTGTTAGGTTTGTGCCGATGAAGAGCCTGCTGGTCATTGCCGCCGTCGCGTTGATTGCATGTGGCGGAAAGAAGTCCGCGCCCGCCACTACTCCGCCGCCTGCCGCGGCCCAGGAGGGCTGCTGCTGCACGATGCCGGCGCAGGGTGACGACAAGACGGCGGCGCCGATGATCATGAAGACAGAGGAGTGCAAGGCCGCGGCTGGAACCTGCGAGCCCGAGGTCGAGTGCCACGGCATCACCGAACCAATGCCGTGATCACCAGCTACGGTCGATCACACCATCGGGACCTGTGTTGCTTCGCGACGGCGCTCGCTCCATGGCCGGACTCGCGATGGTTGGTCGCGACCTCGCCGGCGCTCCTTCACTGGGCGACGTCGGAGCGGCCCCCGGTTTAGCAGCCTGCCTCAGCCGGCGATCGGGATTCGAATGCAGAACACCGTGCCCTTGCCCATCGCCGTCGCGAAGGTGAGCGAGCCGCGGTGCCGGTCGATGATCGTGTGCGCGATCGATAATCCCTGGCCAGTACCCTTGCCAAGCTCCTTGGTCGTGAAGAATGGCTCGAAGATCCGTCCACGGACCGCCTCGGGAAGGCCGCCGCCAGTGTCCGCGATCGTCACCACGACCTCATCGCCGTCGACGAGCGTCGAGCCCGTGATCGTTCCACGTTCGGCGGTCGCGGCCATGACATCGCCGATCGCGTGCGCAGCGTTGACGATGATGTTCAGAAACACCTGGTTGAGCTCGCTGACGAAGCACTGCACTCGGGGTAACTCACCGAGCTCGGTCTTGAGGTCAACGACGTACTTGTGCTCGCTCGTCGAGATCACGCTCGTGGATCGCAACGCTTCGTTGATGTGGGCCGGTTCCGTTGTTTGACCGACGGGATGCGCGAACACCTTCATCGAGCGGACGGCGCTCGTTCTGGACACGATGTCTAGACATCGTGTCCAGGCACGGTGTCCAGTCTAGCGGTCCCGGGGCCGGGGAATGCGATACAGCACCAGCCGCGTGGCGAGTGTCGCCCTCGACATTCCGAGGGCGTGGGCTGCGCGCCGCTGGTTTCCGGCGTGAGATGCCAGCGCCGCGACGATGCGATCGCGCTCGCGAACCTGCGCCGGTGTGAGCCCGAGCGCATCCGTCGACTCACGCGCGGCGCCGACGGGGAGCGCTCGAGCGGTTGGTACACTGGTCGTCGACAGTACGACGTGGCGCAGCTCGACCATGCCGCCGCGTGCGAGCACGACGGCGCGCTCGCAGACGGCCTTGAGCTCACGCACGTTGCCCGGCCACTCGTGTTGCTCCAGGCGAAGGCGGACCATGGCGCATAGCGTCGGAGCCCGTTCGCATCCGGCTGCGCGGTATGCCGCTCCGATGAATTGCAGCGCGAGGGGTGCGATGCGCGCCGGATCGGAGCGCAGCGGCGCGACGCGAACGGTCACACCGTCGATGCGGTAGTAGAGGTCGGCACGGAAGCGCCGCGCCGCGACCTCGGCGACCAGGTTGCGGTGCGTGGCTGTGATGAACCGAACGTCGATCGGCACCGGTCGCACGGCGCCCACGCGGAGCACCTCGCGGGCCTCGATCGCGCGGAGAAGCTTCGGCTGGAGACACGGCGGTAGTTCTCCGATCTCGTCGAGAAATACGGTACCGCCGCGCGCGGACTCGAGCAGGCCGGGCTTGGCCTTCGTCGCGCCGGTGAACGAGCCTTGCTCGTGTCCGAACAACTCACTCTCCAGCAACGCCTCCGTGAGCGCCGCACAATTGACCGCGACGAACGGGCCGGCGCGCCCGGACAGCTCATGGAGCCGGCGCGCGAGAACTTCCTTGCCGGCTCCTGTCTCGCCGAGGACCAACACGCTCAGCGGTGCGCCGGCGAAGTCGCGTACGAACTCCGGCGCTGGCACCGCCGCGGGATCGTTGACGAGCAGACCCACGTGCTCGCGGGTCGGGAGCTGCGATGGCATGAATGTGTCCGTCCAGGGGGTTGCGTCGTGAACGGCGGTCGGTTGGTTGGCCGCGGCGGTGTCCATGTGCCGGGGTAGTTCCCACCGGCCCGCGAGCGTTCCGGACAATCGTCGTCGGCGGTAAGATGACGAAAGTGGACGATGATCTCGCGCTACTGGACCGCTGGTGCGGCGGCGATGCGGCGGCCGGGAACACGCTGTTTCGCAACCACTTCGAGGCGATCTACCGGTTCTTCGAGAACAAGCTCGACCGCGACGTCGATGATCTGGTCCAGGAGACGTTCCTCGCCTGCATGCATGGACGAAGCTCGTTTCGACGCCACAGTAGCTTCCGGACCTACGCGTTCGCGATCGCGCGGAATTTGCTCTACCGATACTGGCGCGATCGTGGCCGCACGCCGGCGACGGTCGATTTCGAAGCGGTCTCGATCGCAGCGCTCAGTACGAGTCTCGGAGCCAGGCTTGTTCGCCGCGAAGATCAGGCCCTGTTGCTCGACGCGCTCGAGGCACTTCCGCTCGAGCAACAACTACTGATCGAGCTTCACTACTGGGAGGAGCTCGACGCCGAGCAACTCTCGGAGGTGTTCGACATCGCGCCGGCGACCTCACGTAGCCGGTTGTTCCGCGCCCGCGAAGCGCTACGCGACCGCCTCGCCAGCAGTCCAGCACTGCCAGTCGGAGTTCGCTCGTCTGGACTCGATTCCTGGGCACGTGCGTTGCACTCTCCGATCGTCGAACCGGATCCGTCGGATGACGAATCCATCGGCTAGACGTTCGGTTCGAGGGATACACAGAACCATGACCACACCACGTTTGCAGACTCTCGCCCTGGGCGTGACCATCGCCCTCACCAGCGCCGCCGTGCGCCCGCACCGCGTCGAGGCGAAGGGGTGTGGATTCGCAGAGTGCGGCACGAACAGCGCCGAGATCAGGGGCACATCGATCAACGGGATCAGTGTAGCGGGCGCGGTGAACTCCGAGGGTGTTCGCCTCGTCCCGGGGTCTCTCACGTTGTTCCCGAACTACCTCTCCATGCCGTCGGTGTGCTGGGGACGCGGCGGCTACGGGTTCGCGCTCGCGATCGTGAGCGGAGCGCTCGTTGCAACGACGCATAACCCGGGGGAGGTGTTGCCAACCGAGTGCCTCCTCGGCGGCACGTTTCAGATGGACGTACCGGTCGCGCTCGAGACGGGGGGGACGATCACTCGACGCGTGACGCTGAAGATCGCGCAGCGCGGCAGCGTCTCGACGTGGCATACGACCCTGGCGCGCAGCCTACTCACGACCTACGAGCTGATCGATCTCGAGAAGAGCACCTCGATCTGCGCACGGAGCCAGCCGTGGATGGAGCCATGGCAGATCGGCGGGCTGCTTCATGGCTTCACGAATCCACCGGGCATCGCGGGGGCTCAATGGCACACCGTTACGGATCACGCGGTGATCGTTCAAGGCGAGTCGTACACGCCGGCGGCGAGTATCGATCCGGAACGGCACAGCTCCGAGTGGTTCAACATCGCCTGCGCTGGCTCGGCGCTCGCGAAGTCGCGGCTGATGGGATACGATCCGATGAGCACCACGAGCACGGCTGGCCAACGACAGTCCACGCTGAAGATGCTCACCGCCCACTACGTTCGCGACACCGCGCAGTCGTGGACTCAGACCGGGACGCCCTTGATCTGGGTGTCCACTCCGGCGGGCGCGTACTACGGGGGCGCCGATCCATCGCTTGCGACTGGCCCGATCGAGGCGCGCTGGAACGGCAGTGGAGCGACGTGCGTTTCTCATCTTCGGCTGTGGAACAAGACAACCACCGTGGCCAGCGAGCTCGAGACGCTCACGACCGTTCGGCGGCTCGGCGGGGTGGCGGCGTGCGGAACGTCTGCTCCGTCCGATACGGTGTGGACGACGACCACGCTCGACCACGTCGATTGATCCGTCAGCGCAGGTAGCGGGCGCGGAGGCCCAGTGCGATGTCGCGGAGCTGCCGTGGCACTTGATCTTCGTTACGCGCGATCCGTGCGTCGAGGAGAACGACCGCCTCGTCGAGGAGGTCTGGCACGGTAGTTGTGTTGCGTGACATCTCGAGTGCGCGTGCGGCACCTACTCGTGCGTGGGCCGCGATCACCAGCTTCCACCATGGCGGTGTCGGTCCCAGGCCGGCGAGGACGGCGCGAAACGCCTCGAGGGCCGCGAGCGGCTTGTTCTCCGAGAGCGCAACCTCGCCGGTCGCGATGTCGTGAAGTTGCGCCAGATCGGGATCTCCGAGAGTCAGCCGTGCAAGCTCGACGTAGAACGGTCGCCCCGCACTCTGCGCGCCCGCACGCGACGCCCACCACGCCTGATAGTACGTGCACTCGGAGCGCAGCGACACCAGGGCGGCGTGGTCCCGCGCATACCGTTCACACACATCGGAGATCAGCGGCAGCGATTCCTCGGGGTTCACCTGGACGTGAGCGAGCACCTGCTCCGCGGCCAGCGTCTGTCGATGTGAGGCGCCGAGCGACGCGCGAATCCGCTGCCATGCATTCGACGCGAGCTGGCGTCGCTCCAGGGGATCCGGAGTGACGAGTGCCAGGTTTACGTCGACGTTGTTGAGCTCTGGATCTGGGTTCGAGATGGCGGAGAGCGCGGCGTGAGCGGATCGGAGATCCGCGAGCGCGGTCGTGCGGAGCCCGATCGCCTGATGGGCCGCCGCGACGTTGTTGAACAGCAATGGTCGCGCGAGGCCATCGCTCGCGACGCTCCGGCTCAACGGCTCCAGCAGCGAGAGCTCGCGACGGAGGGCGTCCTCCGTCGGTGGGGTTTCGCTGCTCGTTGCCTCGACGTAGATCCGCCGTGAGGCGGCAACTACGGCGGCTGCGATGTTGCCACGCGCGAGCGCGAGCTCCTCGGCGTGTGTCAGCACGGCCAGCGCGGGCTCCGAATCCCCCGAGAACACGAGGCTTCGCCCCACGAGCAGCTCGGCCTCGATCATGATCGTGGGCTGGTTCAGATGTTCTGCCTCTCGATCGATGGCCCGAGCCTCTGCGATCGCGGCCGTCGATTGTGCGGCTGCATCGAGCGCCGCGGCGCGCCCGAGACGATGGCGGAGCGCGACGACTTGCATCCGCACCGCTGGGTCGGCGATCGGCGGTTCGTCGGCGGCGAGGTTCGCGACGTCGCCGCACGCTTCCACCGGGGCTAGCCGCGCGACCACATCGATGGAGTTCTGGCTCGAAGCTCGGTCGAGCTCGCCGAGCACCTGCACCGCAGTCTCGAGCTCGCCGCGCCGGCGCCGCAGGCACGACATCGTTCGATCGAGCACGACGCTGGACATCGCACCGCGCCGGTGAGCGATGCATGCATCCCGATGAATCTGGATGAACGTGCTCCGATACCGATCGAGGCCAGCGATCGTCAGCGTCATGACGTCGGCCGCGTACGCCCCAGGATCGCCGGTCAAGACGGTTGTCACGCGGTCGCGGGTGGTTGGTCCCCATGCCTTGTCGATCTCCGACACACCGCCATCGCAGTCTGCGAGCGGATCGGCAAGCTGTGCACGGATCACGGCGACCGTTGCGATCGCGGTGAGGGCCACGAACGCCGCCGGAACGCGCCATCGGCGCCAGCCGCGTACCCGCGTCAGCTCGGCGATCACGCGGTCCATCGACGGGAATCTCGCGCCAGGTTCGAACGCCATTCCACGGAGGAGGAGGGCCCGCAGCCACGTCGGGATCGCGTTCCCACCGGTCGCGGGCGTCAACTGCCCCGCGCGCATTCGCGCGGTGAGAGCGTCCCGGTCGTCGCCCGCGAACGGTCGTACGCCCAGCAACGCCTCGTACAGAGCCACGAAGAAGCTGAACTGGTCGGACGCATGGCTCACGGCCCCATCGGCGAGCTGCTCTGGCGCCATGTACGCCACCGTCCCCATGATCTCGAGTGGTCCCTCCGACGAAGCCGCGCCGGCTCGCGCGAGCCCGAAATCGACGACGCGTAGGCGGCCATCCTTGCCGATCAACGCGTTGCTCGGCTTGAAGTCGCGGTGGATCACATCGACCGCATGCGCCGCGGCCAGTCCACGTGCCGCCTCCGTATAGATCCGCACGATCTCCGGCCAGGTCCGCGCTTCGGCACGAACCCACGCGTCGAGCGTCATGCCATCCACGAACTCCATGACCACGACGAGGTCGTCCCCGACCGCCATGACGTCGTGGATCGGGAGGACGTTTGGATGTGCGAGCTGTGCAAGCGTGCGTGCCTCGCGCAGCAGCCGTTCGCGAGCTTCATCGAGCTCCGCTCCACGTGCGCGCACGATCTTGAGTGCGACCGAGCGATCCAGTTGCGGATCGTACGCGCGAAATACGATGCCCATGCCGCCGCTGCCGGCCGTCTCGACCACGATGTAGCGGCCGACCCGGGCAGGGGCGTCGACCGCAAACAGTGCTCGTTCCGCCCTCGCGCGGGTCGCATCCATGCGGACCCGATCCACGGCTGGGCGTCCGGCTCTCACACGAGCCTCGACGAGCACTTCATCGGGGAGCGGCGGATCGGCGTCGGTCATCGGGACGCCGACAATACGGTGCCCGCTGGCTGGGAACTACTCGCATCGGTTGCAGGTCTGACGATCAGACACGGTGTCCAGACTGGTTGATCAGGCCAGAGCATCGGATCGACCGACAGTGTCGTGCGCCCACGCGCACGAGGCGCTCGAGCGGTGGGAGGTGTCTGGCATGCGCGGTGCTGTGGTCGTCCGCGATGGTGAACATTCCGACGTCACGTTGCCCGCAGTCCTCGCTCCTTCCACCTCACATCTCCGCGCTGGTTCTCAGCGTCGCGATGCTGCTGGCCGGATGCGCGGGTGTGATCATCGAGCCGAGCTCGACCGCCGCGGCAAGCGGCCCGACGAAGTTCTGGGGCTACGCGCTCCAACCGAATCAGTTGATGCGCCTCGAAGCGCAACAGGTTGGTGGCACCTGGGTCGAGGTCGCTCGTGGCAACGCGGTCGTGCGCCCGACGTACGCTGCGACGCGCACCGGGTTCTATTGGGCGCTCGTCGCCGACCCGACGACCGCAGCGAGCGCGTATCGCCGCTATGGGACCGACGGGTACACGGTGTTCTACCGGGTCACGAGCCCCGACCTGTCGCCGGCCGAGACCCACAACGCGGGGACCAACAACGGCGGCCCGACGGGGACCGACTTCGCAGACGTGTGGGCACGCGAGAAGACCGACGGCATCGTGCGCCTGACGGTGCACTGAGCAACGTGGAGAACATCATGAGCAAACCGTCTCACGTCATCGTCATCCCTGGATCGATCGTCGCCTGGCTCGTGTTCGCAGCACTCTCGCTCGTGGTGGGCGCCTGCGCCGATCTAGATCCCACAGAACCCGAGGTGTCCACCGTCAGCGACGAGGTGGTCGTGCAATGCACCCGCGATGTGCCTGGCCTACGGAGCCTCCAGAGCGCGTGCACGGTCGACGTGGACTGCCCGTGCGGTTCGTACTGCGACACCGCCAGGCACGCGTGCCGGTTCGACTGCATGCTGCAACCGCTCTCGGCGGCGGAGGCGTGCGTCGCCGGCAGCTCTTGCGATCCAACCGGTCGCTGCGTCGCGCCAGGCGCGGCGCCACCATCGTCGGCTCCGGCACTCTCGGCGAACCCGAAGGTTCTCGAGCCCACCGCCGGAGGTCCGGCCCAGGCCTTCCAGGTGCGACTCGACGTCGCCACGAGTGCCGGGACCACGACCGCACAGACCACCAAGGTCAGGGTGGTGCCGCAGGGTCTACTCGAGGTCTCGTGCGACGGCACCAGCTTCGCTTCCGAGTGCACGGTCAACAGCTGGCAGTTCGCACTCGCTGCCGGCGGCTATCGTGCCACCAAACAGGTCTACGTCCGTGCCCCGGCAGCGGCCCCGGCAGGATCTGGCTCGGTCGTACTCGAGATCAAAGCGACCGGGGCATCGGTGGTCGTGGCGGCGCCGGTCTCGACCGATGTGGGCAGCGACGGCAGCTATCTCGGTGTGGCGACGACACCGATGATCCCCGACGGCGTCGCGATCACCGCGCAGCTTCGCGGAAACCAGCTCGTCGTCCGTGATCTCACGCGTGTGCTCGCGCCCGACAGCGCTCTGCTCCTGGACGTCGTCACGGCGTCGTCGAGCGGTCAGGCGACCGCTCGGAGGACGACGATCCTGCGACCGATCGACGAGGCCGCAAACGCGAGCGCGATCACCGGGGACTACGTCGCCGGGCAGCTCACGACGGACGCGAGCGGTGGGATCGCGGTCCCGGTGACCTTCACGGTGCCGGGTGTCGGCGCCACCACCGAGACCGAGATCTGGACACTCAAGCTGTCGCGCATCGGGTCGACGGTGAACGAGTGTACGGCTGGCGCTCCGTGTACGGCGGGCAACGTGTGCTCGACCGCGCTGGGGGTGTGTCTACCGGCGCTGGTCGCGACGCCGCCGACGGCTGCCGCCGGCAACCAGCTCGACGACCCCGGCTCGGATCGCTGGTGGAGTGCGATCGCGCCGATGCTCGGCACCGGAGGTACGGCGCCGCCAGGCTCGGAAGCGTTTGCCACCACCGGGCCGGATCTGATCGAATCCCTATTCTGCTCCACGGATTCGACCGAAGCCGGCGCTGGCCGTCTCGGAACGCGGACCTTGAGCTTTGGCACTCTGCCTTCGCGCTCGGGAGACCTCGGTTGTGTCGCGACCGCGGCAGGTACGGCGATCAGCTCGGCGGGCCCCGTCGGGTTGGTCAGCCGGTTCGATCGCACCGGGGCCGACGACACCGTGGCTGCGCTGGTCGCGAGCAGTCTGGACGATCTCGCCCGCCCGGCGGCGACCACGTTCGCCGGAAATTTTTCCAACGGAGTCGGTGAGTTCGTCAATCCGGCGCGCGTCGTGCCGGCGCTGCGCCTGCTCGCCACCGGTGAGCTTGGAAAGCAGACGCAGACCACAAACCCTCGGGCCCGCGGTCTGTTCGTGCGCCTGGTCCAGCAGTGGGTCCAGCTTCACGGGCTGATCGCGAGCGGCGGGCTTTCGAGTCGCGCGTATGACGATGCGCTGGCGAGCACGCCCGGCGATGCACGTGCTGGATTGATGAGGCTACTCGACGCGATCGACGCGGGGTGGGGCGCGGTTCTCGATCGTCGCATCGCGGCGGTGTTGCCTCAGGCGACTGCCTGGAGCTCGCTCGCTACCGGCGATAACTTCGACTACCGGACCGCCAAGCAGCCCGTGGTTTACTGGCCGTTCAACGGCGGCAGCCCGACCGTCGACGTGATCCGCAACGTCGTGCTCTCGCCGTCGGCCGTTGTTGCGCCGGCGCGGTGCCGGATCGATGGCACGCTCGGATCGATCTGGCAGGATTGGAACTGCCCCGGGTTTCGCGCGACGCTGCCCGCGAGCGCCCCAAGCATCGCTGATGGCAAGAGCCTCAGCGTGACGTTTGCCCTCGACGATCCGGACACGGACCTGCCCACCTACGCCGGCGGCACCGTGCTCGCGACCGAGACCATGGCGGTCGTCCAGTACCCGAACCGCACGTTCGCGGTCGTGCACCCCACTGCCGACGGCGGCACCGAGTGGGTCTCGCTCGGCGGGGTCAGCGGGCTCGGCGCGTGGACGAACCCTCCGAACCAGTACGCGGCAACCGCACTGGCGGTCGTGCGCGACGTCAACGCGAAGACCTACACCCTCTACAGCTGGGAGTATCCCTGTGCACTCGGCACGTGGTGCGGGAGCCAGCCGGCCGTGCTTCGCGTGGTGACTCGGAGCTACTACCAGCCGGTCGCGGGACGCCTCCTTGGTGTCGGCGCGAACCAGGTCTTCATCAGCGCAAAACCGCCGACTGCGGTGCCCGTCGATCAACCCCCGTACCTGCCTTCGTTCGCGGGGTTCGTGGACGATGTCGCGATCTTCAATGCGCCGCTGTCGCGACGCGAGTTCGTCGCGTATGGCCAACGGCGGGGTCGCGCCGCCGGTGCTCGCGCTGCGTGGCCGAGTGCGATGGTGCTCGGGGACGCGCCCGTTCAGGAGTTGACGACGCCGCTCGACGCCGTGCTTCTCGAGACCCAGGAGTCGCACCTCGACGTGGTGGCACGCCTGATCGACGAGGCAGGCGGCGATGCCCAGCTCGCGTGCGAAATCGGGGACGCCACAGCCCGAGCCCGCCGCGACGCGGTCATCAGCCGCGTCGGTCGGACGCTCCGGCAGAGCCTGATCGTCCAGGCGTATGTTCGCTCGGGTTCGAGCTCGCGCGGGGACGCGGCCCGGAAGCTGCTCGCGGTCAAGCGCGGTGAGGTCGTGCGCGCGGTCCGCGCCTTGACCGAGTGCCACCCGGCGTTCGGCCTGCGCGACGGAGACATCCCGCTCTACTTCCAGGACATCAATCCCACCATCGCGCCGAAGGAGGCATTCTTCGCAGCGTCGGACTACCTCCTGACCATCGCCGACCGCAAGGTCGCGGAGGCCACGACAGCGCTGGCCGACGTGAAGGCTGCATGGGACCGCGAGCAACAGAGCCGGATCCAGCAGCAAGAGCTCGCGAACGCCCGAGCGGATCGTCTCGCGGAGCTTCGGCGGGGTTTCGGCGGCGAGCTGCAGCAGCTCTGCGGGCTGGATCGCACACCAGACGCCATCATGCTCGATGTCCTCGCGGGCACGTTCTCCGTCGATAGCTGCTTCGTGGCGCCGACGGTCCCGTGCACGACGGCGAACGCGTCCGGTGCGATCACCGATGCCGATCCGTCCTGCTACCGCGGCGGGCTTGGCGGATCGCTCATGGAGATGCGCGCAGCGGGGCATGCCGAGGATGCGGCGCAGAGCGCCTGGCAGGCTGCTGTCGGTAACACCAAGGGTGCCGAGCTC
>JBBRED010000120.1:0-21138 GCA_038203335.1 Haliangiales bacterium | reverse complement strand
GTGTATATCGCGTCGATGTCGATCAACCTCGGCAACGTGCTCCGGTTCTTCGGCAAGGCCGATCAGCCGGGCCTGATGAACGCGATCGTCGGCACGCCGAGCCCGTGGGCGATCATCCGCAACATCCCGCGCATGGCGCGCGGTGAAGAGATGAAGGGCCGCAACATCCTCGACCGGCCGTGCCGCGAGATGAAGCTCGAGGCCACCGGTGGCGAGCTGCTCGCGCCGATCATCGACGGCGAGTTCTATCGCAACGTGAAGACGATCGAGTTCCGCGTCGGCCCGCGCGTGCGGATCCCGAAGGTCGTCGCCTCCAAGGCGGCCTGATCGATCGCTACTTGCACGCGACGATGGCGGGGCCACCGCCGCTCGACGTGCACTTCTTCTTGCCGCACTTCGCGACACTGCACGCGGCCGCCTCGGTCTTGAAGCAGCGTCCGCCGACGCTGAAGAAGCAGGCGTTGCGGTCGCCCTTGTAGCGCCAGCCGCCCCAGCTCTTGGAGCCCGCGCTGTCGTCGCCGTTGGCCTTCGCCTCGCGGCGCTGCTTCTCCTTGGCCGTCGTCGGTTCGCTGGACTTCTCGGGCGCGCCACCGCAGCCAAAGGCGACCATGGCGACCATCAGCAGCGGCAGGACGGATCGCAGCGACATTCCGTCGGATCATGCCATAGTCACAGGCGTGTCTGATGACGACCGCGCCGTGATGGAGCGGCTCGCCGCGCTGGAGGCCGAGGTGAAGGCCGAATCCGCGGTGAAGCAAGCGCGCAAGGAAGCCGCGCTCGCGAAGGTCCGGGAGCAGCGCGCCGAGCAGCAGAAGTCCAGCGACTCGTTGCGGATGCGCCAGGCGGAGCTGGTCACGAAGAAGAAGCCGCCCGCCCGGGCGCCCTCGGAGGACGAGGGGGAAGATCGCGCACCGCGCTCGCGCGGCGATGATATCGGCACTGCGCTGGAGCTCGCGCGCAAGGCGCAGGGTGTGAAGGCGGAGCTGACGAGGGTCCCCAAGCAAGGCGACAAGTCGTGGGTCAAATCAGCGCTGGCCTCGACCATCCTCGGTCCCATCGGCTGGCTCTATGCAGGCTCGTTTCGAGAAGCAGTTCCCGGTGCAGCCGCGTGGCTCGCGTTTGCGATCCTCGCGACGAAGATCCCGTGGATCCTGCTGTTCCCGGTCCTGTTCGTCGCCATGCCGTTGTCGGGCATCGCGGGCTTGCTCTATGCTGTCCAGTACAATCGGAAGGGTGCTCGGCAGCGGTTGTTCGGCGACAAGAGCGCGAAGAAGCAGCTCGCCTCCAAGACCTAACCGTACCCTCACCAGACATGTAAGCCGGCCCCCGGTTTCCCGACGGCGCCGTCGGTAACATGGAACCAGTGAAGCAAACTCTCATCGCTCTCGTAGCCGTGACGTTGGCCGTCCCCGGCGTCGCCGCGGCCGACAAGCTCAAGGTCGCCGTGGTGCCCGGGATCGCGGTGAACCTCGATGCGGCGCGCGTCGATGCGCTGAGCCAGGAGCTCGCGACCGCGCTCGAGCAGGAGCTCGAGATCGATGCGATCGGCGGCCTCGAAGTGCGCCGGCAGCTCCCGCCCGATGGCATCCCGCCGGATTGCGTCGCCACGCCCGCGTGCGTCGCCGATGTCGCGCAGCGCGTCGGCGCGCCGCAGCTGCTGTTCGTCGTCATGGTCGATACCGGCACCGGCGGCGCGATCCAGGTCGACACGACGTGGATCGAGCCCGGCACCGGCAAGAGCGCGTCGCGCCCCGCGATCGACATCGCGTCGCTCAGCGATGCGCACGCGCGCTTCGCCGATGCGGCGAAGTTACTGCTCCCCGACGCGCCGGTCCGGCCGAAGCCGAAGACCGGCGGTCCGATCGGCACGATGGCGCCCGCGATCCCGCGCCACTTCACCACGCCCGCGAAGGTCACCGCTGCCGTCAGCGCCGTCGGCTTCGGTATCGGCATCGCGATGGGCCTGCGCGCCCGCTCGAAGTACAACGACTGCGACGAGAAGGGCTTCCTGTGCACGGACAGCGAGCGTGACTCGATCCGCTCGACGAGCATCATCGCGGACAGCGGCTACGCGATCGGCATCGGCTGCGCGATCGCGACGACCGTGCTGTTCGTGACCTCCGCGAAGGAATCGCACCTGGTCGTGACTCCGACGCCGGAGACCGGTGGCGGGGCGGTGACGTACGTCGGGAGATTCTGATGTCCATCGAGGTCGCCGAACAGCGAGATCCGGACAAGCTGATCGGGCAGACCCTCGCGAATCGCTATCAGATCGAGGTGCGCCTGGGTGAGGGCGCGATGGGCACGGTGTACCGCGCCAAGCACGTCAAGGTCGGCCGCCCATTCGCGGTCAAGATCCTCCACCCGCGCCTGCTCGAGGACAACAAGGTCGCGCTGCGCTTCGAGCGCGAGGCGGAACTCGCCAGCCGACTCCACCACCCGAACGTGATCGGCGTCGTCGACGTCGGCGAGACGCCCGATGGGCTGCGCTACATGGTGATGGACTTCGCGGAGGGCGATGACCTCGCCGCGATCCTCGACCAGGCGCCGATGACGCCGCAGCGGATCGTCCACCTCACGCGCCAGCTCCTCGAGGGCCTGTATCACGCGCACGAGGCGGGCCTGATCCACCGCGACTTCAAGCCCGAGAACGTCATCATCGAGACCGACATGCACGGCTCCGAGGTCCCGCGCATCGTCGATTTCGGGATCGCACTCCTGCGCGAGGGCGGCGACTCGCCGAATGGCGAAGGTCGTCTGACCACCAACGGTCTCGTCCTCGGCACGCCGCACTACATGGCGCCGGAGCAGGCGGTCGCCGATCCGATCGACCACCGGATCGACCTGTTCGCGCTCGGCATCGTCATCTACGAGATGCTGTGCGGCAAGCTGCCGTTCGACGGCACCGGCGCCGAGGTCGCGCGCGCGAACCTCCTCCTCGATCCACCGCCGATCTCGAAGCGCGTCCCGTACCTCGAGGTCGACGCGCTGCTCGAGGCGTTCGCGCGCCGCCTGATGGCGAAGAAGCGCGACCACCGCCCCGCCACGGCGAAGGCCGCGCGCGAGCTGCTCGACCTCATCGATCGCGATCGCCCCGCCGCTGCCGCCGCGCTCGGCGTCCCGGTCGAGGCGAGCTCGCGCATACCCGCCGTCACCCAGCCGCAGACGCCGCAGCCGCGCCATGCTGCGCAAGGCAACGACACGTTCCCGCCGCCGATGACCTCCACGGTGCCGCGGCCGACCAGCCTCGAGGCGCCCGCGGGGGTCTCGAACGCGCTGCGCACGCCGGCGGAGCCGCGCGACCTCAACACGGCGCTGACCGACCCGCTCGACTACCAGGACGAGCGGCCGCGCTCGAACAAGCGCGTGTGGATGTTCGCCGGCGTCGGCCTCGTGCTCGCGGGCGGGATCGCGGCGTTCGCCCTGCGCTCCGGCGGCGACCAGCCCACCGAGACACCGCCCGAGCCGACCATCGCCGACAAGGTCGTGATGCAGCACGCGGAGCCGCCGAAGCAGCCGGATCCGCCGGTGCCTCCGCTGATCAAGGACGAGGGCTCGGGCTCCGCGCAGGTCGCGCCGCCGGAGATCAAGCAGCCCGAGATCAAGCAGCCCGAGATCAAGAAGACCAACCCGGGCATGAAGGTACCGGGGAAGGGAAAGGATCCCAAGACCGTCGGGAAGACCCCGGAGATCAAGCAGCCCGAGATCAAGCAGCCCGAGATCGAGCAGCCCGAGATCAAGCAGCCCGAGGTCAAGCAGCCCGAGGTCAAGCAGCCCGAGGTCGCGGCGCAGAGCGAGGCCGCGATCATCGCGGCGAAGTACTCGGCCGTCGGCCGACAGCTCGTGGCGCTCGGACCGGCGGCGAACGACCTGTGGCCGCGCTACCGGCTGATCCGCATCCAGGACGTGATGTCGAAGCCCGCCAAGCGCACCGAGGTGGCGGAAATCCTCGCGAAGCTCGAGCGAGAGATCGCGGCACTCAAGAAGTAGGCTTGTAGAGATACACGAGCCGGATACACGTCTTCGTATCGGATGCAGCCTGGGCATTCTCGACGAGCAAGCACAGCTCGTTGAGGCCACGGAACAGGCCATCGTCGGAGGGCGGGAACGCCAGGTCAGCGGTTCCGTTGTTCGGGAGCGTCTGGCGATACGGGCCGCGGATCAGCTGCCCGGTGTCGTTGGACCAGTAAAACTGGAACGCCTTCAGACCACCGCCGATCACCGAGATCGTCGGGTGCTCCAGGGTGACGATCACCGGCGCATCGACGAACGATGGCCCGCGGAACAGCGTCCCCGCGTTCGTCACCAAGGTCACACCACCCGCATCGTAGCGAGCTCGGCCGTTCGCCCCGGGACCGGTCACATCGACGGCGCCGAGCGTCAGCTTCCCGCCAGCGTGAACGAACACGACGCCGCCCGAGCCATCCCCGCCCGGGTTCGCGCCGCCACCAGGCGTGGTGCCGGAAGCGCCTTTCGCGTTGATCGCACCGACCGAGACATCGCCGTCTCCGAACAGTTCGATCGATCCACCGCCGGCCCCGCCATCGCCGCCTTTCGCGCCGAGCGACAGTCCATTTCCACCCGCGCCACCGCTGCTACGATTCGGAGCGCCGAGCGTGGTGAGCTGCGGATCACCGCCGAACCCACCGTCGCCGCCCGACGGTAGCCCCTTCGCGGGACCACCACCCTGCGAGCCCGTCGTGCCGTTGAGGACTCCGCCCGCGCCTCCCGCGCCACCGAGACCGCCGGCTGGTCCCGGCGTCGTCCCCGCGGCGTTGAGGTTGATCGCGATCCCCGCCGCGATGGTCAGCGACGACGTCGACGTGATCACGATCGGCTCGGTCTGATTCGCGGCAACCGAGAAGGTCGCCCCGGCCCGGAGATTCACGATCGAGAACTCGTTCGGGCCCGAGGAGAACGTCTGGGCCGCCGCGGTGTCGAGCTCGGGCAGGCCCTTGATCATGAAGGCCGCGGACTTGGTCTTGCTGACCATCACGCCGCCGGCGAGCTGCGTCACCGTGACGTCCATCGGAATCACGTCCGCCGCCCCGAGAGCCCCGTCCACGGGCAGGGTCACCGGCACCGCGAGGCGCGTCCCGTTTGCCTCGACGACGAGCTGCGTGTTGTCGACCATGATCATCGGGGTCTTCGTCACCGGCGCCGTCGGCGCAACCGTGACCGTGGCTCCCTCGGGAACCATGTGCATGCCCTCGACCACGATCACCGCACGCCGGCTTCCGTTGGCCCCGGCACCCTCGACAAGCATTCCGGGTTTGACGCTGGTGATCGACAGCATCGTGGGATCCGCGTCGTAGACCGGCTCGGCATCGGGCCCGGGTGCGTCCATCTGCTTGTCGATGTTGCTCGGGTTGTAGAGCAACGAGCAGCCGCCGAGCCACGACACAACGACGAGCGAAGCTACGTGCCGCATGGCTGTTGATTATAGGCCCAGGCCGGGACAGCTCACCTCTTGCTCACGGATCTGTGAGCTAGCTCGCTTCCCTCGGTACCTGGTCCGCACGCTTGCGTAAGACCGGACTCCCGGGTCATCGTAAGCAGGCATGGTTGCGTGTCTTCTTTGCTCGTCGCCGCGGTCGATCGGCGTGCTGTGCACGTCCCACGGCGTAGCAATCGCCTCACCCGGCATCACCAGCGAGCAGATTTTCTCGCGAGTCCCCACGGCCACCGCGGCCTTGGTAGATGCGTGGGGCGTGGCTCACGCAATCACCGATGGCGCGAAGGTGGGCCGCGATCCGCGGGTCGACATCGCCGTCCTTCACGCCTCGGTCTCCAGCGAGCACGCAGCGTTGAAGCAGGTCGATGGCGCGTGGCGCATCATCGATAACTCGAGCCGCAACGGCACCGAGGTCGAGGGCAATCGCGTCACCGACGTGGCCCTCACCAACGGCAACACGATCCGCCTCGGCGACGTGAAGTTCTACTTCTGGTCCGAGGCCCTCCCGAAGATCGAGCCGCCTCGCGGTTCGGGTCGCACCGCGCCCACGCGCCGCGACGAGCTGGTGTTCTCCGCGAAGGTCACCACGCCGCGCGGTCACCTGCTCGATCTCCGCCAGCGTGTCGATGGAGGTGTGCTCCGGATCGCCGAGTCGTCGATCGAGCTCGCCGCGATGGAGTTCGGCTTGCTCCAGCTCCTCGTCGAGCGCCGGCGCACGGTCAGCGATGCGGAGCTCGCGTACGTCGCGTGGCACGAGATCGCCGATGCGCTGTCCTTCCGCTCCGTGCAGGCCGACAGCGAGAACGTGCGCGAGCTCGTGCACCGCGTTCGCCGCAAGCTGGCGAGCGTCGCCGCGGATGATCTGATCGAGAGCAAGCGCGGCGTCGGCTACCGGCTCGCCGGCGAGCCGGGCTGACCATGGCCACGGCTGCGGAGGCCGGCGGGGGAGCGACCCGGCGGCGGCGGCGGCAGGTGTGGTGGGCGAGGCGGCTCCGGCGGGTTGGCCTGATGTGGCAGAACGCGCTCGAGATCGCGAGGGCCGGTCGCCTGACCGCGCCGTACGGTGCGCCGTTCGAGATCATTCACGAGGAGCGCGTCTATCGCCTCCGTCGATATCAAGCGACGCCGGATCCCGGTGTGATCCCGGTGGCCGCGCCGCTGCTCCTGGTGCCGCCATTGATGGTCGCGTCGGAGGTCTACGACATCTCGCCCGACGTCAGCGCCGTCGCCGCGCTCTCGCGGTGGGGCGTGGACGTGTGGCTCGTCGACTTCGGTGCACCCGAGCGCGAAGAGGGCGGTATGGATCGCACGCTCGACGATCACGTGCGCGCGGTCTCCGAGGCGATCGATCGCGTGCACACCGCGACCGGCCAGGACGTGCACATGGCCGGCTACTCGCAGGGCGGCATGTTCGCGTATCAGGCGGCGGCGTTCCGCAAGTCGAAGAACCTCGCGAGCGTGATCACGATGGGCAGCCCCGTCGATCTCCACCGCACGGTGAAGCTCGGCGAGGACACCACGGAGCGACTGGTCGCGAGCCTGCGCGCCGCGCTGTCGCCGGTGCTCGCGCGCATCGAGGGCCTGCCTGGCTTCTTCACGTCGACCGGCTTCAAGCTGCTGTCGGCGCGGAAGGAGGTCTCGCAGCTCGTCGACTTCGTGAAGAACCTCCACGATCGCACCGCGCTCGAGAAGCGCGAGGCGAAGCGGCTGTTCCTCGGAGGCGAGGGCTTCGTCGCGTGGCCGGGACCCGCGTTCCGCAAGTTCGTCGACGAGATGATCGTCGGCAACAAGATGCAGTCGGGCGGCTTCGTGATCGATGGCCACTCGGTCACGCTCGACGACCTGACCTGCCCGATCCTCTACTTCGTCGGCAGCCGCGACGAGATGGGGCGCCCGGCGGCCGTCCGCGGCATCCGCCGCGCGGCGCCGAAGGTCGACCGGATGTACGAGATCCCGCTGAAGGCGGGGCACTTCGGTCTCGTCGTCGGCACCACGGCGCTGACCGTGACGTGGCCAAGCGTCGTCGAGTGGATGCGCGGTCGCGTGCCGGAGACCGCGATCGACGTGCGTGCCAGCACCGTTCCCGATCCGTTCGCGCGGCCCGAGCCGCACGAGGATGACGAGGACGACGACGATGACGACTCGACGTTCGAGATCGCGCGCGAGGTCGTCGAGAAGACCGCGAAGGCCGCCGTGGATCGGATCGGCGAGCTCTCCGAGGATCTCGGCAACTACCTCGACAACGCGCGCTGGCAGCTGCCCCGCCTCAACAAGCTGCGGCAGATGCAGGACGACTCGCTCGTCTCCTTCGGTCGCTCGCTCTCGGAGCAGGCGCACAAGATCGGCGAGCGCACGTTCTTCCTGTTCCGCGGCCGCGCGTTCACCTACGCGGAGGCGAATCGCCGCGTGGATGCCGTCGTCAAGGGGCTGATCGCCTGCGGCATCAAGCCCGGCGAGAAGGTCGGCGTGATGATGAAGTCGCGGCCCAGTCACCTCTCGATCGTGTGCGCGCTCAACCGGCTCGGCGCGGTCGCGGTGCTGCTGTCGCCCGAGACCCACGACGAGATGCTGCCGAAGGTCATGGAGCTCGGCGAGACCGAGATCGTGATCGTCGATCCGGATGGCGCCGCTCGCGCGCGCGCCGCGATCGCCGGCAAGGTGTTCGTGCTCGGCGGCGTCGGCGAGGTGCCGTGGCAGCCCGGTGTGCAGCGCACGCTCCCCGCGGGCGTGCTCGACATGGAGTCGATCGATCCGGAGACCGTCACGTCGCCCGCCTGGTACAAGCCGGATCCGGGCCGCGCGCGCGACCTCGCGATGGTGTTCGTGTCGTCGGGAACCCACGAGCCACCGCGCGCCACGCGGATCACGAACCGCCGCTGGGCGTTCTCGGCGCTTGGCGCGGCCGCCGCCGCCACGCTGACCACGCGGGACACCGTGTACTGCTGCCTGCCGCTGCACCACCCGTCGGGCACGCTGGTGTCCGCGGGCTCGGCGCTCGTCAGTGGTGCGCGCCTCGCGCTCGCGAGCTCGTTCGCGCCCGGGACGTTCTGGGACGAGATCCGGCGCTACGGCGCGAGCGTCGTGTTCTACGCCGGCGAGATGTGTCGCCGGCTCGTCGACGCGCAGCCCGTGCTCGGCGAGAAGAACAACCCGGTGCGCCTGTTCGCGGGCTCCGGCATGCGCCGCGATGTGTGGCGCGATCTGATGGCGCGGTTCGGCCCGGTCGGCGTGCTCGAGCTCTACGCCTCGACCGAGGCGAACACCGTGCTCGCGAACGCCCGCGGCAAGAAGATCGGCTCGGTCGGCCGCCCGCTGCCCGGCAGCCCCGAGGTCGCGGTCGCCGCCTGGAGCTTCCCCGACGATGACTTCGAGCGGGACGGCCAGGGTCGCCTGATCCGCGCACGGCTCGACGAGCCCGGCATGCTCGTCGCGCGGCTCTCCGAGCGCGCCGGCACCGATGTCGCGCACATCGATCCTCGCCGCCTCATCCGCGATGCGTTCGAGCCCGGCGATCTGTGGTTCGTCACGGGCGACATCTTCTCCGTCGATACCGAGGGCGACTTCTGGTTCCTCGATCGCGCGAGCCAGATGATCCAGACCCGGCTCGGCGCCGTCGCCTCCACCCGCATCGAGGACGCGCTCTACGAGGTGCCCGGTGTGGCCCATTGCATCGCCGCGGGCCACGCGGATCCCGTCGACCCCGCGATCGAGATCCCGATCGCCGCGATCGAACTCCAGCCCGGTGCCTCGCTCGACCTCGCCGCCATGTCAGTCGCGATCGCGGGTCTCCCCGAGTACGCCCGGCCGCGCCGGATCCGCATCGTCGACACGCTTCCGATGACCGACGGCTTCCGCCCGATCAAGCGCGGCATCAAGGACCTCGATGTGTCCGATGGTGCGAACGTGTACGCATGGGACCCGCGCGATCAGCTCCTGGTCGCCACCGACGGTTCTGCTCGCACCGCCCGCGGCGCGTGATATCACCGGCCCATGGGGTTCTTCGACAGTCTCGGTAAGGGGTGGTCGTTCATGAAGGCCGCGTTCGCGATGGCCGGCAAGGACAAGAAGCTGCTCTTGCCCTCGCTCTACCAGGTGCTGATCAGCATCGGCTACTTCGTGGCCTGGATCGCGCTCCTCATCTCGATCCACCCCGTGTGGTCGAACGGCACGTGGGCCGCCGTCGGCTTCGTGTGCATGCTCGGCGCGTTCACGATCTTCTACTTCTTCTGCGGCGTGACCGTGAACATGATCGATGTCCACCTCAAGGGTGGCCGGCCGTCGCTTGCCGCGGGCGTGAAGGACGCCGGGAAGAACTTCGTCGCGATCTTCTTCCTGTCGGTGATCTCCACCATCGTCGACGCGTTCGTGTCGGCGGCGCGCGACGAGAACGGGATCGCCGGCCGGATCATCGCGGGCATCGTGGACTCGATCTGGACCACGCTCACCTGCCTGCTCCTGCCCTGCATCATCATCGAGGATGCAGGCTTCGGAAAGGCGATGAAGCGCGTGCGCGCGCTCCACAAGGGTCACCTCCTCTTGATCGGCGTCGGCGAGGTCGGCGTGCGCGGGATCACCGGCCTGATCGGCTTCGTCTGGTTCGCGGCGGTGTTCGGCCTCGAGTACCTGCTGCTCTCGAACCTCCACGGCACCACCGCGTTCGTCGTCGGCATCAGCGTGTTCGGCGTGATGTTCGCGATCTACGCCGCGTTCTCCACGTTCCTGCGGATGGCCTACTACACGTGCCTCTATCTGTGGGCCGCGGACGTCGAGGCGCAGGGCCAGTCGGCGCCCGCCCCGCTGCCGCTCGCGATCGCCCTCGGTCACTCGACCGTTGGCCGCATGGCCGCCTAACGTAACTTAGTCGCTACGCGATCGGATCGGCGCCGACCTGCACGAGCAGCTCGTTGACCGCCTTGCGCGCGATGCTCCGCGGTAACACGGCGCGGAACCCGCCGGAGCGGACGTGCATCTCGGCCGGCAACATGAACAGCGCCATGATCCGCGTGAACAGCGGGATGTGAAGGTAGGCCTGCACCTCGACGCTGTTACCGGTGTGCGTGAACTGCGCCCGCATCGGCGCGGTGAACAGGCCGCTGCCCTTCTGGAACAGCTTCGTGTTGCCGGTCTGCGGCTCGCGCGGGTTGAAGCCGTGGCCCTTGGCCCACGTCGCGATCGTCGGCCACGGATCCCCGGTCACCGCGTAGGTGACGGTGGTACGGCGCCCGGAGTCAACGGGAACAAGCGCTTGCGACATGCGCGGACTCTACACGTCCGGCGAATTCCGGGCGGCGGACGCTGCGTCCGCCCGGACGAACGCTGGAGAGATCTGCTCGGTGCTCCCGCCCCAGGGCACGCGCGTCGGCGACGCGCAGGTTGATCACTTCGCCGATGGCCATGGAAATCGCAATCTACATCCGCCTCGCACGCTGACAACGGCTCTCCGGGCCGGAGTCGCCGGAGCTGATGTGGTCGGCCTGCTCGAGGCAATCGTCGCCATGCTCACTCTAGGCCGAGAGCGGAACGAGGCGGCGCACCGACTCGAGCACGTCGCGCAGCCGCATCGGCTTGTCGAGGAACAGATTGGCGCCAGCCTCGAGTGCCTGCGTCCGCGCCGAGGCGCCGCCGGTCGAGATCGCGATGATCGGCAGGTCCACGAGCCCGAGGTCGTGGCGCGCCTGCGCGATCACGTGCGGACCGTCGACCACCGGCAGATAGACCGCGACGATCGCCACGTCGAACGCGGTGTGGCGCAGCAGCTCCAGCGCCGAGGCACCGGTCTCGGCGGTCGCGAACCGGAACGTCAGCGACGGCGTGAAGAATCGCTTCGCCGATGCGCCGAGGCCACTGCACAGCAGCTCCGCCACGTGGCGATTGTCCTCGGCCACGAGGACGTGGACCACGCGGCCGAGCGTGTCCGAGTCGCCGCGGCGGATCGCATCGACCAGGTCGGCGAGCTTGTCGTGGTCGTGGCCCGGCAGAAACTCCACGCCGACGCCGGGGTTCGCGCCGCCGCGGACCCAGCGCACGATCCCGGCGAGGCAGATCGGCTGCAGCAGGCCCGGGAACGACAGCACGAGCTCCACCGTCGACTCGCGCTCGAGCACGCGGCTGGTCAGGATGAACGTGCCGCCCGTCGACAGGTTGTCGGTGTAGTCGCCGATGAAGTCATCGGCGTCCTCGTACTCGACGATCAGCCGCAAGGGCACGCGCTCTTCTCGGCGCTGATCAGACATTGCCGGCTCCGTCGGGCGGCAGGATCGCGCGCACCCGGCCGATGATCGCCTCGAGCCCGAGCCGTTTCGGGATGAAGCCGTCGATCTGCGCCCACTGCACGCGATCCGCGAGGTCCGCTTCATCGAGGCTGGACAGTAGATAGATCGGCGCCTGGATATCGTAGGCGTGCCGGAACGTCATCGCGATGTCGTCCCCGAACGCCTCGGGCATCTCGACGTCCATGAGCACCAGATCGGCCGCGCCGTGCTGCCGCGCGCGCTCGAGCTGCGCGAGATCGCTCGCGCAGACCACCTCGTACCCCGCGCGCTGGAGGCCCGTGCGCGTGACCTCGAGGAACAGCTCGCTATCGTCCATCAGCAGGATCCGCTTCATCGCTCGCTCATCAAGCCTCGCCCACGTTACGCCAGCGCGCACGCGTTCACCCTGCCGCCTATTGCTGCACGCCCACGGTGATCCGGTCCTCCATCCACCGTGCCAGCTCGTCCAGCAGCGCCCAGCGGCTGACGTCCCCCGGCGGCTCGAGCACGAGCTGGAGGATCGTCGACGACACCAGGTTGACCAGCAGCCCCCGGCTCGCGGTCACCGAACAGACCACCGCAGCGCGAGGCCTGGCTCGGCCTGCACGCGTCGATGGCGCTGATGCCGGCGTGGGCGCGCCGCCTCACCGGCACCCATCACCCCGCGCTGATCGATCGCCTGCTGCTCGCGCCGTCCGATCAGCTCAAGGCGCGGATCATCCGCTTCGCGTACCCGATCCTGCCGTGCAAACAGCTCGCGCTCGCACGGTTCGGCGTTGTGCAACGAGTTGCACGACGGCAGTTGCCAGGGGGAGCGCTCGCCGGCTGAGGACCCCGATCCCAGATCCGCTGCGCTCCAAGTGCATGAGATCGTTCGGCCAATCTGGGCACATGCCTTGCGATGACTGACCTCGACATGAAGTACCCCACGCGAGTCGCCGCTCTCCTCGCCGTCCTGTTCGCCACCGGCTGCATGGTGGGCGAGGACAACCTCCCGGCCGAAGACGACCTGCCGCCGCTCCAGTCGGAGGCCGCACTCGGCAACAACGCGCGCACCGCGTTCAACTACTTCGTCGCGAAGGGCCTGACGCCGACCCAGGCGGCCGGCATCGTCGGCAACCTCATGCAGGAGTCGAGCGTTCGTCCCACCGCGGTCGAGTACAGCGGCGGTCCGGGCCGCGGCATCGCGCAGTGGTCGGTCGGCGGCCGGTTCAACACCGGCGCGAAGAGCCTGACCTCGTACGCGGCCGCGCGCGGCGGGAACCGCTGGGCGCTCCAGACCCAGCTCGACTTCATCTGGTACGAGATGGCGACGGTCGGCGGGTACGGCCTCACCGAGCTACGCGCCGCCACCACGATCACCGCCGCGGTCACCGCGTTCCAGAACAAGTACGAGATCTGCGGCACCTGCGCGCAGACGCAGCGCCTCGCCTACGCACGCCAGGCGCTCACCGACTACGGCGGCACCACGACCGGTGGCGGCACCGGCGGTGGAACCGGCGGCGGGACCACGCCGACCTCCGCGACCTGCTACTCCGGCACCCTCGAGCGCGACGTTCCCGAGAACAGCTGCGTCGAGTCCAAGTTCGACGGCGAGTGGTACCAGTGCAACGACGGCCAGTGGGTCGACCGCTACTCCGACCCCGAGGCGTGCGTCGCCGTGTACCCGCTCTGATCACTTGAGCGCCACGCCGAACAGCCACGCGGCCTTGGTCGACTTGCTGCTCGCGGTGGCGACGATGGGGAAGGACTCCTCCACGGCGACCATCAACAGCATCCCCGACTTGAGGCCGGTGCCGATGAACGCGCTCATCGTCACGTCATCGGGCTTGCGATCGAACTTCACACGACCGGTCTGCGTGCAGATCTGCTGGTAGCTGACCGCGCCGTTGGTCTCGATCCGCGAGATTCGTCCCGTCGAGCGCCAGTTGATGCAGTCCTCGTACTCGAAGGTGTCCGGCCGGAACGAGACGTGGACGCCGCCGGCGGTGACGACGACCTTGTCGATCGTGCCGACGTTGACGCGCATGGGGTGCGAACCGCCGCTGGCACCGACATCGCGGAGCAACTCGAACATCTTGAGCTCCTTGCTATCGAACTTGATCTCGCCCGAGGCCGCGGACCACGCGGCGATCGTGGAGCTGCGCGGCCCCCGGCGTTCCTGCGACGCGCCGATCACGTCGAGGCGCGACGTGAAGCTCGCATCCATGCCGTCCGCACACAGCTCCAGCGCTCGGTACGCGAGGTAGGCCTCCGGCGTCGTGAACACGGCGTTCATCATCGTGGCCAGGACGTCCTTCTCGGCGACGGCCGGCAGCTCGGCCGCCTTCACGGCATCCGCCCACGCCGCGCGCGTCGTCGTCTCGCATCCGGCGAACGCCGAGCGCTTCTTGGCTACGGTCGCCGCCTCCATCGACTCGAGGAGCCGCGCGAGCTTCGTCCGCGTCGCATTCGGGGCTGCCCAGTCCTTGCGCTGCGCCTCGGCGATCGCGACGAGCTTCGCGATCCCCGGGTCGTCCTTGGCCTCCTTGGTCAGCTCCTCGCGCATCGCGGTCTGGGCCGACACGGCGTTCCACACCCTCCGGCGCAGGTGATAGCGGGTCCCGATGTTGATGTCGGGAGCGGCGTCGATCTCCGCCATGCCCTTTCCCGGATCGAGCGGCTCGGTCACGCACAGGATCTTCTGCAGCACGCCCTTGCGTCGCACCTCGGGGAGGCAACCTTCGACGAACGACACACGCGCGAGCATCGAGGTGTTCGAGCCATATTGATCGAGGTTGGTCAGAGACGCGTTCTCGGTCTGCGCAACCGGCCCGGGGATCTCGCTGAGTTTCTGGCGCGGCCAGCTGCGTCCCATCTTCTCCAGCACCAGCACCGTGAAGTCGTTCTCGTCGAGCCCGTGTTGCTTCATCCACTTCGTGCGGAGCGACATTACCTGCGGGCGAAGGTCGAGATGTTCTCCTCGCGTCGAGCACATCACGTCGGCGAAGTTCCGCGCGTCGTCCGTCCAGTCGTGCTCCGGACGGTCCAGGTCGTCGAACTTCTTCAGGTCGACGTCCTTGGGGGTGGCGATGCTGTGCTCGGTGCACATCGCCGGGAGCCCGGCCTTGCTCGCCGCGTCGGCCTTCTTCTTCTCGTTGATCCCCCGCTCCCAACGGGCGTCGGACTCGGCAGGGCTCTCGGCGCCATACGACTCGGTCTTCGTCGCCTCGGGCTCGGAGGCCGACGAGCTCGCCGGGGTCGACGAGGTCGACGAGCCTCCACCGCCGAGCGGCTTGCCGTTGACCTTGATCAGGCCGCAGGCGGAGGACAGGGAGAGGAGGATGGCGAGCGACTTGTTGGTCATGGAGCCGCCTATCGACACGCCCCGCGCCCGGTTGCGTGCTCTTTCACATCCCCGCGGATCTGCTCGCGGTTTCCTGCGCTAGGCTTCCTCGTGGCCGATCGAGACAAGATCATCGAGGCGCGAATGAAGCTCCGCGCGCGGTTCCAGGCCGAGTCGCACGCGACGCCCTCGATGGCCGACGCCGCCCCGCTGGGCTCGGGCGCCGCGAACCGGCACGGCATGCCGAAGCTCCCGGTCGATCAGGTCGAGACGCACAAGTGGCCGGTCCTCGATCTCGGCGCGCAGCCCACCGTGCCTCTCGATCGCTGGAAGCTCGTCGTCGACGGCGCGTGCACGCGACCGCTCGCGCTCGACTGGGCCGCGTTCCAGGCGCTCGAGCAGGTCGACGACGTCAGCGACTTTCACTGCGTCACGAAGTGGTCGCGGTTCGACGTGCCGTGGCGCGGCGTGCGCGTCGCCGACGTGATCGCGCTCGCCGAGCCGAAGGACGAGGCGACGTTCGTCATGTTCCACGCGTACGACGGCTACACCACGAACATCTCGATCGCCGAGGCGATCAAGCCCGACGTGCTGCTCGTCCACACCGCCGATCACGAGCCGCTCGCGCGCGAGCACGGTGGACCGGTCCGCGTGATCACGCCGCAGCTCTACGCCTGGAAGGGCGCGAAGTGGGTCAACCGGCTCGAGCTGATGACCGCCGACAAGCACGGGTTCTGGGAAGAGCGCGGGTACTCGAACACCGCGTATCCGTGGCGCAACGACCGCTACGGCTAACCACGCTAGGATGACGCCGTGCAGGCGATCCGGACCCTCGGTGAATTCGTGGTCGAGGAAGGGATCATTCCCTGGCTCGCCGGCGAGGTCGCGGCCAACCATCGCGACGCGGGTCTCGGCGCGCAGGCCGTCGCCACTCAGCACGCGCTGCCGATGCAGTGCGCGACCTGCACCGCGACCAAGGCGTGCTGCTCGTCCTACGTGATCGTCCGCCTCTACGAGGGCCTGATCATCGCCGACGAGCTCAAGCGCACCGGCCGCGACACGCCCGAGCTGCGCGCCGATCTGCGGAGCCGCGCCGAGGCAATGGAGGCCACGACCGCGCGCGCGTGGTTCACGCCGTGTCTGTTTCTCGACGGTGCCGAGCGCTGCACCGTCTATGCGGTGCGCCCGACCACGTGCGCACAGCTCTACGTCTACACGGCGCCCGAGCTGTGCGCGGCGCGATCGCCTGCGATCGCCTCGTACACGCCGCACAAGGAGGTCGCCGCCGCGAACGTCGTGGAGGAAACGTTCCGCGAGCGGCTCGCCCTCCGCCGCAAGGTCGGCCGGCGGTACCTCGGTGTGCTGCCGCGGATGGTGCTGGTCTCCCTGGAAGCCTGGGACCGCGCGGACTTCCGCGACTACCTGCGCCAGTTGCCGTGGCTCACCGACGTGGACTGGGCACGAGTCGTCCAGTCGTAACCCGCGCCGGTCGCGGTCAGTTCGTGCGAAGGTCCGCTCGTGCCCACGCTCGACGATGCCCGGCTGCTCGCGTTCGCGCAGCGCCTGCAGGCTGCGTCCGATGTTGCGGAGCTCCTGCGCATCACGGGTGAGGAGATCTTCGACGTGTTCGGCTACCGCTCGGCCTGGATCGCCGTGTTCGATCTCGACGCGCGCGTGTGCCGGATCCTCGCGGCGGCCGGAGCGGCGGATCGCGACATCTGGGCCGAGGCGGCGATCCTGCCCATCGATACCGATCCATACGTGTCGCGGCTCCTCGTCGCGACCGGGCCGGAGGTCGTGCGCGATGCGCAGACCGATCCGAACGTGAACCGCGCGGTCGTCGAACACCTCGGCAACCGGACCATCGTCAACGTCCCGCTGCGCTTGCTCGATCAGCCGTTCGGCATGCTCGGTACCGGTACGTTTCGCGACGAGGGCGTGCGGATGCCCACCGACGAGGAGCTCGCGTACCTCACCCGCCTCGCCGGTCAGATCGTCGTCGCATCGGCGCGCATCGTCCTGCTGCGGCAGCGAGAGGACGCGGCCCGCCAGCGCGCGGAGCTCGATCGCAAGCTCGCGCAGCGGCAGCGCCTCGAGAGCCTCGGGCAGCTCGCCGGCGGCGTCGCGCACGACTTCAACAATCTCCTCACCGTGATCACCGCGAGCGCCTCGATGCTCCACGAGGACGAGGAGGATCCGGCACGTCGCGAGGAGCTCCAGGTCATTCGCGACGCGGTGGCGCGCGCCGCGGAGCTGACGCGGCGGCTGCTCGCGCTCGGTCACCGGCAGCCGCTGATGCTCGCGCCGGCGGACATCAACGCGACGCTCGATGCCGCGGTCACGATGCTGCGCCGTGTGATCCCGGCGGATATCTCGATCGTACTCGACGCGGGTGCCGATCTTCCGTCGATGCTCGCCGAGACGTCGCAGATCGAGCAGGTCCTGGTCAACCTCTGCCTCAACGCGCGCGATGCGATGCCGGGCGGTGGGCGCCTGACGATCCGCTCCGAGTGCACCACGCTCTCGGCGCAGTTCGTCGAGGAGCATCCGTGGGCGCGCGAGGGCCGCTACGTCCTGGTCAGCGTCAGTGACACCGGGACCGGCATGGCGCCCGAGGTCGCCGAGCGCGTGTTCGAGCCGTTCTTCACCACCAAGACCGAGGGTCGAGGAACCGGCCTCGGTCTCGCGGTGAGTCGCGGAATCGTCGAGCAGCACGGAGGCTTGATCCACCTCTATAGCGAGGTCGGGATCGGGACCACGTTCAAGCTCTACCTGCCGACCAGCGAGCGGGCCTCCGCGGTCGAGCGCGATGCCCGCGCCAGCGCGGCGCCCACCGGGACCGAGCGCATCCTCGTCGCGGACGATCAGCCGCAGGTGCGACGCGCGATCGAGAACATCCTCGTTCGCGCCGGTTACCGCGTGGTCACCGTGACCAACGGCAAGGAAGCCGTCGCCGCGGCCGCGCGCGAGCACTTCGATCTCGTGCTGCTCGATGCGGTGATGCCGGAGCTCGGTGGTCGCGGTGCGTACGAGCAGCTCCGCGCGCAGCGCCCCGACGTCCGCGTGCTGTTCGCGAGCGGCTACGGCGCCGACGAGCTCACCGACCGTTTCCTCGCCACCACCGACGTGCCGCTGCTACGCAAACCGTTCGATCCGAGCGCGCTCCTCCGCGCAGTGCGGGCAAGGATCGACGGCTCGTGATGCTCGCGGGCATGACCGTGCGCGCGCTCACCGACCTCCTCGAGAGTCGAACGCGCGCTCTCGCCGCGGCGAAGTGGATCTACGGAGACCGGCCGTGGAGCGCCGAGCTCCCGTCGAGCGTCGCCGGGCTGGGCGCGGCCGCGTGGAGCAAGCTGCGCGCGACCTGCGGCGTGAGCGACGTGCACATCGCGAGTCAATCCACCGCCGCCGACGGGACGATCAAGCTCCTGATCGCGGTCGACGGCGGAACCGTCGAGACCGTCATGATCCCCACGGCGCGCCGCTCCACGATCTGCGTGTCGAGCCAGATCGGCTGCACCCGGAGCTGTACGTTCTGCGCCACGGCCACGCTCGGGTTTCGCCGGAACCTGCGCGCCGACGAGATCATCGCGCAGTTCCTGATCGCCCGCGCGCTCGCGCCAGCCGCCGCGCCGGCGACGAACGTGGTGTTCATGGGCATGGGCGAGCCGATGGACAACCTCGACGAGGTGCTGACGGCGGTCGAGATCCTCACGCAGTCTCCGGCCCCTCAGCTGGGACGGGCGCAGGTCACCGTGTCGACCTCGGGCGTGCTCCCCGGCATCAAGCGGTTTCTCGCCGAGTGCCGCGGCAGCCTCGCGCTCTCGCTCAACGGCACCACGAACGCGCAGCGCCTCGCCGTGATGCCGCAGACGAAGACCTGGCCGATCGAGGCGCTGCTCGACGCGCTCCGCGCGGATCCCGAGCGGCTGCACTTCATCGAATACGTCATGTTCGACGGGATCAATGACCGCGACGACGATGCGCGCCGGATCCCGGAGCTCCTGCGCGGCGTCAACGCACGGCTCAATCTGATCCCGCACAACCCGATCGCGGGCAGCCCGCTGCGCGCCTCGCCACCCGATCGGATCGAGGCGTTCCGGCGCGTGGTCGCCGAGGCGGGGCTGCGCACGATGATCCGGTGGCCGCGCGGCGACGACATCTCCGCGGCGTGCGGGCAGCTCGCGCGGATCAGGTCCCCAAACGAATAACAGCGGCTTCTGTGAAGCCGCTGTCGTCGTTGCGTCGGGTGAGGGCGGACGGACTCGAACCGTCAACCAGCGGATTAAGAGTCCGATGCTCTACCATTGAGCTACGCCCCCGGATGCTGTGTCGTCTTTTCGATTTTCAGGTGAGTCCGAAGGGATTCGAACCCCTGACCTACGGGTTCGAAGCCCGGCGCTCTATCCAGCTGAGCTACGGACCCTTGGTCGGGCGCAGTAGATAGCGGCATGGGTCCCTCACTGTCTAGCCCGGCCTGGTCCCGTGTCTTACCGCTCACGTTCGTTCGGTCTAAGTATCTGAACTCAGGTCGTGGCGCGATGCGTGGTCCTACCCACGAAAACCCTAAAATATCGGGGGGGTAGCTTGGTGATTGTTCTTTCCTACTGAATAGCGATCATCGTATACGTCGATTCGTTGTGATGAGGGACTCCTAGAGGGGGGTCTCGGTCTTCGCCGGGAGGATGCCGTGTTCGTACGCTCGACTCGAATCAATTTGCTGCTTTCGACCACGTTCATCGTCCTGATGGGCGCATGCGGAAATCTCGGTGGCTGCGGCGCATGCAGCTCCACGCAACCTCTGCCCGGCGGAAAACTGCCAGCGGATCAGACCGTTGAAGGTGGCGCGCAGATCCGGGTCACCCAGCAGGGCTTCAAGAAGCTCACGGATCTGCTGCCCGGTCTCCTCAACAACTCGCTCCAGAGCGGCATCTGCGTCCCCGCCGGCAGCGCGGGCGTCAGCATCGCGGGCTTCAACGTCGCGAGCGCCGACTACTGCCACCAGAACTCCGGCACGGGCTGCACGAACGGCTGCAAGATCGCCGTGAACCTCAACGCGGCTCCGGCGGGCCTCGGTGTTCAGGTGACGAACCAGAACACGCTCCGGCTCAACCTCTCGACGTCGATCAACACGACGCTCCACCTCGACTTCTATGCGCTCGGCCTCCACGTCGACTCGTGCAACCTCGGCATCAGCTCGAGCAACCTCAACGGCAGCTTCGACGTCGCGTTCGGCATCAAGCCGGTCGACGGTGAGCTCGACATTCACCTCGCGAACATCAACTCGTTCGCCCTCAACCTCAACTTCACGGGCTGCGGCATCCTCTCGAGCTTCGGCAACCTCGTCGCTGGCCTGCTCGATGCCATCCCGAACGCGATCAAGGGCCTGCTGACGCCGCTCATCGATCCGTTGATCCAGAACTTCCTCCCGAACCCGCTGGGCGTGAAGGGCATGATGGATGTCGGCGCGCTGCTCGAGGGCGTCTCCCCCGGCACCGAGGGCCTCATGGAGGCCCGCATCGTCCCGGGCGGCTACGTCCGCCTCGATGGCGCGAAGAAGGCGCTCAGCCTCGGCGTGATCACCGGCATGAACGCCGACCAGGATCCGACCACCCGCACCGGCCTCCGCGGTGACCAGATCCCGTTCGCGAGCGAGCCGAACCTGTGCGTGCCGCCGATGGTGCCGCCCGCGTTCGGCAGCGCCCCGGCGAACCTCCCGATCACCACGCGCTCGACGTTCTCGCTCAACCCCGCCGGTCAGTTCGACGGCAACCCGGAGCCCGCCGCGGACATCGCGATGGGTATGTCGGAGACGATGCTCGACCTCGCGGGTCACCACCTCGTGACCTCCGGTGCGATGTGCCTCGGCGTCGGCACCACGTTCATCAACCAGCTCAACGTCGGCACGATCTCGCTGCTCGTTCCGTCGCTCGGCGAGCTGACCTCGGATACCGGCAAGGATCCGCTGCTGCTCGTCACGCGCCCGCAGAAGCCGCTCGACTTCACGATCGGTGACAACACGCCGGCTTCGCCCGCGCTGCAGATCGGCGTCAACCACCTCGAGGTCGACTTCTACGCCTTCCTCTACGAGCGCTACGTCCGTGCGT
>JBBRED010000119.1:0-21248 GCA_038203335.1 Haliangiales bacterium | reverse complement strand
GCCGGCGCGCGTTCGGCATCGCGGCCGCGGGCCTCGTGCTGATCGGCGCCGGCGTGGCGGTGGCGTCGCTGCGCGGGTCGCCGGGAGGCGCGGCCGTCGAATCGCCGTGCCTCCACGCCGCCGATGGTCTCGTACCCGCGGCGGCGCTGCGGGCCAAGCTGCCGGTGGTGGCCGAGGACAAGGTCCTACCGAAGCTCGACGCGTGGATGACCACGTGGCGAACGGATCGCGCCACGGCGTGCGAGGACACGTACACGCGGCGCACGCAGTCCGTCGCCCTGCTCCAGCTCCGCGAGCTGTGCTTCGATCGCGCGCGAACCACCGTGGAGGCTGCGCTCGGCGAGATCGCGAACGGCGGGGACCGCGAGCGACTCGTCGATGGGTTGCCCCCGATCGCGGACTGCAACGACACCGAGCGCATGGATCGCATCTCCCCGCTGCCCACGGATCCGGCGGCGCGCGCCACGATCGCGGAGCTGTCGTCGACGATCGCGCGCATCGAGGTGCTGCGCCAGGCGGGCAAGATCAAGGAGGCGGCCGCGGAGCTCGAGGCCCTGATCCCGAAGGCCGAGGCTACCGGGCGCAAGGACCTGATCGCCGAGGTGTGGCTGACCCGCGGCGTGATGGACATCGCGACCGAGAAGCGCTCCGGACCACGCGCGATGTTCGAGACCGCCGCCAAGTTCGCCGCCGAGGCGGGGGATGACCGGCTCGTCGCGCGGGCGTGGATGGCCGTGCTCGATCTGCTCGCCGCTCGCGACTCGCTGCCGAACGAGGCAGTCCAGATGGCGGCCGTCGCGGAGGCCGCCGTGTTGCGCGCGGGAAACACGCCGCGGTTGCGCGCCGACCTCACCGGTACGCTCGGCGACATCGACATCGCTCGCGGCGAATGGAAGGCGGCCCGCGCCCACTACGAGGAATCGATCGCGCTGCACATCCCTGCGTTCGGCGAGACCGTGGAGCTCGCGCGCAAGTTCAACCGCCTCGCCACCATCGACATGGAGCTCGAGGATCCCGACGCGGCCCGCGCGCACCTGCACCGCTCCGCCGCCCTGCTCGAGCTCCTTCACGGCCCGAAGTTCCGCCACCTCGCGGTGGTGTGGACCACGCTCGGCAACGTCGAGCTGCGCACCGGTCACTGGACGGCCGCGCGGGAACAGCTCGATCGCGCGATCGCGCTCAAGGAGGAGGTCGGCGGCAAGGACGCGACGACGCTCGTGCCTACTCTGACTTCGCGCGCGTGGGCGCTGGAAGAGCTCGGAGACCTGCCGGCGGCGGAGGCCGACGCTCAGCGTGCCGTGACGATCGCGCGGAAGGTCTACGGCTCGAAGCACGAGAGGGTCGTGGAGGCAACGATGGCCCTCGGTCACGCGCAGGCTCTGCGCAACAACTGGAAGACCGCGGAGGCAACGTACCTCGAAGCACGCGAGGTCCAGCGCAGGATCGGAGAGCTGCCCCCGCTCGATACGATCGAGCTCCAGCTCGGCAAGCTGGCGATGCGCGACAAGCGCTTCGCCCAAGCCCGCGCCGCGGTGGAGCGCGCGCGCCCGATCGCGACGAAGCAGGGCGAGAGCTCGTATGCGCTCGCGAAGGTGATCGAGCTCCACGGACGTGTCGAGCAGGCGGCCGGAAAGCCCGCCGAAGCGCGGCCACAGCTCGAGAAGGCACTCGCGCTCCTCGAGGTGAGGCGAGGGAAGGATCATCCCGAGACCGTCGAAGTGCGTGCGCTGCTCAGCAGTGGTCCGGCAGCGGCGACGCCTTGACCTCGGCCGGCATCGGCTCCCACACCACGACCACCGTGCTCACCGTCTTCGTGCACATGAGCGTGACGTCGAGGAAGTAGCCGTTCTTGTCGTAGTGCTTGCAGGTCAGATATCCGGGCACCTTGCCCTTCTTGAAGAACGCGAGGCGCGCACCGGCGGCCGCGCAGGTCTGACCGAGCAAACTAGTCGCCGCATCTGTGTGCACCTTCACGAACGCATCGCCGAGCATGAGCATGTCGATCATCATGCCGCCGCTCTGCCGCAGCCTGACCGTGGGACCATCGGTGAAGCGGAGCGTTCGCTCGCCGGCGACGACCTTGTCCTCCTTGGGCGTGCCCCACTTCTTCGCGATCGTGTCGGCGGTGTCGGTGCGCGCGACGCCCGCGACCGTCCAGAAGTCATCGAACGTGAGCTTCTTCGGCGCGGCCGAGGCCGTGGACGCGATCAGGAGCAGCAGGAGGGTGCGCATGGCCGGCGACACTAGCGCGAATGCGACTCCCGGCAACGGGCATCCGTCCGGACCCGGGTGAAGCCACGCGTGCTCTTGTTGGTCGCCGTCGCGGCGTGCTCGGCGAAGTCGGAGCACGTCTCTTCCGACCCCGCTCCCGAGCCGGTGGTCCGCGCACCGGATCCGATCGCTCCGCTGTTCGAGCGCGTGCTCCCCGGCGGGAACGAATCACCGCCGCTGATCGGACCGGGCGGCATGCTCGAGGTCGGCGCGCGGCAATGGACCCGCGATGGCCGCTACCTCGGTCGCCACGCGTGGGCGATCGACGGGCAGATCCGGCCGCTCGCCGTGGTCGGCACCATCGATCGCCCGCTGCTCGTCGCGATCGGCTGGGGCCGGATGGAGAACCTCGCGAATGGCCCGCACACCGGCGAGGCCGATCGTGCGTGGCTGCTGGTCGCGGCCCCCGGCGCGACCAGACCGATCGCCATGACGCCGATCGACCACGAGTTCCTCGACAGCGGCTTCAGCGTGTCACCGAACGGCACCGCGATCGTCGCGGTCGAAGGCGACGTGATCGTCGTGCGCGCTCTGCCCTCCACGGCCGTGACCGCGCGCAGCCCGATCGCGCGGCACGACGACACGCCGGTCGCCTGCTGGGTCGATGACGCGCGGATCGCGTGGACCGAGGTGGATACGACGGGCTCGCGCCTGCGCACGCTGACGCTCGCGACCGGCATCGTCACGACCGCGCGTCTCGCCGCCGCGGCCCCGCTGGTCTGCGATCCCGGTGGTGGGGTCGCCGCGATGATGCTGCCCGATCGCGTGGCGATGATCGATCTCGCCACCGCCACGACCCTCGCGACCGCTCCGCTCGCCCCGTCCCCCGACGACGAACCGGTGGTGGCGGTCGGCCAGCACGGCGCGCGCCTCGCGATCGCCTCCCAGCGCCGCCTCGCGATCTATCACCGCGACGGCGGGAAGCTCGAGTCGTTGTACGCGCACGCGCTGCCCCGCCCCTCGCCGGTGCGCATGGTGTTCTCGCGGGACGGTGCGCACCTCGCGGTCGCCACGACCGGCCTCACGGTGTTCGGACCGCCGGCGGAAGCGCACCAGGCGGTGGCGCCGCGCATCGCGTTCGAGCTCCCCGCGGGATTCACGGCGCGCTCCCCGGTCGCCGCTGGCGAGCACACGGCGTGGGAGTGGGCGCAGCTCGCGGCCCCGCCGGGCATGACGGCGGGCTCCGCGCTTCTCGTCGATGCCGTCGAGGAGGAGAAGCTGTTCGCGGACGTCACCGCGATCGCGCTCCCGCACGACGAGCTCCCCGGCGCGCCCGCGCCCGACGCCACCGACGAGCAGATCACCGCGTTCGCGAAGACCGCGATGCCGCAGCTGTTCTCGCAGTGGAGCAACGCGCACATCGAACCCGATCGCGATGCGGAGTTCACGCTGCGCGTGGGCCGGACCAAGGGCATGCCGTGGTTCGAGACCCGCGAGGTCTGGCGCGATGGCTGCGAGCCTTACGATGGCTACACGCGCGTCGTGATCGATCGCGACGCGGTGTTCGTGGTGCGCGCGCTCGTGCCGCCGTCCGGATCGATCAAGGGCTGGCTCGAGAAGTTCCTCGACCTGCCGTTCGGGAACCGCGTGCAGACCGCGCGCCGGCGTGGCCCCGACAGCGGTCCCTGCTAGCGGCGCGTGACCGCTTCCCACACGGCGAGGCGCAGGGCATCGGCGTACGTCGTGGCCCTCGACGACGGCGGCGCGGGACGCGAGCGCCACGGGGCGTCGTCGCGGGCCGAGGCGTTCGCGGCCCGGCTCATCTGCTCGATCTCGTAGTCCACCGCCTCGACGGCCTGCTCGAGGCGCGAGAACCGATCGATCAGCTGCCCGTCGCGCGCGACCTCCCACGCCTTGCCGCGCGCACCGCGCCTCAGCACCGTGACCGCACTCGCGCGCCCGGGCCACGGCTCGAAGTGCAGGCCCACGCCGTGCCGGCCGAGCGAGAACCACGCGTTCCCGGAGATCGCGCGGACCTCGAGGTTCGGCTCGAGCGTCAGCGGATCGAAGCTCTCGGCGCGGTCCTGGATCTCGCGCAGGGTGAGCGCGCCCGCCTCGAGCTCGAAGCCCTCGTGATCGAGCATCAGTTGCATCCACGTGCGTCGCGCCTCGTTCACGTCGTCGCCGCGAAGATCGAGGTCGCGCGGGCACCCGAACAACGAAGGCAACGTGCACAGGCTCAGGTTCGACACGTCGACGAAGTCGAGGATCAAGCAGTCCTGCTTGCCCTCGGCGAGCCGCGTGCCGCGCCCCACGCACTGCGCGTACATCCCCTCCGAGCGCGTCGGCCGCGCCATCGCGATGCACGACACGCCGGGGTCATCGAAGCCCTCGGTGAGCACGGCCACGTTCGCGATCACCTGGATCCGCCCCTCGCGAAACTCCGCGAGCGCCTTGGCCCGGTCGGCCGAGGTCATCGCGCCGTGGACGATGCCGGCGGGCACACCGACGGCGTTGAGCGCGCGCGACAGGTTCCGCGCGTGATTCACGGTGACGCAGAACGCGATCGTCCGGCGATCGCGCGCGAGCTCCTGGATCGATCGCGCGACCAGCGCGTTGCGCTCCTCGATGTCGACCGCTTCCGCGAGCGCCTCGTCGGCGAAGTCCACACCGCCCGAGGTCAGCCGCGTCAGATCGGCGGCGGTGTTGATCCGGAAGCCCTTGAGCGGGGCGAGGTAGCCCGCGTCGACCAGGTCGGGCAGCGTCTTCGAGTAGACGATGCGCTCGAACACCTGATCGAGGCCCTTGCCGTCGCCGCGCGCGGTGGTCGCCGTGAACCCGAGGAGCGTGCCCTCCCACGTCCGCTCGAACGCGCCGAGCTGGCGCAGCACGCGCAGGTTGTCATCCGCGGCGGCGTGGTGGCACTCGTCGTAGATCACGAGCCCCAGGTCGCGCCCCTCGATGAGCTTCGCCAGCCGCTCCTCGTACAGCGAGCGCAGCGAGGCGACCACCACCCGCGCATCGCCGGCGGCGCGCTCGCTGCCGCGCTCGAGGGCCACCACCCGACCGCCTTCCAGCGCGCGCTCGAGCTTGTCCCTCGCCTGTCCGAGCAGCTCCTCGCGGTGGGCGAGCACGAGCACCTGCTTCTTCGCCAGCCTCGCCAGGTGCGAGAAGATCACCGTCTTGCCGGCCCCGGTCGGCAGGCAGACCACCATCCGCTTGATCCCGGCGCGGCGCGCGGCGAGGACGGCGTCGATCGCCTCGCGCTGGTACGGCCGGAGCTCGGGAGCACTCACGCCGTCACCCTGGCACACGGGTGGGCTTGTGCGCGGGGCCAGACAGGATTAAGTGAATGTCGATGAGCGTCGAACGTCACGAATTTCAGGCCGAGGTGAAGCAACTACTGGACCTGATGGTCCACTCACTCTACTCGGACAAGAACGTCTTCCTCCGCGAGCTGATCTCGAACGCCTCCGATGCGCTCGACAAGCTCCGCTTCGAGCGCCTCTCGGGCGGCGCGGGTGCGGAGTCCTCGCACGATCTCCAGATCGAGCTGTCGGCGGATCCGGCCGCTCGCACGCTGACGATCGCCGACAACGGCATCGGCATGACCCGCGAGGAGGTGATCAAGAACATCGGCACCATCGCGAAGTCGGGCACCCGCGAGTTCCTCGCGGCGGCGAAGGCCGCGCCCTCCGACCGGATCGCGCCCGAGCTGATCGGGCAGTTCGGCGTCGGGTTCTACGCCGCGTTCATGGTCGCCGACCGGATCGAGCTGGTGTCCCACCGGGCCGGCGAGACCACGTCCACCCGCTGGACCTCGACCGGCGACGGCTCGTACACGATCGAGGATGCCGAGCGCGCCGAGCCCGGCACCACGATCACGCTGCACCTAAAGCCCGCCGACGAGGAGCACGGGCTCCGCGACTACACGAACGACCGCGTGATCGACGAGGTGGTGAAGCACTACTCGGACTTCGTCGCGTACCCGATCAAGCGCGGCGACAAGACGCTGAACTCGATGAAGGCGATCTGGGACCGCCCGAAGAGCGAGGTCACCGAGGACGAGTACAAGGAGTTCTACAAGCACCTGTCGCACGACTGGAACGATCCGCTGCGCACGATCCCGGTCAAGATCGAGGGCACGCTCGAGGCGTACGCGCTGCTCTACGTTCCCGCGCAGCCGCCGTTCGATCTGTTCAGCCCCGAGATGAAGCGCGGCGTGCAGTTGTACGTCAAGCGCGTGTTCGTGATGGACGAGTGCAAGGAGCTGATGCCCAGCTACCTGCGGTTCATCAAGGGCGTCGTGGACGCGCACGATCTCTCGCTCAACGTGTCGCGCGAGATCCTGCAGAAGGACCGGCAGATCGCCGTGATCCGCAAGCAGCTCGTGAAGAAGGTGTTCGCGACGCTCGAGGAGATGAAGCGCGACGCACGCGAGGACTACCTCGGCTTCTGGGCCGGCTTCGGCCCGGTGCTCAAGGAAGGTCTGGTCGGTCCCGAGGGAGATCACGACAAGCTCCTCGATCTGATCGTCACGTCGTCGACGAAGGATGCGACCGCCCTGACCACGCTCGCCGAGTACGTCGGCCGCATGAAGGAGGGCCAGGAGGAGATCTACGTGCTCACCGGTACGTCGAAGGACGCGGTCGCCCGGTCGCCGCTCCTCGAGGGCTTCACGGCGAAGGGGTACGAAGTGCTGCTGTTCTCCGATCCGGTCGACGAGATCTGGCTCGAGCGCACGCCCACGTTCCAGGGCAAGCCGCTGAAGTCGATCGGCCGTGGCGACGTCCAGCCCGGCACGGAGGAAGAGCGCAAGGCGGCCGACGCCGCGATCGAGGATCAGCGACGCGAGCTCGGCGAGCTGCTCGTGTGCCTGCGCGCCGCGATCCAGGACGAGGTCAAGGAGGTCCGGCTGTCGAGCCGGCTGACGTCCTCGCCCGCGTGCCTCGTCGCCGACGAGCACGACCTGACGCCGCGGATGCACAAGCTGCTCGAGCAGATGGGCCAGGCACCGCCCGCCGTTCGCCCGGTCCTCGAGCTCAACCCCACGCATCCGCTGATCGAGAAGCTGAAGAGCGTGTTCGCGAGCGACTCCACCGACTCGCGGCTCGCCGCCTACGCGAAGCTGCTGCTCGGCCAGGCCTATCTCGCCGATACGGGACAGCTCCCCGATCCCGCGAGCTTCACGAAGGCGCTCGACGAGATCATGCTGCGCGCGGTCTAGCCGCTACTGCGGTGGATGCGGAGGCCGTGGATGATCGATGTACGCGCGGACCGCCGGATGCGCGTACGTGCGCGCCTTGAACGCGGCGACCGGCTCCGGCAGTGCGAAGTCCTCGGTGCGCACGCGCGCGAGGGTGAGCGCGAGATCGGCGTGCGCGATGTTCCAGGTCTCGAGGTCGCCCTGGGCGATCAGGCGGCTGATGACATCGACGAGCTCGGCGGTCTCGCGCAGCGCGTTCGGCGTGAGCGGAGGCAGTGGCACGGGCCACAGCGTGGTGAACCACGGCCGCTCCCAGCGCATCGCGTTGAGGTCGGTCCGAACCCACGCCATGATCTGGCGCGCGCGGGCGCGGCCGCGTGGATCGCGCGGGAAGATCGGTCGTTCGGGGAACACGTCGTCGAGGTAGTCCGCGATCGCCATCGATTCGGTGAGTACGAAGTCGCCGTGCTGCAGCGCAGGGACGCGAGAGATCGCGGTCCGACTCGAGAGCCCGGCGGGCAGTCCCTGGCCATCGCGGAGCAGTGCGCGCGCCGTGCTGAACGAGAGCTGCTTCTCGGTGAGCGCGATGAACACCGTCGCGTCGAAGGGGTTCGCGAAGTAGCCGTCGACGTAGAGCGTGAGCTGGCCGCTCACGCTACTCGGTGACGCCGATGAGCTGGCGCGCCGCCGCGAGCAGATTGATATCGGTGGTCCCGGCGCCGAGCTCGAGGAGCTTGGAGTCACGCGCGAGCTTCTCGATGCCCAGCTCCTCCATGTACCCGTAGCCGCCGTGGATCTGGATCGCGGTCATCGACGCTTCCACCGCGAGCTGCGCGCTCATCGCCTTCGAGGCGTTGATGTACGGCATGTCCTTGATGTTGTTCTGCTGCATCCAGGCGAGGCGGAACACGATGTTCTCGACGGTGCGCAGCTTGAGGAACAGGTCGGTGATCTTGAGCTGCACGGCCTGGAACTCGCCGATCGCGCGACCGAACTGCTTGCGCTCGCGCACGTAGGCGAGCGAGGCGTCGTAGCAACGCTCGATGATGCCCCACGCCATCGATGGAACGCCGGAGCGCTCGCTGCCGAGTGAGTCCTTGGTATCGGTGCGGCCGCCCTTGCCCTTCTCCTTGCCACCGAGGAGGTGCTCGACGCCGAGCTTGACGTCGTCGAAGAACACCTCGCTGGTCGGCGAGTCGCGCATGCCCATCTTCTTGAACGGCGGGCCCACCGTGACGCCCGGCATGCCGCGCTCGACGATGAACGTGGCCAGGCCGCGCTCGGCCTCGGGCTCGCCGCGATCGATCTTCGCGTAGACGAGGAATACGTCGGCGCCGGGGCCGTTGGTGATGAACGTCTTCGACCCGCTGAGCACGTAGCCGCCATCGACCGGCTTCGCGGTCGTGCGCATCGAGCCGAAGGCATCGGAGCCGGCGTTCGGCTCGGTCAGGCACCAGGCGCCGATGAGCTGGACGGTGGAGATCGGGAGCCCCCAGCGCTCGATCTGATCGGCCGTGCCCTTCGAGACGAGCGCGCCGCCGACGAGGCCGATCGACACGCCGAAGCCCATCGCGAAGCCGGGGGAGATCCGCGACAGCTCCTTGACGACGACGTGCATCATCATCGGATTGCCGGTCGACTTCGCGATGCCATCGTCATCGGGCGCGACGTCGCCGGTGCGCAGCTTCGCGATCCGCTTCTTGACCGCGCCGCCGAGCATCGCGTCGAAGCCGAAGGCCTTGGCCATCTTCTTCATCAGTTTGAATGGCATCTCGGTCCCCGCCTCGAGCGCGGGGATCTTCGGCACGAGCGTCGACTGACACCACTGCCGGATCACGCCGGCCACCATCTGACTCTGCTCGTCGAGCTGGAACATGCCGGGCATCCTAGCCCGTTCAGTTACCGGCTGGTGAACAGTCCATGTGACAGTACGTGTCACTACAGGTCGGTGTGATGGTCGCGGTGGCGTTCGCGATCGCGATGCCCGCCGCGACGACGCGGACCTCGACCTGATAGGGATGCGCGTCGATCGACGTGGTCACCACGGAGCTCGGGCAGACGGCAACGTTCGCGAGATCGGAGAGTCCGATCGATGGCGGCGGCCCGGCCCACTCGCCGCCGTAGCTCGAGATCGTCATCGGCCGCTGCTCGAGGCCGATCACGCGGCTGGTCGTGGGATCGCGGAGCGCCGCGTTGACCTCGACGGAGCAACTCTCGACGCTCGCGCGAACACGCGCGCCGATCAGCAGGATGTGGCCGCCCTGCGGCGCGGAGACCAGCGGCACGTTCGGTTGATCGGCGACGCGCATGACGGCGCCGCCCTGATCGGCGAACACGATCTCGGCGTCGAGATCGCCGGTGAGCTCGCAGGCGCTGGGCGCGTCGTCCCCGCCGGGCCACACGCAGCCACCGGCGAGCGCGAGAACGCAGACGCGACTCAGAAGCACGTGGCGGTCCCGTTCGTGATCGTCGGGTAGTAGTAGACGAACACGTTGCAGTGCTCGCTGGTCTCGACCTTCGGGCCGAACGTGTAGCAGCAGTCGTTCGCGTGCTGCGGATCGCGCTCGTCGACGGCGGCGCAGCCCTCGGCCGGCTCGCTCCACTGGTAGTCGCACGACCACCAGATGCCACCCGGATCGGGCAACGTGGTGCCGAGATCGAGCTTCATGTCGGGCTCGGCCCAGTCGGTGCTGTCGTAGAACCGATCTTGATCGCCCGGGCGCGTGGTCGACACGCCATCCCATCCCCAGATCTGGAACCGGCGGCCGCGCGAGTGGAAGTGACCATTCGCGGCGACCACGGTGTGGTTACCGGCGGGCATCGCGCACGTGCCGGAGTACGTGGGCTTCGGGTTCGAGCGGCACACGCGGATGCTCTGCTGCGAGGCGAACAGCGTGCCGAGCTCCTGGGTGTCGCCATCGGTGGAGCGGTAGAAGTTCACGCCGGCCTTGCCCGCAAACGGCGTCACCTGGTCGGTCGCGTTGACGTAGTGCACCTGGAGCATCAGCGTCTCGCCGGCGGTGAGCCGCAGGGCGACGTCGTCGGGGAGGTTCCAGTCGAGGATCTGCTCCGCGGCAGCGGACTGCTGCGAGTTGGTCACGAGCGGCCAGTCGGACCAGTTCGCCGACTTCCAGCACTCCGCGTCGGTCGCGCCGCGCACCACGGTGCCCTGCACGGCGCCGAGATCTACCGCCTCGCCGTGCGCGGGATCGAGCGCCTTGATCGTCTTCACGCGGAACACGTTCATGTGGTGGCTGCCGGTGTTCAGCGCGAGCGAGACCTGATCGACCATCAGATCACCGCCGTCGGCGGGCACGGTGAAGAAGTAGCAGTCCTGCAACTCCTCGCCCTGCGCCACATCGAACTCGGGCGTACGGATCGACAGTCCCTGCGCCGGCGTCAGATCGGGAAGGATCCACGGGTCCTGCGATGAATCATCTCCACACCCGACGGCGAGAACCATCAGCAACATCAGCCTGCGCATCCCCGGCGACTAGAGCACACGGTGTGCCGCGGTAGGTGTGCGAATCTGCAGGCGCGGTCCTCGGAAAACCGTGATCGGAGTCCCGCCATGTGACAGTGCAGCCATGGGATCCGTGGTGCTCCGCCGCTTCACGCCTGGCGACGTTCGCGACATTTTCGCCATGAGCCAGGAGAGCGGGATGCGCACGTGGCTCCCCGATCAGGTCTACGCCGACGAGGCGCAGGCGGAGAGCGTGCTGCGATACCTGATCGACAAGTACGAGGCAGGGCCCCCGACCGAAGCCCCGCTCGTGCTCGGCGTGTGTTTGCCCGACAGCGGCGAGCTCGTCGGCCACGTCGGGCTCAGCCCGCTGAACGGCCTGGTCGAGATTGGCTATGCGATCGCGGACGCTCACCAGGGCAAGGGTCTCGCCACCGCGGCCGTGCGGGCGATGCTCGCGTGGGCCAACCTCGCCACGGTCGAGGGGATCGCGGCGAGTGAAAACGCGGGCTCGTGCCGCGTGCTCGAGGCCGCCGGGTTCTCGCTCGTCGACGAAGCGATGCGCCCCATGCACGGTGTGACCCGGCTCGTGCGGACCTATCGCTGGATTCAGGGATCGATCACGTAGATGCCGCGCGCCGAGATGCCGTCGCCATAGGCGTAGACCTTGTCGCCGCTCGGCACGTAGGTGAGGCCCGGCGAGGCGAGCGCGATCCGCTTCCACGCGGTCGCCTTGCGATCGAGGCGGTAGAGGATGCCATCGGTCGCGAGGATCGCCTGGCCGGGCTCGCTGGTCGCGGCGATGCAGTTCGGCATCTCCGCGGGGAGCTCGATGGCCACGAGCTGGTCGCCGCTCCGCCGGAACGCCGCGGAGGGCGGCGCGTCGTGGCTGCACGCGATCAGCGCGAGCTCGTCGTTCGCGGCGTAGAACAGCGGCAGCAGTGGCACCGCGCAGGCGCCGTTCTCCTCGGGCGTGCAGTCCACGAGCATGGTCTGCGCCCCGCCCTCGGCGCGCACGATGCCGCGCGAAGGATCGCTCCACGTGATCCGGCCGTCCTCGAGGAGGAACGCGCGCGCGCCGAGGCCCATCGGTCGGCCGCCGGGGACCTCGGCCCACAGCTGCGTGCCCGGGGTCCAGGTCACGATCGCGCCGCCATCGGGATCGGGCGCGTTGCCATAGATGACGTCACCGACCGCGCCGATGATCGTGACCGCGGTGGCTGCGGGTGGGATGGTGCGCTGAGACCACGCGGCGCCTTCGAGCCGGTACAGGGAGGACTCGCTCGCCGCGTAGATCGCGTCGCCCTCGAACACGAGCGCGCGCGAGCCGAACGCGGCGACGTCGGTGGCCGGCTGCCACGCATCGCCCTCGTGATGCACGAGCCGCGCGAGGCCGAACGCGCTGTCGCCGCCGATCGCGTAGTCGCCGTGGAGCGCCCGCGTCACCGCGGGAGAGCCCGCGATCAGATCGACGCTCGCGTCGCCGTCGTCACCGCACGCGGCGAGCGCGGTCAGACAGACAAGGGCGCGCCACCACATCGCCTCATCGTCTCACACCTCGCTAGCGGGCGAGCTCGGCGATCTCGGAGACGATCTGCGCGACCCGCCGCCCGGTGGTCTCGACGGTGTGCTCGGATCGCGCGTACAGCTTCTCGCGCGCGGCGAGCAGCGCCCGCAGCTCCGTGAACGCGTGCGGGTTCTCCGCCATCGGCCGCTGATCGCCCTGCGCGACGACGCGGTTCCAGTGGTCCTCCGGCAGCGCGCGCAGCCAGACGGTGTGGCAGCGCGTGCGGAGCAGGCCGTAGTTCGTGGGGTCGTTGACGATCGAGCCGCCGGTCGCGAGTACCATCGGCGACGGCGACGCGAGCAGGCGCGTCAGCACCTCGCGCTCGACGCGGCGGTAGTACGCCTCGCCGTGAACGGCGAACACCTCGGACAGCGGCAGACCGGCGGCCTCCTCGATCTGCTGGTCGAGCTCGACGAACGGGATCGCGAGCTTCTTCGCGAGCGCCTCGCCGACGGCGGACTTGCCGGCGCCGCGCACGCCGAGCAGCGCGATGGGCTTCTCGGCCCGAGGCGCATCGGCGGCGGCGAGCAGCACCGAGGGTGTGGTGCCGAGCGCGTGCGCTACCTCGGCGAACCGGCGGAGCGAGATGTTGCCGTCGCCGGTCTCGAGCTGGGCGAGGAATCGCTCGCTGACGCCGGAGTGCTGCGCCAGCTCGCGGCGCGACCAACCGCGGCGCTCCCGCTGGGACCGCACCGCGCTCCCGACCGTGGACAGGTAGCTCGCCGACACGGATGCAATATAGTGCCTGAATTCCACAGCTGACAAGCAGTAAATTGCCTGGTACGAGATCGAGATGGATCCGACCCAGTTCGAGACCCACCCGAGCAAGTACAGGCACTGGAAGCTCGCGGTGAATGGCGACGTGGCCACCATGACGATGGCGGTCGATGCGGATCATCCGCACCGACCGGGCTACGAGCTCAAGCTCAACTCGTACGACCTCTCGGTCGACATCGAGCTCGCCGATGCCATCCAGCGCATCCGCTTCGAGCACCCCGAGGTCAAGACCGTGGTGTTCACGGCGGATCTCGACAAGGTGTTCTGCTCCGGCGCGAACATCTACATGCTCGGGCTGTCGACCCACTCGTTCAAGGTGAACTTCTGCAAGTTCACGAACGAGACCCGCATCTATCTCGAGGACGCGAACGCGAACAGCGGCCTCGGCACGCTGTGCGCGTGCAAGGGCACCACGGCCGGCGGCGGCTACGAGCTCGCGCTCGCGTGCGAGGACGTCATGCTGGTCGACGACGGCAACTCCGCCGTGTCGTTCCCCGAGACGCCGCTCCTCGCCGTGCTTCCAGGCACCGGTGGCCTGACTCGCCTCGTGGACAAGCGCAAGGTGCGCCGCGATCGCGCCGACGTGTTCTGCACGACGGCCGAGGGCATCAAGGGCAAGCGCGCGAAGGACTGGGGCCTCGTCGATGCCGTGGTGTCGCGATCGAGCTGGGACAAGACGCTCGGCGAGCGCGCCGCGGCGCTCTCGGCGAAGCAGACGGTGGTGCGCGGCCCGGCCGTGCAGCTGCCGGAGCTCGGCTCGAAGATCACCGACAAGGCGTTCACCTACAGGTACGTCGAGCTGACGATCGATCGCGGCGGCCGCACGGGCTCGCTCACCGTGAAGGCGCCCGAGGGTCCGCCGTCGGACCTCACGAGCGCAGAGACGTGGAGCCTCCGCGCGTTCCGCGAGCTCGACGACTGTCTGCTCCGCCTCCGCTTCGATCTCCCGGAGATCGGCATGGTCACGGTGCGCACCACCGGTGATCGCGCGCAGGTGATCGCGCACGACGAGGCACTCGCGAAGGCCACCACCGGGTTCGCCCGCGAGGTCCGCCTGCTGCAGCGCCGCGTGCTCAAGCGGTTCGACAACACCGCGCGCAGCTTCTACGCCGTCGCCGACACCAAGGACTCGTGCTTCGCGGGCTCGCTGCTCGAGCTCGCGCTCGGCGCGGATCGCTTCTACATGCTGCTCGACGGTGACGAGGCGATCGGCGTCCAGACCTCGGTCGCGAACGCGGGCTTCTTCACCACGTCGACCGGGATGTCGCGGCTCGATGCGCGGTTCTACGGTACGCCGGACCAGGTCGCGAAGATCCTCGCGCGTGGAGCCGAGGGCGTGATCGCGTCGGAGGAGGCCGAGAAGCTCGGCATCGCCACGATCGCCGCCGATGACATCGACTTCGAGGACGAGCTGCGCATCGCGATCGAGGAGCGCGCGTCGCTCTCGCCGGATGCGCTCACGGGCATGGAGGCGTCGCTGCGGTTCGTGGGCCCGGAGACGATGGAGACGAAGATCTTCGGCCGGCTCTCGGCCTGGCAGAACTGGATCTTCACCCGCGCCAACTCGACGGGCGAGCACGGCGCACTCACCCTCTACGGCCAGCCCGAGCGGCCGCAGTTTCAGTGGAAGCGGACGTAAGGAGCACCACCATGGGCAACGTACTCACCGACGAGAAGATCCCGAACAACGTCAACCTCTCCGGCGACAAGCGCCTGCAGCGCGCGCTCGAAGCGTGGCAGCCCGCGTTCATCGACTGGTGGAAGCAGATGGGGCCGCTCGGCTGGCAGGAGCGCGACATCTATCTACGCACCGCGGTCTCCGTCGAGACCGATGGCTGGGCGCACTTCGATCACGTGAAGATGCCCGACTACCGCTGGGGCATCTTCCTCGAGCCGAAGGTCGAGGGCCGCACCCACGGCTTCGGTGACTTCTACGGCCAGCCCGTGTGGGACGAGGTCCCCGGCGAGTTCCGCAACGTGATGAAGCGGCTGATCGTCACGCAGGGCGACACCGAGCCCGCGAGCGTCGAGCAGCAGCGCGACCTCGGCGCCACCGCGCCGTCGCTCTATGACCTGCGCAACCTGTTTCAGGTCAACGTCGAGGAGGGCCGCCACCTGTGGGCGATGGTCTATCTCCTCCACACCTACTTCGGCCGCGATGGCCGCGAGGAGGCGGAGGAGCTGCTCGCGCGTCGCTCGGGCGATCCCGACAAGCCGCGCATCCTCGGCGCGTTCAACGAGCCGACCTCGCACTGGCTCTCGTTCTTCATGTTCACGATGTTCACGGACCGCGACGGCAAGTACCAGCTGTCGGCGCTCGCCGAGAGCGGCTTCGATCCGCTCGCGCGCACGTGTCGGTTCATGCTGACCGAGGAAGCGCACCACATGTTCGTCGGCGAGTCCGGCATCCAGCGCGTGGTGAAGCGGTCGTGCGAGCTGATGAAGCAGGATCCGAACGGCGATCCGCGCACGCTCGGCGGCATCGACCTGCCCACGGTCCAGAAGTACGCGAACCTCTGGTACTCGCTGTCGCTCGATCTGTTCGGCGGCGAGGTGTCGTCGAACGCAGCGGATGCGTTCGCGGCCGGCATCAAGGGCCGCTACAAGGAAGACCGATACGACGAGCACAAGCTGGTCGGCGCGCACTTCGCGATGGACGTGCTCGAGGGCGGCAAGGTCGTCCACAAGGACGTCGCGATGCGCAACGCGCTCAACGAGGTGCTGCGCACCGAGTACATCAAGGACTGCCAGCGCGGCGTGGACCGCTGGAACAAGACGATCAAGGACGAGGGCGTCGACTTCGAGATCAAGCTCGCGTCGAACAAGTTCCACCGCCAGATCGGCATGTGGTCGACGGTGAAGTTCACGCCCGATGGCCAGATGATCGACGACGCCACGTTCCAGGCCCGCCGCGGCGAGTGGCTGCCGAACGAGGCCGACGAGACCTACGTGAAGAGCCTGATGACGCCGGTCTACGAGCGCGGCAAGTTCGCGAGCTGGATCGCGCCTCCCGGCAAGGGCATCAACGGCCTGCCCGGCGACTTCGAGTACGTTCGCCCGTAGATGGTCGCGCGCGGTCCGGGGGCGGTGGGGTGCACGCACTGCACGAAGCTCGGTGCGGTCGTGGCGTGCCCGGTGTGCAAGCACCTCGTGTGCGAGGCGTGCGCCGCGGACTGGGCCACGTGCGATCAGCCGTCGGGGCGTATCGTGCGGCTCGGCAGGACCGGACGGCTGATCGACGTCGATCCATCCGGGCGCTACGGCCTCGCGAACTTCTGGCACGGACCGATGCGGCTCGTCGATCTGCGCGCGCTGAGGTGGGCGACCGAACGCGAGCTGCCGGGGACGTATCACCGGTGGCACGAGATTCGTCCGCGACTGACGGCGAGCGCGCGGCTCGTCACGCCGCACTACACGCAGATCGCCGAGACCCGGGTCTTCAGCTATCTCGAGTTTCGCAGCGTCGACGGCATCATGGGCTCGCAACTCGTCGAGCAGGTTTCGCCACCGCAGCGGCATACCGGCGTGTCGGCGGCCGGCGACTGGTATTACTACGTGACGATGTCGGAGCTGGTCGTGATCGTCAGCCCGCAGCCGCCGACCGATCTGCCGTCGAGCGCCGCCCTCGTCCACCTCTCGCACGCGAGCGTCTCGTCGCTCGTGGTCCGCGAGCTCGATCCGCTGCCGCGCAAGGTGCTGCAGGCGGTGCACGTCGATGCCGCGCGCGGGCTGCTCGCCGCGTCATCGTGGGGCGAGATCATCGTGCACCGCGTCCTCGGCGAGAGGCTCGAGCAGGCGCGCTACATCAAGACCACCGGCGACGTGGTGTGGATCGCCCTCGGCGGCGCGTACATCGCGGCACGGGTCAAGGGCGGCGCCGATCGCGGGATCACGGTGCGCCGGCTCGACGATGCCTCCGTCGTGCACCGTGACGAAGAGGGCGGCCTGCACGCGGCGCTCTCGCGCGATGGCCGCTATCTCGCGATCGGTCACGAGAACGGGAGCGTGGTCGTCCACGGGGTCGAGACCGGCACCACCGTGACGTTCGGCGAGCACACCGATGACATCTCGCTCGTCCAGTTCGTCGGCGACGACCATCTGCTGGTCACCGCCGACGACGACAACCGCGTGATCATCCGTCCGCGAACGCCGGCCGGCTACGCGACGGCGCTCCTCGAAGTCGACCTCGCCTAGATCACGACACGAGAGCGCATGGCACACGCGTTCGCCTCCGCATCCAGCGCCACCCGCATCTGCCGCCACAGCGACTCGATCGTCGGCGGTACGCGTAACCCGATCGACGCCTCGACGATCTCCGGGTCCGGCCGGGCCGTCGGTCGCGCGCCCTTCACGAAGCCCTTGACCATCTGCTGCAGGCGCACCCCGTCGACACCCGCGACCGCATCCAGCCATTCCGCCTCGGTTCGGCGGTTGCCACGCGCGTGAGCTCGCGCACCTTCGTCCAGATCAGCGCGCCCGCTCGAAACCCACCTGCGATCGCCGGCAGATCGATCAGCTCGTGCGCGGCGCGCAGCTTCTCATTCGCCGTATGCCGCGAGCATTCGAGCTCGGCGACCATGTACGCGGCCATCGTCGGATGCCCGAGCCTCCGAAACAGCCGGGTCTCCTCGGCCTCGAGCAGCAGATCGAGCTCGCGCGCATCGAGCCGCCCCGGCACGCCGGTGATGTCCATCCGCCCGCCGCGCAGCAGGGTGGCCAGCGCCGTGCGCGCCGCGGGATCCCGCGTCACCGCGAATCGATACGCCTCGGCGGCCATCACGCGGGCGCTGAACAGCCCATCGTTCTCGCCGCTCCACCACGCGTCCACATCCGCGATCGTCGCGATCTCCGGATCAACACCCGGCTTCGTCACCACGTCCACGACCCAGGGCGTCTCCGGCCGCGCGTGCAGCCCGAGCACGCGCGCGTCGTACGCCGCGGCCGTCATCGCGCGCGACTCCGGCGTCGCGCGCGGCTCGACCTCGCACCGCGACCACACCGGCGATCCATACATCCACGGATCCACGCACGCACCCGCCTCGCCCAGCTTCCCCTCGGCCTCGCACTCGCACACCTCCGGCTCCGAGCCGCAGGCGGCGAGCGCGATCAAGGCACCGAGGTAGCGCTCCTCGTCTTGCCCACCCGACCTCCCCGCGCGCGGAGGTCTCAGCTCCATGCCACCCGCAGCCACACCTGACCTGCCCGAATTGACGGGCGCTGGCACTGGCCACGATCCCGGGTGCGGGTGCACAACGAGGCGTGGCGGAGTCGATCGTCAGTATCCAGCACCTGAGCAAGACGTACGCGAGCGGGCACAAGGCGCTGGACGACGTCAGCCTCGAGATCAAGCGCGGCGAGATCCTCGCGCTCCTCGGCCCGAACGGCGCGGGCAAGACCACGTTGATCGGGATCGTGTGCGGCATCGTCAATGCCAGCAGCGGCACCGTGGTCGCCGACGGCCACGACATCGTGAAGGACTTCCGCGCGGCGCGGATGAAGATCGGCCTGGTACCGCAGGAGCTCTCGACCGATGCGTTCGAGACGGTGTGGTCCACGGTCTCGTTCTCGCGCGGCCTGTTCGGCAAGCGCGCGAACCCGGCGCACATCGAGAAGGTGCTGCGCGCGCTCTCGCTGTGGGAGAAGAAGGACGCGAAGATCATGACGCTCTCGGGTGGCATGAAGCGCCGCGTGCTGATCGCGAAGGCGCTGTCGCACGAGCCCACGATCCTGTTCCTCGACGAGCCCACCGCCGGCGTCGATGTCGAGCTCCGCCACGACATGTGGAAGATGGTGCGGGAGCTGCGCGAGAGCGGCGTCACGATCATCCTGACCACGCACTACATCGAAGAAGCGCAGGAGATGGCGGACCGCATCGGCGTGATCACGAAGGGCAAGCTGATCCTCGTCGAGGACAAGGACGTGCTGATGCGCAAGCTCGGCAAGCGCCAGCTCGTGCTCACCCTCGCGACGGCGATCGAGTCGGTCCCGGAGGTGCTCGCCGACGCGAAGCTCGAGCTGACCAAGGACGGCACCGTGCTGACGTACACGTTCGACGCCACCAGCGAGGACACGGGCATCGCCACGATCCTCAAGCGCGTGGGCGACGCCGGGATCCCGTTCAAGGATCTCCAGACCCACGAGAGCTCGCTCGAGGACATCTTCGTCAACCTCGTCCACGGAGCGAAGTCGTGAACATCTTCGCGATCAAGGCGATCTATCGGTTCGAGATGGCGCGAACGTTTCGCACCATCACGCAGAGCATCCTCGCGCCCGTGATCTCCACGTCGCTCTACTTCGTGGTGTTCGGCTCCGCGATCGGCGGCAAGATGGGCGACGTCGGCGGGGTGAACTACGGATCGTTCATCATCCCGGGCCTCGTCATGCTATCGCTGCTCGGCGAGAGCATCTCGAACGCGTCGTTCGGCATCTACCTGCCGAAGTGGTCCGGCACGATCTACGAGCTTCTGTCCGCGCCGGTCTCGTTCGTCGAGGTCGTGCTCGGCTACGTCGGTGCCGCGGCGAGCAAGTCGATCATGCTCGGCGCGCTGATCCTCGTCACGGCGCGCGTGTTCGTGCCGTACGAGATCGTGCACCCGCTGTGGATGGTGACGTTCCTCATCCTCACGTCGGTCACGTTCAGCATGTTCGGCTTCATCATCGGGCTGTGGGCCGATAGCTTCCAGAAGCTACAGGTCATCCCGCTGATGGTGGTCACGCCCCTGACGTTCCTCGGCGGCGCGTTCTACTCGATCAACATGCTGCCGTCGTTCTGGCAGAAGGTGACCCTGTTCAACCCGGTGGTCTATCTGATCTCCGGAATGCGCTGGGCGTTCTACGGCACGGCCGACGTGAACCCCGCGATCAGCGCGGCGATGACCGTCGGGTTCATGCTCGTCTGTCTGACCGCCATCTGGTGGATCTTCAAGACCGGCAAGAAGCTCAAGTCGTAGCCGGTTCGCGCGCTTGTCGGTGCGCAGCTACTGCAGGTCGCGCGAGCGGCGGATCGCGACCTGGAGATCGCCGCCGGTCGCGAACAGCTTCGAGATTCCGCGCACCGCGCCGATCTCGTTCGCCAGCCAGTCCGCGGTCTCGATCGAGTGCTCCGCGTCGATCGCGTGCGCCTGCAGCAGACCGCCGAGCTGGTAGCTGATCTCGTCGAGGTTCGGCCCGGGGCCGAGCTCGATCAGCTCGCGCGTGTGCAGCACGTCCAGCAGGCGCCGCGCCCAGCGTGCCATCTCGGCAGGTCCGAGCGGCGCTTCGGTTTCGACCGGCGAGGTCAGTTCGTCGGCGGGCTCGATCGTCTCGGGCACGGACTCGCGACGACCGAGGCTCGAGCTCGCGAGATCGGTGGGCGCATCGGGACGCGCCGCGAGCGCGGCCTTGCGATCGATGTCGCCCATCATCAGGAGCAGGCTCGGGATCCGTCCCTCGACCGGGATGTCGCCGAGATCCGAGTGCTCGACGAACCGCACCATCGCGCGGCGCGCGTAGTCCCACGACACGCAATCGGCCCACGGGACCCGCAGGTGCTGGCCCTCGTGGTCCTTCATGTCGAACGAGTCGTTGCGCGTCTGATCGCCGGTCGAGGTCGCGTAGCCCTCGGCCGACTCGATGATGTAGAGCGCGCAGTGGTCGTGCCACAGCGCCGCGACCAGCTGATCGTCGGCCGCGGACCACAGCCGCAGCATGCGCGGCCGATCGGTCGAGATGGCGTGCAGCGCATCGAGGGCGCCGAGCAGCTCGGACTCGTTGCGCACGCGGAGTGCGTCCTCGGGATACTCGCCCCAGATCAGCAGCGGCTCGCCGACCGGCGTGCGGCGGTGCGTGCGGACGATGTCGAACCGCTCGGCGTTGACCTCGATCAGAAGGCCGTCGCTGATCTCGCGGATCTGCGCTTCCTTCAGCACCACGTCCCAGCGGTGATGACCGTCGGCGTCTGCCTGAAACTCGCCACGTCTTTGTCGGTAAACTTTACGCCGAAATAGGGTTTGCGCAGTTCAGGTTCATTTTGCCAGGCATGAACA
>JBBRED010000118.1:0-21251 GCA_038203335.1 Haliangiales bacterium | reverse complement strand
CCACCCGTCCTCGTTCACGTCCCCGACCACAACCGCGTCCGAGCTCGACGGCAACGGATAAGGGATGCGCGATGCGAAAGCTCCGGTCCCGTTGTTCAGGAGAACGCCGACGTTCAAATCGTTGAGACTCGTGGCAACGATGTCGGGGCGACTGTCATTCGAGAGGTCCGCAACTTCAAACTGCATCGTGTTCTGCGGGCCGGCGCTGTAGATGACTGGAGCCGCGAACGTCGACCCGCTCCGCAATCGGACGGCGATGTTCCCCATGGAGCTGTTCAGAGCGAGGATATCGCGAGTGCCATCTCCATTCAGGTCGACGGCGCGAAGCTGCGTGGCTTGAAACCCGATGGAGTAGAGCTGCGGAGGACTGAACCCGCTGTTTCCGTCATTCGCAGCAATACGAAGATCCGTATCGGAGCTCTGGGCGACGGAGTAGATGAGGTCCGGTCGCCCATCCCCGTTCGTATCGGCGAGGGTGAATGTTGCGGGGGGCACGGTAGCCAACGTGTACGTCGCAGGACGAAACGTTCCGTCGCCGTTTCCGAGCTGGATTCGAAAGCCCTGCGGCGTCGTCGACGTCGTCACAACGTCCTGGTTCGAGTCTCCATTGACGTCGGTAACAGAGAATCGCAGCGACGAGGTGTCGACGATGATGGTAGCTACGTCGGGAAATCCAAGGTGCGTGCTGCACAAGGCACTCGCAGGATCCACGGGGTCCGGTGTGAGCGTCGTGTTGGCGTCGGGCGAAGCGCCATCGGGCGGTGTCGTATCATCGACCTTGGAATCACTAGGGGGCGCAGATCCGTCGGAGCCTGCGGGGGCGTCGGCGACAACCATCTGCTTCGGGTCGCCACAACCGACGACGAAGGTCGTCGCGATCAAGAGTGCTCCCGCCGCCCGCGCTGCCTTACTTCGCATCATCCGTGCGAGTGTAGCGTGACGATGTGATGCGAGTACGTGCAGCAAGACGCGGCAGTGACGACGGTGGTCTACCGCGCGAATCAAGTAGTTACGGATCTTAGCCGTCGGGGCCAAATCGAACCGTGTCCCAGCTACGCTCGCGCTTGCCGCGCTCGAGCTCGCCGACGTGCTCGAGACGCAGCAGCGCCCAGCCGCGCTTCTGCGGCTTGACCCGGACCCGCGCGGCGTACTGCGTGAACACGCTCGCGTAGGTCCCGTCGGCGCACTTGACGTAGCCACCGAGCATGCACTCCTGCGTGCCGCAGCCGCCCATGTCGAGGATCAGATCCTCGCGCCGGTCGGCATCGAGGCGACCGCGCCACTCCACGGTGAACCTCGTACGATCGGGCCTCGCGCCCTCGGACGTCCGGAACACGCCCCCGTCCTTCTCGAACATGAGCGAAGGCCGGCGACGCGACGGCCAGGATGGCGACGACGAGCTTCATCGCGATCGAACGCTCGCCGGCGAGCAGCTACTTCTTCTTCGCCTTCGGCGCCGGCTCCGAGATCCGGACCGTCAGCGTGTCGCGGCTGTACTCGGTCTCGGAGACCTCCACGCGCGGGTTCGCCGCGTTGAAGATCAGATTCTTCGCGTCGACGGGATCCTTCTCCTTCGGCTTGCCCCACTTGGCCTCGAAGGCCGCGAGGACCTCGGCCTTGGACGCGTCGTCGCCCTTCTTGTAGGGAATCGAGAACGCGACGCTCTCGATCGCTCCCTCGAGCGGATACGGCGACACGGTGATGCCGCTGCCGAACTCCCACTCGGTGGCGGGCAGCCACACGTGGCCTTCCTTGTCGGCGATCTCGGGATACGCCTGGCCGAGCTCGGCCTTCGTCAGACCGACGAACGGCTTCGAGAGCGCCGCGATCGCCGGACCGTCGCCGAGCAGCTTCTTGAGCGGCGTGTACTCCTCGAAGCGCAGCGTGGCCTCCTTGCCGTCGTCGCTGAGGGCGGCGCGAGTGCCGGTGTCGGGGTTGAACCACACGGTGACCGGGTGGCCACCGCGATCGGTGTCCTGACCGGGGCCCCACGCCTCCGCGACGACGCCCTTCTTTGCGACGGGGAACTCGATGAGGACATCGTCGAGCTTGCCGTCCTTCGACAGGCCCATCCACCAGTGGAGGCCCTCGACCTCGGACTTCTCGTTCGCGTCGTTCAGCGTCTTCTCCGCCTCGGCGCTCGGCATGCCGCGCTTGACGGTGCCGAGGACGCCGGGCGGCGCGACGGTCTTGCCGAACAGCGCCGCGGTGATCGGGGCCTTCGGCTTCACCGCGGGCGTCTCGGTCGTTTCGACCTTATCCGCCTTTTCGGTTTTCTTGCTCCCGCAGGCGGAGACAAGGAGGATCGAGGTGAGCGCGATGGATCGGTACAACATCGCGCGCGAGCATACGCTACGGCGTGCAGCTGTAGCCGTAGACGTCGACGCCGAACGCGCGGACCGATCCGCTATCGGTCGGCACCGCGTCGCTCGCGGTCAGCGTCCAGATGCCGCTCGCGCTCTGGCCCGCGAACGACGACTGCGATGCGGCGGGCGCGAACACGCCGCTGAACGGCGCCATCTCCGGCGTCACGTCCTGGATCGAGAACGGCGAGCTGTCGTCGAGGATGGTCTGGCAGAAGTTGTTGCCGTCGTTGTTGCCGCCGAGGACGTTCGCGATCAGCGGCACGGTGGTGCCGGAGGGCGAGGTCAGCGAGAGGCTCACGTCGCCGGCCCACGAGTGGTCGAGGCCCACGGTGGTCGCGCCCGGATCGCTCGTGCATGCGCTGCCGTCGATGTGGAACACGACCTTCGCGATGGCGCCGGTGCCGGTCATCGCGAACGGGATGCTCGCGCTGGTGCCGTCACCGTCGGGGATCGCGACGGGCGCGCCGCCATAGCTGAAGGTGGTCGGCGTCGCGCTGACCTGGCCGGTGGGTAGCGAGAACGAGAGCACGGTCGGGTGCACGCCGGCGCCGGTGTAGTTGAGGGTCAGCGTGAACGCGAGCTGCGTGCCGCAGAGGACGGTCGGGCTGACCGTGAACGCGTAGGCGGTGGGGTTCGTCGCGGTCGCGCCCGCGGCGACGGTCGGGTAGGACGACGTTGCCTGGGTCACGGTCACGCCGGGGGTGGTGCTCGTGAGGGTCGCCGAGACGGCGGTCGCCTTCGCGCCACCGTTGTTGACGAGCTGCACCCGGAGCTGCGTGCTCGCGCCGGGGAGGACCGGGCCGCTGAGGGTGAGCGAGTTGCTCTCGAGGAACACGGCGGGCGCCGCGTTCGCCTTCTTGAGGCTGTTCATCGCCATCAGGATGCCGCGGCCGCTATCGGCATCGGTGCCGGCGGCCTCGATGTCGATCGTGCCCTGGAGCATCACGTCGTGGAGCTTGGCGGCCGAGATGGTGGGAACCGCGCCCTTCACGAGCGCGGCGATCGCGCCGGCGTGCGGAGCGGCGGCGGAGGTGCCGAAGAACGGGTTGAGACCCGAGCCCGGGGGGAGGGTGGTCGAGACGCCGTCGGCCGCCGCGAGGTCGGGCTTGTTGCGGACTTCACCGCCGCCGCTCGCGAAGGTCACGCCGCCGTGGATGGGATGATTGTTGCGGTCGTAAAACACGCGCCGGGGGCCGTCGGAGCTGAACAGCTCGACGGGGGTGGTCGGGCCCTCGACGAACTCGCCGCCGAACGACTCCGCGGAGTTGACCGCGGCCACGCCGAACGCGCCGTTGACGGAGTTGTGGCCGGAGGTGGAGCCGGCGGTCGCGATGCCGTACTCGCCGTTGAACACGACGGTGCGGATCGCGCGGTTCTCGGCGTTCGGGTGCTTCGCGATCACGACGCGGTAGCCCGCGGGGATGGTGAAGCCGATGTACTCGAACGGCAGACCCGCGCCGTCCTGGAGATCGGTGGAGGCAGCGACCACGTTGCGCAGATCCTGATCGAGGACGAAGAGATCGTAGTCGTTCGAGGACTCGGGCGCGGCGAGCGTGCCCGGATCGGACCAGTGAAGAACGATCGGTCCGCCGGTCCGCTCGATGCGATCGGAGATGACCTTGTTGCCGAAGTTGTGGACGGTGTAGCCGGAGGGCAGGGTGGCGAGGGTGCCGGCGCCCTTGAAGTCGCCTTCCCAGGTGCCGGAGGTGCCGTCGCTGTAGTTGCCGCTGTTGCCGGCGGAGGAGAAGTACTGAGCGCCGTCGGCGACGACGTCCTGCACGGCCTGCGCGATGATGTCGTCGGCGTACGGGGACTCGAAGTAGTAGAAGACGTCGTCGACGATGACGTCGGCGTGATAGGTGAAGCGGAGCGCGCGGATGTTGTCGGCGAACTGCTCGGGACCGTTGAACGCGCTCGCGAACACGAGGCTCGCGTCGGGCGCCATGTCGTGCACGATCTCCATCATCGCCGTGCCTTCACCGCCACCAGGGCGGCCGTCCTGGCCGGGGATGGTGATGGTGTTGGCGGGCAGATCGCCCGAGGCGATCGACTGCTCCTTGTAGTCGTCGCTATCGGAGAGCACGCCGACGGTCACGCCGGCGCCGTAGGCGTTGTAGTACTTCTGCGCGCGGTCGGCGCCGTGGGCACGTACGCCCTGCGAGACCCGCGAGCCGGTGGCGGCGGAGGTCGCGGCGGGAGCGGCGGACCAGGACTCCTGCGCGCGCTGCACGGCGGCGATGCGCTCGGTGCGAGTCGCGGTACGGCGCTTGATGCCGGGAGCGTCGGCCCGGTCGGTGGTGGCCTGGAACGCGGGATGGATCGTACGGACGGCGGAGGTGCCGGCGAGGTCCTCGAGGCGATCGAGGCTCACCCACGCGCGCACGCTCTGGTGCGTCGCGGAGCTGCCGACTACGTCGCCGCCGCGTGACGTGACTTCGGTCCGGAGGGCGGACGGATCGCCCTGGATGTCGACGAGGACGCGACCTCGCGCGTCGGGCTGGGCAAGCGGCGTGATCCGCTTGTCGGGATCCTTCGAGACGACGTTCTGCACGGCATCGAAGCGGTGGTTGTGCTGGTAGATCAGCGCCGAGGAGATCTTGGCCTGAGCCGGAGTGCGGTTCGCCTTCTCGGCGAGGAGCGCCTCGATCTGCTGGGCCGCGGAGGCGGGGAGGTCGATCTCGTCGAGGCGAGACGGGGGATCATCGGAACCACATCCGACGAGGGGGAACATCACAGCGGCGGTGAGCAACCAAGAAACGCGTTTCATCCAGATCTCCAAGGTTAGTGACAGGTCAGGGCATCGACACGAGCGCGCGTATCGAGGTTGCTCACTAGACCCGCGAGCGCACCGAAACCAGACCGGCAAAGATCAGCAGTCGTGCTGCGCGCGTGAGTCGTGTACGAGTGCTCACGCGATGACGAGCGAGATACTGATCAGTTGATCCGTGGCAAGCGGTTGCGAAGCGCCGTCACGTGTCGACGGACACGTCTCAGGAATCTGAGACCTGTGTGTCGAGAAGAGTGTCCTGCAGCGGATTGCGGCAGGCGACTGCAACGTATGCTCGCCGCTGATGATCGACGTCAATCGAACCGTGATGATGTTGTTCTCGCCGGCAGGGCGCGAGGATCCGTATCCCGCGTATGCGGAGTTGCGCGAGGCGGGGCCGGTGCTGAAGACGCCCTTCGGTGGATGGATGGTCACGCGCTACGACGCGGTGGATCGCGTACTGCGGAGCTCCGCGTTTCGCACGCCGCGCGGGTTTCGCGACGTGAACGATGCGGCGGGGCCGCCCCGGCTCGATCCGGAGGGCTTGCTGAGCCTGCATCGGCGCCACTGGCTGCTGTTCCAGTCGGGCGATGCGCACACGCGGCTGCGGAAGCTCATCATGAAGGTGTTCACGCCGCGCGCCGTGCGATCGCTGGCGCCGCGGATCGAAGGGCTGGTCAAGGGGCTGATCGCGCCCGCGCGTGAGCGGGGCTCGATGGAGGTCATCGCGGACCTCGCGTATCCGCTCCCGGCGACGGTGATCTGCGAGCTGCTCGGGATGCCGGCGGAGGATCGGGAGCGGAACCGAGCGTGGGCGGCGCTGACGGTGCCCACCATCGACCTGCAGACCTGCACCGATGCGCAGCTCAAGCTCGCCGAGGGCGCGATGCGCGCGTGGGATGCATACATTCGCGAGCTGCTCGCCGCGAAGCGCAAGCAGCCGGGCAGCGCGTTGCTCGACGACATGCTCGCGGTCGAGGAGGAGGGCGCGAAGCTGACCGAGGACGAGGTGGCGGCGAACGCCACGTTCCTGTTCCTCGCCGGGCACGAGACGACCACGAACCTGATCGGGAACGGATTGCTCGCGCTGCTGCGGCATCCGTCCCAGCTCGCAGCGCTGTACGAGCGGCCGGCGGCGCTCGAGAACGGGATCGAGGAGCTCTTGCGGTTCGATTCACCGGTGCAGTTCGGCCCGCGCGTGGCGGTCGAACCGATCGAGATCGAGGGCGTGATGCTGGACCGCGAGATTCCGATCGCGTTGATGTTGGCGGCGGGCAATCGCGATTCTCGGCGGTTCGACAGGCCCGACGAGCTGGACGTGATGCGCGCGGATCCGAAGCCGCTCTCGTTCGGCGGCGGGGCGCACTACTGCGTGGGCGCGGCGCTGGCGCGGCTCGAGGCGCGTCATGCGTTCGAGGCGCTGCTCGGATCCACGCGATCGATCGAGCTCGCGACGGAGAAGATCGCATGGCGGCCGTCGCTCGGCTTGCGTGGGGTCGAGGCGCTGAACATCACGCTGGCGTAGGCGCCGCGGGGCGACCGAGGCTACGAAGCGACGTGTTCGGGCGTGGTGCGGGCGAGCCGCGCCTTCTCGATCACCTGACCGACCGCGCCCTGCGCACGGTTGACGACGTTCGCGCTGACCTCGTCCGCGCGCTTCACGCCCGTGCGTGCGCGCTTGATGGCGCCCGAGCCGACGAGCTCGAGACGATGAATGCCGCGCTCGAGCGCGCCCAGGAGATCGTTGCGCAGCTCGTGGAGCCGCATCGCAGTGCGTGCGTGGCCGCGATCGACGGCATCGAGGGCACGCGTCAGGAGGCTCGGCGACGAGGAGTCTAGTTTGTTCATGACCAAACCGTGATCTCTGCGATCGCGCTCGCCAAGCGCCTACGACGAGAGATCGGAATGACTGAGCCGATGCGCACGCGCGCCCACGGCGGAGCCAAGTTCAGCGAGCGTCAGCGCGACGGACAGCGGCCTCGGATTCGACTGCACGGCCGTGCAGTGACAGGCGCCGGTGACCTTCAGGCGAACGTCTCCTCGAACAGATCGAGCATCGCGCGCCACGATCGCTTGTCAGCGTGCTCGTTGTAGTCGACCGCGGGATTGCCGAACGCGCCCGCATGCGGGTTCGCGAAGCCGTGCACGGCGCCGCCGTAGAGGTTCAGGCGCCAGTCGACCTTGGCGGCGCGCATCTCGGCCTCGAACGCGAGGCGCTGCGGCGGTGGGATCAGTGGATCGTCGGCGCCGATGCACACGAGGATCTTGCCGGTGATGTTCTTCGCGTCCTCGGGGCGCGCGGTCTCGAGCCCGCTGTGGAAGCCGACCACGCACGCGAGCGGCGCACCCGCGCGTGCGAGCTCGAGGGCAAACGTTCCGCCGAAGCAGTAGCCGGTGGCGGCGATCTTCGTCGGGTCCACCTCGGGGCGCGCGGTCAGGATCTCGAGGCCCGCGCGGGCGAGCGTACGCACGTGATCGAGATTGCCGCGCAGCGTGCCGAGCTTCGCCATCATCGTCGGCAGATCCTTGAGGACCTCGCCGTTGCCGACGTAGTCGACCGCGAACGCCACGTAGCCGAGCTCGGCGAGGCGGTGTGCGCGCTCCTTGACCTGCGGTCCGAGGCCGTTGCCCTCGTGGCAGATCAGGATGCCGGGGCGCCGCCCGGGGATTGCCGGATCGACGGCGAGATAGCCGATGTAGTGCGTGCCTGCGACGTCGTAGCCGATAGGTTCGGTATGCACGCGCGGAGTGTGGCGATACCGTGAGGTGAGAGCAAGCGCATCGGTCAACGCGGGCCCGATGGGCCACACTGCCCCGGAATGCTACCTATCGAGGACTACGCACTGATCGGCGACTGCGAGACGGCGGAACTGGTGGGACGGAACGGATCGATCGACTGGCTGTGCTGGCCGCGGTTCGATTCGGAGGCCTGCTTCGCATCGCTGCTCGGCGGCGAACCGTTCGGGCGATGGATCGTGGCGCCCGCGGATCTGTCGGCGACGATGGTGCAGCGCCGGTATCGCGGCGAGTCGCTGATCCTCGAGACGAGATTCGAGACGGCGGATGCGGCGGTGGTGGTGGTGGATGTGATGCCACCGCGGCACGGTGACACCAACCTGGTACGCATCGTCTATGGCGAGCGCGGCGTGATGCGGATGCGCACGGAGCTGGTGATCCGGTTCGGCTACGGCGCGATCGTGCCGTGGGTGCATCGGTTGCCGGATGGTGCGCTGCGCGCGATCGCGGGGCCGGATCAGCTCGTACTGCGCACGCCGGTCGCGTTGCAGGGCGTGGACAAGAAGACGGTCGGCGAGTTCGACGTGGCGGCGGGGCAATCCGTGCCGTTCGCGCTGACGCATCGCGCCTCTCACCTCTCCCCGCCGGAGCCGGACGACCCATATCAGGGGCTCGCGGATGCGGAGCAGTTCTGGGCGGCGTGGGCGGCGCGCGCCACGGTGGACACGGCCGGGGAGCGCGCGTGCATCATGCGCTCGCTGATCACGCTCAAGGCGCTGACGTACGCGCCCACCGGCGGCATCGTCGCGGCGCCGACGACGAGCTTGCCCGAGACGCTCGGCGGCTCGCGCAACTGGGACTATCGCTACTGCTGGCGACGCGATGCAACGCTGACGGTGCTCGCGCTGCTGAACGGCGGCTACTTCGACGAGGCGACGGCGTGGCGCGACTGGCTACTGCGCGCGGTCGCCGGATCGCCGGAGCAGGCGCAGATCATGTACGGCATCGCCGGCGAGCGCAGCCTGTACGAGCACGAGCTCGCGCACCTGCCCGGCTACGAGGGATCGAGGCCGGTGCGGATCGGAAATGCGGCGCACTCGCAGCTCCAGCTCGACGTCTACGGCGAGGTGATGGATGCGTTCTACCAGGCGCATCGCGGCGGCGTGGCGAACAGCGCGGATGCGTGGTCGGTGCAGCGGCAGCTTCTCGCGCATCTCGAGACCGTGTGGCGCGAACCGGATCGCGGGATCTGGGAGAGCCGCGGCGAACCGCAGCACTACACGTACAGCAAGGTGATGGCGTGGGTCGCGTTCGATCGCGGCGTGAAGCTCGTGACCGAGGCGAACCTCGAGGGGCCCGCGGATCGCTGGGCGGCGATCGCGGCGGAGATCCACGCCGAGGTGTGCGCGAAGGGCTGGAACGAGCAGCTCGGATCCTTCGTGCAGGCGTTCGGATCGGACCGGCTCGACGGCAGCCTGCTGCTGATACCGACGACGGGATTCCTGCCGATCACGGATCCGCGCGTCCTCGGCACGATCGCGGCGATCGAGAAGCGGCTCGTCGTGGACGGCCTGGTGATGCGGCACGATCCATCCGAGAAGCAGCTCGGGCTCGAGCACGGCGAGGGAACGTTCCTGGCATGCAGCTTCTGGCTCGCGGATGCGATGCTGATGGCGGGCCACCGCGACGAGGCCGAGGCGCTGTTTCAACGGTTGCTCGCGCTGCGCAACGACGTCGGGCTGCTCGCCGAGGAGTACGATGTACGCGCGAAGCGGCTCGTGGGGAACTTCCCGCAAGCATTCTCGCACGTCGCGCTGGTGACGACGGCGGCGAACCTGTGGCGGGCGGCGAAGCCCGCGGCGCAGCGCTCGGGTTAGTCGCGTGCGACATGCGTCGCCATGCAACCGCTGCTGGTCACACTGGCCGGGACGGGGTGACGGTGGCGACGTGCGATGTCGAGTGGCGGCTCTACTGCCTGGGCGTCGATCGAGCTGCCACGGCTCCGTAGCTTCTGCTGGTTCAGCGCCGCGGTCCGCGCGGTGCGAACCGGTTGACGAGGGCGCGCGCGACCGGGCCGAGCCAGCGCGCGGCCGTGTACATGCGGGGATAGATCACGCGGGGCGCCTTGCGTTGCATCGCCTTGTGGATGAGCACGGCGAGCTCCTCGGGCGTTCCCTCGGGGACGGGCGGGACCTTGTCGCGGCCGCCGTACGCGTCGAGCGCGGCCTCGGCCATCGCGGTCTTCACGGGACCCGGGTAGATGGTGAGCACGTGGACGCCGGTGCCGGCGAGCTCGCCGCGCAGGGTCTCGGAGAACATCGCGAGGCCGGCCTTGGAGGCGCCGTAGTAGGCCTGCATCGGTGGGGCGACGAGCGCGGCGACCGAGGCCACGTTCACGATCATGCCGCTGCCGCGCGCGGTCATCGCGGGGAGGAGCGCGCGCGCGAGGAGCAGCGGCGTGGTCAGGTTGAGATCGATCATCGTGCGGCAGACGGCGGGGTCGGCCGAGATCGTGGGGCCGGTGTTCTCCATGCCGGCGTTGTTGACGAGGACATCGATCGGGCCGTTCGCCGCCTCGGCGGTCTCGAGCCACGCGGTGGCGCGTTCGGGGTTCGAGAGATCGTGCTCGACGACGAACGCCCTGGTTCCGAGCTCGGCGGCGATGCCATCGAGGAGCGTGCGCCGGCGGGCCACGAGGGTCAGTGAATGCCCGGCACGCCCGAGCTCGCGCGCGAGCGCAGCACCGATGCCGGAGCTAGCTCCCGTGATGGCGACATGCATGGCGCACAGCCTACAATAGTGGCGGTGGTGATCCTCGAGCGCCTGGCGACCAGCTCGCATCCGCAGGTGGTGCGGGTGAGAGCCACGGTCCTCGAGCCGGACTTCGACGTGCCGTGGGCGGTGACCAACCGCGAGCGCGTGGGGGTGGCGGTGGCGGTGGGGCCGCGGCGCGTGGTGACGCTCGCGAGCACGGTGGCATGGGCGGTGGATGCGACGCGGATCGTGGCGATCGATCACGATCGCGATCTGGCGCTGCTCGCGACCGACGAGGATCTGCCCGTTGCCGAGCTCGACGACATGCCCGCGATCGGCGAGGTGGTGCTGCTCGTCGGCGAGAGCGTGGGCCACGGCGTGACGAAGGAGCTCGGGTTGACGCGGTATGCGCACTCGCAGCGGCATCTGCTCGCGTTCACCGTGGATCCGCGGCAGCGGCTCGAGACGGGCGGCGCGGCCGTGATGCGCAACGGGAAGCTGACAGGCCTCGTGATGCAAGCGGATGACGAGCAGCGCGTCGAGGTGATTCCGGCGGCGATGATCCGGGCATTTCTCGCCGGTGTGGACAAGCCACCGGGCGTGCCGGCGCTCGGCGTGGGGTTCCAGTCGCTGACGAACCCGGCGATGACGGCGCGCTTCGGGGCGGGCGGCATCATGATCACCAGCGTCGACATGGGCGGGACGTGCGATGGCGCCGTGCAGCCGCGCGACGTGCTGCTCTCGATCGATGGCGTGGCGGTCGATGCCGACGGCCTGGTCGCGTATGCGGGGCAGACGCTGCGCCACTACGTGCTGCTGGGGACGAAGCACGCGGGCGATCGCATGCGGCTCGGGCTGCGGCGCGATGGTGCCGAGCGCACGACGGAGGTCACGCTCGCGCCGTGGATGCCGCTCGTCCCCGTGGCGCCGCGCGATCGCGTGCCGCGCTACGTGGTGTTCGGTGGGCTCGTGTTCCAGCCGCTGACGCGCGACTACCTGACCACGTGGGAGACGTGGTGGAACAACGCGCCGAAGGAGCTGCTCACCGCGCACTACCTCGGGCGCCGCACGGTGGAGCGGCACGAGCTGATCGTGTTGACCGAGGTGCTCGAGGGGCCGCTGACCACGGGCTACGACACGTACGTCAACGAGACGGTCGTGCGCGTGGACGGCGCGACGCTGCGCGATCTGACGGACCTCGCACGGATGCTCGATGGCGTGACCGGCACGGTGACGCTCGAGATGAGCAGCGGCGCGCTGCTGGTCTGCGACGTCGCCGCCGTACGCGCAGCCGCCGAGGGGATCCGCGCCGAGCACGAGATCCCGCGCGACCGCGTCCTGTGAATGTGTGAGGGGGTCGGTTTCAACTTAAGTTGAAAGCGTCCACTTTGCCGGACACCCGACGAGGTTTCGCGCAGTTCGAGATCGCACGTTGTCTAAGTTGAAAGCGTCCCCTTTGCCGGACACCCTTTGCCGGACACTTTGCCGGACAGCGCGTCCCCGTTGCCGGACAGCGCGCTATGACGCCCAGCCCTCGAGGTCGGCGAGGAGGATCGAGCCGCCGAGGGCGCGGCCCGGGCCACCCATCGCCAGATCGCGGTAGGTGGCGCGGAGCACGGCGCGATCGGCGACCATCTCGTCGGCGAGGCCGTCGAAAGCGTTCGCCGTGCGCGGGCAGCGAGCGAGCTCGGCGAGGATCGCTCGGCCGGCAGCGGCGTGGCGGACCTCGTCGGTGAGCACGAGCTGGAACACCGCGCGGATCGCCGGTTCGGTGGAGGCGTTGCGGTAGGCGGCGAGCACGGCGATCGATTCCTCCTCGGCCACCACGAGCTCGCGGCCGACGATGCGCACGGCGCGGGTCGCGGCGGACTCGGTGTCGCGCGGAGGCAGCGCCATCGCGGAGAGATCGATCGCGAGGTCGTCTCGGCCGCCGAGCCAGTCGACGACGTCGCTCATCGCGCGCGTGTGGCGCAGCTCGTCGCCGATCAGGCGCTGCACCGTGCAGAGCGTGGCGTACGGTGCTTCGAGATCCGCGAGCAGGCCGAGCAACTCGGAGAACACGGCGACCGATCGGTACTCGTCGGTGATCCGTACGGCCCACGCGAGGCGAGCGGCCTCGCGATCCTCGGGCGGATAGGCCGAGAGAGCCGGGCGCACGGGCATCGGGCGCGGCGTGGTGCGGTCGACGTCGTCGACGAAGCGGCGCAGGAGCGGCACGTCGGTGGCGATCTCGATCACGGCTTCGCCCCCGGCGAGGACTTCGTGACGCGCGGGAACTTCGGCTGGCCCCAGCAGGTGCCGGCCCGGGTCGGTCGGCACTCGGGCTCGGGTGCGATGGTGGGCACCGGCTTCGGCGACGTGGTGATCGCCGATTCGGTGCGTGTCGGCGTGATCGACGTCTGTTCGACGGCAGGGGCGACGAGAGGTGCCGGCGCGGCCCGCACGGGATCGGGGGGAGGCGGCGGGCGGTGGGTGCACGCTGCGAAGGCGAGGATGGACGCGAGGGTGATGCATCTGGTCATTGCCGCTCCTCGACGCCCCGGATCACCGATGGGTTAACCTCACGAGCGGCTCCTTACATTGACCTGACATGCGGACGGTTCATGCCACTCGTTACCTGACGCCCCTCCGGGAGGGCGGCTCGATGCCCGCGATCGTCGAGGCCGACGATGAGGGCACGTACGTCATCAAGTGGCGCGGCGCGGCGCAAGGGGAGCGCGCGCTGATCGCCGAGATCGTCGCCGGCGAGCTCGCGCGGGCGCTTGGCTTGACCGTGCCGCCGCTCGTGCTGATCGAGATCGATCCGGTCCTCGCGCGCTCCGAGCCCGACCAGGAGATCCAGCACCTGCTCCGCGCGAGCGCCGGCCTCAACGTCGCGCTCGATTACCTGCCGGGCGCGCTGACCTACGAACCCGCGCTCGCACCACCGCCGGATGCCGAGATGGCCGCGCGCATCGTGTGGTTCGACTGCTTCATCTCCAACGTCGATCGCACGGTGCGCAACCCGAACCTGATGCGCTGGCACAAGCAGGTGTGGCTGATCGATCACGGTGCCTCGCTGTACTTCCACCATGCGTGGCCCGGTCACCTCGACCGTACGGACGCGTACACGCACGCGCTCGACCAGCACGTGCTGCTGCCACGCGCCGGGGACATTCGTGTCGCCGATGCCGCGCTCGCGCCGCTCGTCACCGAGGCGATGCTGACCGCGGTGCTCTCGCACGTTCCCGACTCCTGGCTGACCGCGGAGTCCACGCCCGAGGCCACGCGCGCGGCGTACGTCGAGCATCTGTGGCGGCGCGTGAGCGGCCCGCGGTCGTTCGTCGAGGAGGCCGAGCGTGCTCGCGTCGTATGACTACGCGCTGATCCGCGTCGTGCCCCGCGTGGAGCGCGGTGAGCAGATCAACGTCGGCGTGATCGTCTCGTGCCCGACGCGCGGGTATCTCCAGGCCGCGATCGCGCTCGACGCCATCAAGCTGCGCGCCCTTGCGCCGGAGATCGATGTCGCCGAGGTCGAGGAGACGCTCGCGGTGATCCCGTGGATCGCCGCGGGAGATCCGCGGGGCGGTCCGGTCGCGAAGCTTCCGCGCGGGGAGCGGTTTCACTGGCTCGTCGCGCCGCGCAGCGCGATGGTGCAGGCGTCGCCCGTGCACACCGGGTTGTGCCGCGAGCCCGACGAGGTGCTCGCGCAGCTGATGACGCGCCTCGTTCGCTAGTCGTTGCGCGCGCAGCGAAAGCCCAGCGCATCGCCGATCGTGTTCGGTGCGGTCGCGGTGCGGCTCGTCGCGGTGCCGCCGATGAAATCCGAGGAGCCGCCGCGGGTGGTGCGCTGCGGGTTGCCACATGTCGGCTTGTCGTACGGGCAATAGGCGCTCGAGGTCCACTCGTCGGCGTTGCCGGTCATGTCGTAGAGGCCGAACGCGCTGCGGCCGGGCGGCGCGCTCGCGACCGGGCACAGGGGCAGGCCACTGTTGCCGGGCTCGCACTCTTCGCCGCCGAAGGCATCGTTGCCCCACGGATAGACGCGCTGGTCATTGCCGCGCGCTGCGAGCTCCCATTCCTCCTCGGTGGGTAGCCTCTTGCCGACGTACGTGCAGTACGCCACCGCCTGCGAGAAGTTGATGCAGTTGACCGGGTACTGCGCGAGCTCCGGGTGGCTCCAGTTGCAGCGCTTGCTCTGAACATCTGGAATCGTGCAGCGCTTGGCCGCGACGCACTCGGTGTACGCGGCGAGGGTGACCTCGGTGACATCGATCGCGAACGCCGCGACGTTGACCTGATGCACGGGGCGCTCGTCGGGATGACCGGTGCGCGAGCCCATGCGGAACTTCATGGTCTTGATGTGCGACATCTCCGCGGCGGTCGCGTTCGGCGCATCGACGGCGCCGCCGGCGTCGACGACCTCGGGGACGGCGACCATGACCGCGTCGGTGTTTGCAATGCGCCGGCGACCGTGGAGGTCGGGCTCGGTCCCGTGCTCCGGCTCGACGGGACGCGGTGTCCCGCCTCCGGAACAGGCGACGAGCAAGCAGACGACGGCGAGGCGCATGCGTCGAGGGTAGCGCAGCGCTAGCGAAGCTTGTGCTTGATGCGCTTCTGCTTCTTGACCGGATCGGGGCTCGCCGCCTCGACATCCGCCGCCGCCGAATCGAGGGTCGCAGCAGCCGCAAACGCACCGAGCGCCGCGAGCGGCGAACCGCCGAGCCCGAGCGTGGCCTCGCCGATGATCGTGGCGAGGGCGGCGCCGCCCTCGAGATTCGCGGCCTTGCCGTTCGCCGACCAGCGGCCGAACGACCACGGCGTGATCAGCATGTCGGGATCGCGGCGAACGTCCTGCTCGCCGGCGACGAGATCAGTGGTCACGCGCGTGGCTTCATCGCGTAGCGACCGCGGCTGCTTGAGCTTCGGCGGCGGATCGGAGACTGGCTGCTGCAGCGGGGTGGGATCGGCCGTCGCCACGGCGGCGCCAAGGAGCACAGATGCGATCACCACGAGACGGACCATGAGACATGATGGCTCCGGAACCCCCGCGCCGAGGAGGGTGTTCACGCGACCTCGTGCAACCCCTTGATCCCATTCACTCGAGACGGCGTGGGTTCGCGCGTGCACTCGGGGAGTGATGCAATATCGCGCGAGCTTCACGCGTTGGCGGCCGATGACTCGGTTCGCCGCGTTCCTCCTCCTCGCCGCATGCTCGGCGCCCGCTCATCCGGTCGCCCCGGGGCGCTCACCGATCGCGCTGACGTACCTCGGCGTCGCGGGCTGGCAGATCGAGGGCGCGGGCAAGGTGCTGATCACCGATCCGTACCTGTCGCGGCCCGCGGATCCAGATGCGCCGCTCGTCCCCGATGCCGCCGCGATCGCCGCGCACACGCCGGTGAAGGCAGACCTCGTGATCGTGGGCCACTCGCACTACGATCACCTGCTCGATGCCTCCGCCGTCGCACTGCGCACGGGCGCGCAGCTGCTCGGCAGCCTCAGCACCACGCGGGTCGGGCGTGCGAGCGGTCTCGCCGACGATCATCTGATCACGGTGAAGGGCGGGGAGGACTTCGCGATGGATGGCTATGCGATCCTCGTGATCCCGAGCCTGCACTCGGCGATCGGCGACAAGCACCTGTTCGGATCCGAGATCGCAGCGGATCCGAAGCTGCCGATGCCGCAGGCCGGCTACCAGGAGGGCGGCACGTTCGCGTACCTCGTGCGGCTCGGTGGCCACGAGGTGCTCGTGCTCGACACCGCGAACTTCATCGAGCGCGAGCTCGCCGGCTTGCGACCCGACGTGGCCATCATCGCGCCCGGCGGACGCGAACATATCCGCGACTACACGTGCCGGATCCTCCACACGCTCGGCGATCCGCCGGTGGTGATCGCCACGCACTTCGATGACTGGAAGCACGCGCCGGTGGACGGTCCGCCGACCGACGATCTCGCGGCGTTTCGCGAGGAGGTTCGCGCGTGCTCGCCGCGCACGCGGCTGATCATCCCGAACCACTTCGAGCGGATCGAGCTCTAGCGAACGGGCGCGAGCGCGGGTCGCTTCGCGGTGCGGTCATCTCCCGCCGAGCGACCGAGCATGCGCTTCCACAGCCACGGCAGGAGATCGTCGCGGCTCCACGTCGTCAGGGCGTCTTCTTCTTGAACAGGCCGACACGATCCATCGCGTCCTTGACCTTCGGATCGCCCGCGCAGGCCGCCTTGACCGCGGTCTCCTTCGCCTCGACGTCCGCCCGCGTGACGTGGTGCTCGGCGAGCAGAGCATCGAGCCTCGCGAGGACCTCGGTCTTGCGCGCGGCCATGCGCTCGCGGACCTGGCGCACCTCGTCGGGCGAGAGATCGGCGGAGCGCGAACGGATCGAGGACACCAGCGGCTCGAGCGCGAGCAGCCGCGTCGCGTGCGCAGCGCAATCGCCATCGAATGCGATCAGGATCGGCGGCAGCTTCTCGGCGTACGAGATCGAGTCGGTGGCGACCGACGAGATGATCTGATCGTGATCCGGCGGCGCGGGATCAGGCGCGGGGGCCGGGCTGCTCTTCTCGCACGCCGCCAGGAGGATCACGAACAGCCACGGGCGCATGGCTAGTGGGTACCGCGAACCTCGATCTGCTTCCAGGCACCGGGCACGAGACCTTCGAGGCCGTACGGTCCGATCGCGGCGCGGATCAGGCGCAGCGTGGGCAGGCCGACCGCCGCCGTCATCCGGCGCACTTGACGGTTGCGGCCCTCGCGGATCGCGAGCTCGAGCCAGCAATCGGGCACGGTCTTGCGCACGCGGATCGGCGGCTCGCGGACCCACAGCCACGGTGGTGCATCGATCGCCTTCGCCTCCGCGGGCAGCGTGAGACCGTCGTTGAGCACCACGCCTTCGCGTAGCTTCGCGAGAGCGGGCTCGGCGGCGGTACCCTCGACTTGCACGCAGTAGGTCTTCGGCGCCTTCCATCGCGGATCGGTCAGCCGCTGGTTGAGCTTGCCGTCGTCGGTGAGCAACAACAGCCCCTCGCTATCGTGATCGAGGCGGCCGGCAACGTACACGCGAGGAGGCAACCCGAATTGCGCGAGCGTGGGGCGACCCTGGTCGTCGGTGAACTTGCAGTGCACCAGGTAGGGCTTGTTGAGCGCGATCAGCATCACCAGACGTGACAGGTGAAGCCGCTGTACGCGCGCACGCCGCCGTTCAGATCATTCGTATAGATGTAGTTGCCGTCGCCGAACACGCCGAGCGAGCCGCCGCCGGTATCGATGTGATCGACCACGGTGAACGCGCCGCTGGTGAACGTGAGGGCGTACATGCCCGCGGCCTCGGCGGCCACGAAGATATGCTGACCGTCGCCCCACACGTCGCGCGCGGGTGCATTGGTGGCGAACGTATCGAGCTCGGTGAGCGTGTTGCCGATCAGCTGGTATGCCGTCAGGCCGTTCGCGTTCGCGACGAACATCGTGGTGCCGTCGCTCCATACGCGCGACGAGCCGCTGTGGCCCGCATCGGGCGCAACCACGTCGGTGAACGTCGTGCCATTGAAGTCGAGCACGCGGAACCGATCCGCATCGGCGAACAGTACGCGCGAGCCCTTGGCCCACACGCCCTGCGCCCAGCTCAACGTGTCGGTCTTCGCGCCCACGAAGTGGATCGCGCTGCCGTCGAAACGGAGGGCATACAGCCCGGCGCCGCCGCTCGGCATGTAGATGACGCCGTTCGCGGACCAGCCGCGCCGCGCTTCGGCGAGCGACGTGGTGTCGCGCGCGAGCTCCGTCATGTGCCCGGTGCCCGGATCGAGTGCCAGCACGGCGAGCCCGGTCCCCGGCGCGCCGACATAGAAGTAGTTGCCGTCGCTGATCACCGCCTCGACCCAGCCAAGGTTGGTCAGATGATCGAGCTCGGTGAACTGGGTGCCGTCGAAGCGCAGGCTGTGCAACCCGCCGGTCGTATCCGCGGCAAGCAGATGCGGTGGTGCGCTCCAAACGCCGTAACCGCCGCCGTCGGTGGGAAACAGGCCGCGCAGCACGAACGGGCCGGCATCGGCGGCCGTGCATCCACCGACCGAGGGCTCGAACGAGCCGCACGTTCCGGTGCAGGCATCGGGCTTCTCTCCGTCATCGCCGTGGCCGTCGAATCCCAGACGACCGCAGCCAGACGCCAGCACGGCGACGACGGCGATGCAGCGAGCCGACACGATCCAGAGGATATCCCAAGCGGGAGGGGGGCGCCCGACAAACCCTCGTCGGGATCAGTCGGTGATGTTGTGCTGCTGGTCGAGGTACGGGAACCGCGGCCGGCCGACGAACGTCACGAGGAGCTTGCTGACGCCGAGGCCGATCAGCGCCATGAAGATCCACTGGTCCGCGAAGATCGGGAGGCCGGGGTAGAGCCGCCCGCGCAACGACCAGTACCCAGGGATCATCCATGCGCCGAAGATCAAGGTCATGCCGACGAGCACGCCCATGAACCGCGCGCGGCTCTCGCGCTGATCGCGGAGTCGAAGATCGACGTCGTACATCAGGTCGCGGACCTTCTCGTCGCGCGTATCGAGGGTCATCTCGTGCTTGCAGTCGACGCACGCGCCCTCGGTGGGCTGGCGCGAACCGCAATCGATACACACCCACGGCTTGTCGGTCACGGTCGGTCGATACCATAGATCGTTCGCGCCGTTTGAACGTTAGTGCCGGCCATGTCGCGGCTTGCCCTGGTGTGCGCGCTCGTCGGGATTCACGGTGTTGCGGGAGCGCAGCCGCTCTATCCGCGCCCCCAGCCGGTGCCCGTGGTCGCGGCCCCGGCTCCGCAGGTGCGACCACCGGCCCCCACGCCACCGGCCCAGCGGCCACGCCCGGCGATCGATGCCGAGGCCGTGCTGACGATCGGCCCGCTTCTCGCGAAGCCGCGGGCCGAGCAAGAAGCGATCTACCTGCAGCTCATCGCGGATACGCCCGACACCGAGGCCGTGGAGAAGAGCGAGTATCTGTTTCGCCTCGGTGAGCTGTACAGCGCGCAGTCCCGCGCGTTCCGGCTGGCGGGATCACCGAAGTCGAAGGACGCGCTGCTCAAGGCGGTGAGGATCTGGAAGCAGCTCACCGACAACGAGACGTTCCGAACCTTCCCGAAGCTGGACGTCGCGCTGTTCGAGTACGCGTACACGCTGCAGGGTGGCAAGTACCTGAAGGAGGCGCGCGCGGTGTACGACAAGCTCCTCAAGAACTTTCCGCAGAGCATCTACGTGCCGGAGGCGCACCTCGCGTTCGCCGAGTACTACGTCACCGCAGGCCAGCTCGACGAGGCCGAGGCGCGGTACCGGATGGTGCTGAAGTTCCCGAAGTCGGCGGGATACGCGTTCGCGATGTATCGCCTCGGCTGGATCTACTACGACCTCGTGCGCCATCAGGACGCGCTCGAGACGTTCTTCCAGGTGATCCAGCTGACGAAGAACGACAAGAACAGCGCGGCGATCAACGATGCCGCGAAGGCCGGGTTCGTCGAGACGTACGCGGAGATCGGGAAGCCCGACAAGGCGATGCAGGCGTTCGCGCGCGTCGATCCGGCGAAGGCTTCCGAGATGGTGGAGGCGCTCGCCGAGCGAGACGCGGTGGCGGGGAAGCCCGATCAGGCCGTGTTCCTCTACCGGCAGCTGATCAAGGCCGGGCCGACGAACAAGGACGTGTGCCGGTGGCAGGTGGCGGTGGCGCGCTCGATGATGGCGGTACCCACCGCGAACGCCGCCGACAAGGCGCGGGAGGTCGAGAACCTGGTGAAGCTGCACATGGCGCTCGAGAAGGCGAAGACGTTGCCGGCGCAGCAAGCGGAGGAGTGCAGCGAGCGTGCGGCCGCGATGTCGAGCGAGCTCGCACGATCACTTCAGGGGCAGCCGGCAGAGCTCGACCAGGCCGAGCGGCTGTACAAGGTGCACGCCGAGGGCTTCCCCGACGACGACGCTCCGACGAGCTTCGCGGATCTGCTGTGGTCGCGTGCCGAGGCCGAGGTCAACCGGCGGTTGCAGCCAGCGCGCTGGGCGGCGGCCGCCGATGCGTATCTCGATGTCGCGCGCACCACGACCGATCCGCAGCGCGTGCGCGAGGCGGCGACGCTCGCCGTGCTGGCGTGGAAGAACGGGTTCGCGGTGGATCCGCGGCCAATGGTCCAGGCGGGCGCGATCGATCTCGAAGCCTCGGCGCGCGCGAAGCCGCCCGTGATCTCCGTGCCGCCCGAGGAGGCGAAGCTCGCCGCGGCGTTCGCGATCTACGATCGCAGCGTCACGGATCGAGACGAGCTCGCGCGCGCGAAGTTCCTCCTCGCCACGCTGCATCGCCGGCACGGCGACCACGCGCAGGCCGTGGGGGCGCTGACCGAGCTGCTCGCGCAGTACCGTGATCACGAGACCTCCGAGCTCGCCGCAAATCTTGCGCTCGATTCGCTGATCCGCATGCATCGGTTCGATGACGTGCTCGCGCTCGTGGATCAGCTCGCCGCCGACGCGAAGTTCCTCGAGGGGAAACCCGCGCTGCAGGCGAACATCAAGCTGCTGCGCTCGCGCTCCCTGCGGCGCCGCTAGCGCGGGCCCTGTCTTCTCGTTCATGATCATGCACAGGTAGCCATGATCATCGGCGTGGACGTCCACTACGGCGACGCCGCGATCACCGC
>JBBRED010000117.1:0-21345 GCA_038203335.1 Haliangiales bacterium | reverse complement strand
GATCACCATCTCGTCGAACTCGGTCTCGATGACGAGCCGGCGCACGCGGTTACCGAACACGTCCTCGTAGTCGCGGCTCTGCGTGGGCACCGAGACGGTCAGCTCGTGCGCGATCACGCTCTGGAGCCGATCGTGAAACGGCGTGAGCCTCAACATATGCGTGGAGCGCTCGATCGCCTTCTCGTACTTGTACGTGGTGCGGTGGGTGATCTCGAACCGGCGCGGCTCCGCCTTGATCGGACGGCGCAGCGTGCGCGGGCTCGGGGTGGGAGCATCGGTCGAGCGCTCGCTGATGATCGCGCCCTCGCGGATGATCATCAGCGTGCCCGGGGCGAGCTGCCGCCAGATGATCGACTTGTCGGCATCGCCACCGCGCGCCACGAGCTGCTCGGAGCACACGATCGCGCCCTTGCGCGCCTTCGCGCCGCGCCGGGTCAGATCGACATCGAGGTCGAGGTCGCCGAACGCGATCCGCTCGTACGGCGGCACGAGCATGCCGACCCACAGCGGCACGCCGCGGTGATCCGCGTGGACGAGCAGATCACGGCCGTCGGTGAGGCACAGCGTGAGCTCGCCGATCCGGTTGAGCTCGGTCAGCCACGTGTGGACCTCGTCGAGGTCGACCTCCATCAGGCTGCGCCAGCTCTTCTCGTGGAACCGGTTGAGCAGCATGCAGAACATCTGCTCGGTATCGGTGGAGCCAACCGGCTCGAACGGCCCGGTGATCTCGGGCTTGTGATCGAGGCTGCCGGCGTGGCCGATCATCCAGTCGCGGCGGCCCCACGTGCGGCAGAACGGCTGCGTGTTCGCATCGGACAGCGCGCCCCACGTGGCGTGCCGGATGTGGAGCATGAACATGTTGCTCTCGACCTGCTCCCACGCGAGCGCGAGCTGGCTGCGGATCGAGGCCTGCGGCGGCGCCGGCTCCTTGAGGATCGCGGCCGAGGGCTCACCGGCGGGGTAGTAGCCGAGGCCCCAGCCGTCGGGGAGCGTGCGGCCGGCGTCGAGACAATGCAGCGTGAACGATGGTGCGAGCTCGCCCTCGAAGGACATCGCGAGGAGGTTCGGCACGGCGCGACTGTATCAGGCTACGCGGCCAGCGCCGAGGAGCTCCGATCCCAGTGTTCCGCAGATCTCGTGCACTTCATCGACGACGTGCGTGAGCAGATCGTGAACGCCGGCGCCGGAGAGCGCTTCCGCCTCGCGCGCGCGGACCCACACGTCGAGCACGCGCAACCGCTCGAGCGTGCCACCACCGGGGAGATCGTGATGATCGGGCGGGCGGATGTCGCACAGGCGATCGTAGGCGGACTTGACGCAGTACGCGATCGATCGCGGGAACGCCTGCTCGGAGATCAGGAAGCGCGCCACGCCCTGCGAGCTGATCCGGCCGGCGGCGCGCTTGAGGTACGCCTCGCTGCCGGAGAGCGCGCGCAGCAGCGAGAGCCACAGCGCGGTCTCCACCACCTCGTCGGCGTCGCTCGCGCGTCGGCGCGGGAGGTTCGTGAACGCGTGGTGATGCACGTCGAGCATGCGCGCGGTCTGGTTGACGCGCTCGAGCAGCACGCCGAGCCACATGAAGTCGAGCGGCTCGTCGTGGAGCATCGTCGAGCGGAGGAGGCCAAGCGTGAGCTGCGTGGAGCGGCGCACGTGCTGGTAGAACGCGTCGCGATGCTGCGCGAAGTTCGCGGTGGCGGCATCGGAGCGCATCCACAGGTGCAGCTCGTTGACTGCCTCCCACGCCTCGAGCGAGAGCACCTCGCGGATCGATCGCGCATTCCAGCGCGCGCCGATCACGGACTTCGCGAGCGAGACCCCATTCGTCTCGTCCCACACCATGAAGCGCTGGACGATCTCGCCATCGCCCCACGCGGCGTGGTCGTCGTCGTCCCCGGCGAGCTTCTCGCGGAACCCGTCCTCCTCGCCGGAGACCACGAGCACGGGTCTCCACACCTGCGCGGACGGGAGCTCCGCATCGAGGGCGAGCGAGACGCTCGCGGCGAGCATGCGCGCGGTCGCCTCGGCGCGCTCGACGTAGCGGCCGAACCAGAAGCAGTGATCCGCGATGCGGGAGATCATCAGCCGGTCTCCTTCATCACCCAGGTGTCCTTGCTGCCGCCGCCCTGCGAGGAGTTGACGACGTAGCTGCCTTCCTTGAGCGCCACGCGCGTCAGGCCGCCGGGGAGAACCCACGGCCCTTCGCGCGAGGTCAGGATGTACGGGCGGAGGTCGACGCGCCTCGGCTCGACGGTGGCGCGCTCGGCGATCCAGGTCGGGCATGCGGAGAGCTCGATGCGGTGCTGCGCGATGTAGCGGCGAGGCTCGGCGATGATGCGGGCGCGGAACTCCTCGAGCTCGGCGGCGCTCGCCTGCGGGCCCATCAGCATGCCGTAGCCGCCCGCTTCGTCGACGGCCTTGACCACCATCTCGTCGAGGTGCTCGAGCACGTAGGCGCGATCGTCGTCGAACAGGCACACGTAGGTCTGCACCTGCTCGAGGAGCGGCTCCTCACCGAGATAGAACTCGATCATGTCGGGGACGAACGGGTAGACCGCCTTGTCGTCGGCGACGCCGTTGCCGGGCGCGTTCGCGAGCGCGACGTTGCCGGCGGCGTACGCGCGCATCAGGCCGGGCACGCCGAGCATGCTGTCGGGCCGGAACACCTCCGGATCGAGGAACGCCTCGTCGGTACGCCGGTAGATCACGTGCACGCGGCGCGGGCCGCGCGTGGTGCGGCAGTAGACCTTGTCGCCATCGACGATCAGATCCGGTGCCTGCACCAGCTCGAGGCCCATCGTGCGCGCGAGGAAGCTGTGCTCGAAGTACGCCGAGTTGTACGGGCCGGGCGAGAGCACCACCGCGTTGCAATCCTGCTCGACCGGCGACACCGAGCGCAGCGTCTCGGCGAGGCGCGTGGGGTAGTGATCCACGCGGTGGACGCGCGCGGTATCGAACACGCGCGGGAACAGGCGCTTCGAGATCAGCCGGTTCTCGACGACGTACGACACGCCGCTCGGGGTACGGATGTTGTCCTCGAGCACGCGCCAGGTGCCCGCGGGATCGCGGATCAGGTCGACGCCCGAGATGTGGATGCGCACGCCGCCGGGGGGCTTGATGCCGCGCAGCATCGGGCGATAGCCGGCGGCGCCGAGGATCATCTCGGACGGGACGATGCCCGCGGCGAGGATCTTCTGCTCGCCGTAGATGTCGTCGAGGAACGCGGAGAGCGCGCGCAACCGCTGCTGCAGGCCGCGCTCGAGCGGGCTCCAGTCGGAGGCCGCGATCAGGCGGGGGAGGAGGCAGAACGGGAAGATCTTCTCGGTGCCGCGCGCGTCGCCGTAGACCGAGAACGTGACGCCCTGCTGGAGCAGCGCGGTCTCGGCGAGCTGCTGCGCACGCGCGAGCTCGTCGGGCGACATCTTCGCGAGCAGCGCCGCGACGCGGGCGAACGGCGGGCGCGCCTTGTCGCCATCGAACATCTCGTCGTACGTGCCGGGCAGGGCGCACTGCGGATAGCGATCGAACAGCCCGGCGAGCAGCGGTCCCTGTGACTGGGACTGGCTCTGCGTCATGCGCTCATCGTACCGCGCACGCGCACGAGGATCACCGCTGGTACGGCGCGAAGTGCTGGCGCGAGGCGCGCCTCCGGTCGAGGCGTGTGATGTCGTCGTCGGTGAACGCACCTTCACCACCGCGCGGCAGATGCGCGCCGATCCAGCCGATCACCATCGCGCGTGCCCGTGCGCCGGCGTCACCTGGCTCGCCCTTACCCTCGATGCACTCGTCCCACAGGTCGAACAACGCCTCGCGCCGCGCCGCGGGATCCACGGTCGTCGCCCACAGCGAGGCCAGGTTGGTCGCCATCAGCTCCGCGCTCTGTGCGAGCTGCTGCGCGCGATACGCGGCGCCGCTCTCGGCGCGCTCGGCCCGCGTGTCGTCGAGAAGCTTCAGCTTGCGCGACGCGTACGGATCGCCGGCGAACCTGCGATACAGGTAGCCCGTGATGTCGGCCTTGCCGCCGATGACCGGGATGATCAAGCCATCGCCCGAGAGGCTCCGTTCGATCTTCGGCTTGTGCGTCGTTCCGTCGGGCTCGGTCGCGTCGCACATTCCGTCGCCGTAGGTGCCGCAGAGGCCGGGCACGGCCTGGATGTGCCGCGGCAGGTCCTGCGTCTTGCCCACGCGCGTGTCGCGATACGGATCCTGGCGCCACGCGGCGAGGTCATCGCCGAGCTCCTTCGCGCCCTGGCGCAGCTTCTCCGGCGTGGGAATCGGCACCTTCCACTCCCAGTCGAGATCCGGCTTGTCGACGATGTTCACGGTGCCGTCGCCGTGCACCTTGAACCGCGCGACCACATCGTCGATCACGCCCTCGCGCCCGGCCGGCGCGATCTTCCCCGTCGGCTTTACGCGCTCCTCCAGCGGGCGGTCGGGGCCGAGCGAGCGCACCGCCGCGTCATCGGAGAGCGTCAGGTCGTGCCGCAGGCCGCGCATCGCGAGGGGATTGGGCCGCCCGGGCTCCGTGGTCGGCGGCGGTCCGGCGGCCGTCTCGGCGCCGCTGATGCGCGCGCCGGAGGGCTGCGATCCTGGTCGCGTCGTGATCCGCGCCGTCGTCCCCGTCGGTCCGGTGGGCGCGTCGTCGAGGATCGCGACCTCGATGGGCTGCGGAGCCGGTGTCACGATCTCGATGGCGACCGGTGCCTCGATCTCGTGCACCGGTGGCAGCGCGCGCGCGTCGAACCAGTACGCGATCGCGCCGAGCGCCGCGACGTGCGCGAGCACCGACACGACCACCGCACGTGACCCCGCCATCGCACCCGGTGTGACCCGGGCCGCGCGACAGCGGTTGCCCGATTCAGGCGCCCCGCAGGTCGACCGTGAACGGGCGCGGCTCGGGCCAGTGGCCCGCCGCATCGATGCCATCGGGAAGCGGGCTGACCCGGATCCTCTCGACGCGCCGCGCGACCGCATCGGCGTCATCGGCGGGAATGCCGTCGTACGGGCCGCCATCCGGGCGCCAGGCCCACAGCTCGATCCGCTGCGCCTTGCCGCCGTGCTCCCACTCGACGACGAGGGGATCCTGGCTCGGCAGGCCGGGGTGCAGGCCGGGCGAGGGCGCGTAGATCCGGCGGCGGATTCCGATCGCACGAATGCCATCGCCGACGACGCGGAGGTGTGCCCAGCGACCGGCGACGGCGATGCTCTCGGGGCCCGGACCCTCGATCGAGATCTCCCAGCGCTGCGTCGATGCGTCGACGATGCGCGCGCCCGCGCTCTCCTGCGATGCGACGTCACCGACCAGAGGCCAGAACTCGAGGGCGGGACGCAGCGTGAGCGTCGCGTCGCCGAGGCGACAGCTGATGCCCGGCGTGCGCCACGTCTCCAGCTCGCGGCGAAGCGGCGCGGGAACACCGAAGCCGTGCTCGTCGAGATCGCCGAGGACCAGGCGCAGATCGCGCGATAGCGCCGCGGGCAGCGCGAACCGATCGTGGAGCTCGTCGTGCCAGTCGGTGAGCGGCTCGCGATAGTGCGAGACCACGAGCCGCGCCACGATCGAGCGCATCAGCACGGCGAACGCGGCGAGCATCACCGGCCGCTCGGGCATGCGCACCGCACGCAGCTCGATGATGCCGAGCTTGCCGTGGCGCACGCCGTGGACCGGGATGTGCGGATTCCACAGCTTCTCGACGTTGAGCTCGGCGCGATGCGAGTTGCCCGACGAATCGACGAGCAGCGGACCGAGCGCGTGCCAGAGCATCTCCGGCGGCAGCTCGCCGCGATCGGCGAGGTTCTCGAGCCAGCGCAGCGTGAGCTCGAGCTCGTCCCAGCGCTCGCGCACGCCCTCGTCGGGGCGCGGGCCCTGCGATGCCGAGCCAACGCACTCGTTCGCGAACCAGTACGACAGCGATGGATGGTTATTCAGGTAACGGATCAGCGCCGGCAGCACGTGCGGGTAGCGCACGAACGGGCTGGTCTCCGGGCGCGATCCGCCGAGCGAGAGCTGGCCGCCGCCGCCCGAATCCACGAGCTCGCCGTTATAGCGATGACGCACCGGCGAGAGACCCGCGCCGCGCGCCGCCGACCAGATCCGCCGCGCCTGGCCGATGAACGCGGTCACCGACGAGACCGGCGCCATGTTGACCTCGACCACGCCCGGATCGGGCGTGACGCTGAGCCAGTGATCGTCGCCGATCTCCGTCGGCGGTTGCGTGGGGGCCGCATCGTGCGTGGTTCGTGCGCCTCCGCTCGTGACGTCATCGCGCCAGCGCACGCCGAACGCGAAGCGGGGCGCGGTCTCCTCGGGATACTGCCGGCCGACCACGCACGACACGCTCGCACCGGGCATCGCCTCGGCGAGATGAGTGGCCAGCGCGTGCGCGCGCTCGAGCTTGTCATCGCCGATCGCGTTTCCGTTCCATGCCGGATCGAGCGAGTCGGCCCGCGTGAACGTGGGTTCGGCGCCGATCCAGACCTCGACGTTCCTGCGCGCGAGCAGCTCGTCATGGAGCTCGAAGCTCCCGTCGAGCTCGTCGTCGCTCATTCGGCCCAGTCCTCCGCCCTCGGCATCGGCGAGCCGGGATCGAGGTGACGGAGATCGAGCGTGTACGGCTGCTCGACAGACGGAGTGGTGGGCATCGGGCGCAGCGGCGACGGCATCGGACCCTCGAGGGTGAACCGCTGCGCGCGTCGCGCCTGCGCCTCGACTCTGGTCAGCGGCGGTGCCTCGAAGCCCCGGCCCTGCGGATGCCACACATGATACGCGCCCGCGGCCACGCCGCGCTTCGCCCAGGTATCGACCACGTCGATGCGCAACGGGTGGTGGATGCCGAGGTGCGGGTGCAGCGCGTGCGGCGGGCACCACGCCCGGAACTTCACGCCTCCGACACGAACGTCGCGGCCCTGCGTGGCACGCAGCGGCGCCGCGAACCCGTTGATCGCGATCGCGTACCGCTCGGGATCGAGGCCGTGGCTTCGCAGCTCGATTCGCTCCATCGAAGAATCCACGTAGCGCGCGGTCCCCGTCACGGTCGCTTCCTCGCCGAGCACGTTCCACGGCTCGATCGCGTTACGGATCTCGACGCGCGCATCGCCGACCTCGAGCGTGCCCACCAGCGGACACCGCAGCTCGACGAACGGGCGATAGGCCTCGACCGGCAGCGCCACCCCGGCGCGCGCGAGGTGCGCGAGCACGTCCTCGAGGTCGCGCCACATCCAGTAGGGCAGGAGGTACTTGTCGTGCAGCTCCTGGCCCCAGCGAACGAGGCCGTGCTGGTACGGCGCCGCGGTGAACGACGCGACGAGCGCGCGCACGAGGATCGCCTGGGCCGAGAGCATGCGCGGATGCGGCGGCATCTCGAACGCGCGCATCTCGACGAGACCTTGCCGCCCGAACGGCGTTCCCGGATCGAACAGCTTGTCGATCGAGATCTCCGCGCGGTGCGTGGAGCCCGCGACATCGACGAGCAGGTGGCGGAGCAAGCCATCGACCTGCCACGCGGGCGGTACCGGCGACGTGGAGAACAGCGCGGGCAACGCGAGCTCGAGCTCGTACAGCGCATCGTGGCGAGCCTCGTCGGGCCGTGGCGCCTGGGACGTGGGCCCGACGAACACGCCCGTCATCGCGTACGACAGCGATGGATGGTGCTGCACGAACGTGACGAGGCTCGCGAGCAGCGCGGGATCGCGGAACCACGGCGACGCCTCGGCGGTCGGCCCGCCGATCGTGATGTGGTTGCCGCCGCCGGATCCGGCGAGGCGACCGTCGAGCATGTAGCGCTCCGCGGTGAGGCCGGCGCCGAGCGCGGCTTCGAACACCGTCGCGTGGAGCGCCGCTGCATCGCGACAGCTGGTCTGTGGCGGGAGGTTGACCTCGAGCACGCCGGGATCCGGCGTCACCGCGAACCGCGTGCGCTGCGGCGAGGGCGGTGGCGGATAACCCTCGAGGTATACGGCGTGACCGGTCTGCTCGCGCGCCGAGTCGATCGCCGCGAGCAGCGCGCAGAACTCGTCGAACGAGGCGAGCGGCGGAACGAACACCCAGAGCTGGCCATCACGCGGCTCGATCGTCAGCGCGGTGCGCACGCCGCGCGGCGGGGGTGGCGGGGCGGCTCGCTTCGTGCGCGCGGCCTGCGGCTCCTCGGGCGCATCGCGACGCGGATCGGGGAGCGCAGGCGACTCGGCCCACGCCGGTGGCTTCTCGCCCGGCGCGAGCGACGTGAGCGGGAGGCGATAGCCGATCGAGCTGTCGCCCGGGATCAGGAACAGGTGGCCGCGCCGGAACTGCCAGCGATCCGTGCGCCAGCCCTGGGCGCCGTGGGTCAGCGGCAGTGCGTAGCCGACCACGCCGCCGACGCCGCGATCGAGGATCCCGACGAGCCGCCGTCGCTCCTCGGGATCGTCGAGACCCGCCTTGCGCGGATCCTCGTCGACCGGCAGGCGCGCCTCGGTGCGCAGCACCTCCCACGGATCCTCGAACGCTGGATGCAGCTCGGCCGTCACGCCGAGCGCACCCGCGATGTGCCTGCCCACCTCGAGCGCGGCGGCGGCGGTTCCAGCCTCCGCCACGCTGCGCGCCGGCCAGATCGCACGACCGTCGCGGCGGCCGATCACGTCGAGCGCCCATCGCGGCAGGCTCTCGCCGGGATACGCCTTGCCGAGCCGATGCAGCACGCAGCCTCCGGGCGACAGGCGATCGCGCAACGCGTCGGCGAGCTCGCGGCCGCGCTTCCACTTGTCGGGACCGAGCGCGCCGCCCTGCCACTCCTCGCGAGCCTGGCCTTCGCGCGCCGTGAACGTGGGCTCGCCGCCGATCCACACGTCGTGGCCCGCGAGCGAGAGCGCGGCATCGGCACGATCACCCGCGGCGAGCAGATCGATCCACACGTCGTCGGTGTACGGCGCCGTCGGGCGGGCCTCGTGGCCCAGGCGCTGGATCGACGTCGAGAACTGGACCTCCGTCGAGGGGAGCTCGCTGGTACCGTCGAGCGGCGCCGCGGTGCTCGGCGAAGCGGTCGCGGCGAGCGGGATGTGGCCCTCGCCGCACAACAGGCCGCTGGTCGCGTCAAAGCCGATCCATCCACCGCCGGGCACGTAGGCCTCGGCCCACGCGTGGAGATCGACCACGTCCCGCGTCACGCCCTTCGGTTCGTCGGGGATCATGCCCTCGTCGGTGAGCTGCACGAGATAGCCCGACACGAACCGCGCCGCGATTCCGCGCGCGCGCATGAGCGCCACGAGCAGCACCGCGGAGTCGCGACAGCTGCCGCGCCCGTTCGCGAGGGTCTCCTCGGGCGTCCACACGCCGGCCTCGTCGCGAATGACGTACGACACCCGCTCCTGGATCGCGCTGTTCAGCTGGATCAACAGGTCGATGGTCTCGCCCTCCCAGGGCAGCGCCTTGAGGAGGTCGGTGGTCTTGCGGCCGAGCCTGTACGCCGGATCGCTGACATCGAGGTACGGGGCCAGCTCCGCATCGAGGCGGTCCGGATAGCGGAACGGCACCTTCTTCGCTCGGTCGTCGAGGAAGAAGTCGAACGGGTTCACCGGATTGATCTCGACGCCGATCTCGACGACGAGATCGAGCGCCGACACGCGCTGCCCGGCCTTGAACGTGACCCGCGCGACGTGGTTTCCGTGCGGATCGCGCTGCCAGTGCAGCTTGTGCTCCGGCGCGATCGCGAGCTTGTAGCTCTCGATGCGTGCGCGCGTGTGATCCGCGGGTCGCAGGCGAACGACCTGCGGCCCGAGCAGCGAGGGGCTGCCATAGATATAGCGGCTCCGGTGCTGGATCAGGATTCGCACGCGGAAAATGGTAAGCCGCCCAGAGGTGCTAGCGCCGGTTTCCGCGGGTGATTTCTTGAGCGAGGTGCTTGTTACGCTCGAGCCAGCGGTTCAGGTCCCGTGCAACCACCTCCGGCGGGTGGACGAGGTCCCCGGTGATCAGCGTGTAGACGCCCGCCAGCGCGGTCTCGATCGCCTGTCGCAGCATGAAGTCATGCCGGCCGAGGAACGCCAGCGCGTCCTCGAGCTCGTCCTTCCGGGCAAGCACCCGGTCGGCGAGCGGCAGACCACGCCTCGCATCCGTCGAATTCTGGATGTCCAGGTTGAGAACCGCGCTCATCGACGTCAGGCCTTCGCGTTCGGGGTGGTGGACCACTCGCGCATCGCCTGGTCGCCAGGGCGATCGACGTGGACCTTGTCATCGACCGAGGTCACCCACGCGAGTGGGATGTAGTGGTGCTGACCGCTCTTGTCCTTGGTCAGCTTGATCATGTCCGTACCCTCGACGTGGTCGACGGTGGCGAACTGACCGTTCTCGGAGCACACGACGGGCATGTGCGGCTTGATGAGATTCTCGGCGGTAGTGGAGTCCAGCATATCGAGAGAGGGAGCATCGGACGTGCCAGCCGCAACTCACCGGAATCCCACCGACGCCACCACCAGCGTCGAGCGTAGGCGCACGTGCGGGCGCCGACTACGTCGCTGGCTTTGCGGGAGCGCCCAGACCGAGCCGCTGATGGTCGGCGAGCGTGCAGCGATTCTGGATCACCGTGATCCCGGAGGCCTCGAGGATCCGCGCCGCGTCCTCGTTCTTGATTCCGAGCTGTAGCCACACGACCTTCGGGCGCGGCTTCATCGCGAGGATGTCCTCGACGTGATCACCGACCGCCTCGGAGCGCCGGAACACGTCCACGAGATCGATCGGCTGATCGAGCTCCGCGAGCGTGGCGCGCACGGGCTCGCCAAACAGCGTCTCTCCGACGAGCCGCGGGTTGACGCCGTAGATCTTGTAGCCCTCGTCGTGGAGGTACTCGGGCACGTAGTACGCCGCCTTCTCCGGCTCGGGGTGGATGCCGAGCACCGCGATGGTCGGCGACGCCATCAGGATCTCGCGAATGCGTTCATCAGCTGACGCCATGCACTGACCTTAGCGTGCGAATCCAGCCTGCGGTTCTGCTACAGGTGAAGGATGTCCTCACGGGCCGCGCGCCTGCTGCTGCTGTGGGGCACGGCCTGCGCGGCGTGCCACGGCAAGAGCGCGCCGCCCCGCGAGCGCGTCCTCGCGCGGATCCCGGCCGACGCGCAGATCGTGCTCGCCGCGGACGGCCCCGCGCTCGCGGGCGCTCGGATCCGCGCGGTCGTCGATGTGCTGAGGCCGCGCTGGCCCGCACGGTTCGGGTGCGTCATCGATGCGGCGCTCGCAGGCGAGCACGTCGCCGTGGGGATCTCGGCGGCGCGCGACATGACGGTGGTGATCGCGACCCACGCGGCCGTGAGCTGCCCGCCGCTCAGCAAGATCGCGGGCGACCTGTGGATCGCCACGCTCGGCAACGGCAAGCCGGCGACCTCCGGCTCGGTGCTCGAGACCTCGGCGCACGCCCGTGCGCGCCCGTACCTCGCCTCCGCGCCGATCGCGCTGAGCATCGTGCTGCCGGGTGTCAGCGTTCTCGGGACGGCGAGCCCCGATCCGATCGAGGGCTGGCTCGCGATCGATACGGTCGACGTCGCGTCGGCGCTCGCGGAGCAACGCGTGCGCGGCGTGGTGGATCGGATGGCGCGCACCGAGGCCACCGCGGTCCTCGCGAAGGCGATCGCCATCAGTCACGACGGGCCACAGGTGGTGGCACGCCTGAGCGGGCCGGTGGAGACGGATCTCGCGATCGCGGTGCGCACCGTCGTCGATTGGTACGCGGCGCCGACCGTGCACGCGGCGGTTCCGTTCACGTGCCCGCCGCTCGGGCCGCCGATCATCGGCTGCGCGAACGGAACCTCGCTGACCGTGTCGTCGGTCGCGGATGCGGTCGCGCCGCTGGTGGCGACCGAGGTCGCGGTGATCGTCGAGAACGAGCGCGTCGCGTGGCTGCGGCTCGGGGCCGCGGTGCCGTCGCTCGGCCTGGTCAAGGGCGATCGTTTGCTCGCCGTCGACGGCCGACACCTGACGAGCGGTGCGCAACTCGCCGAGATGCTGGCGAAGGCGCGCCACGCGACCGCGATCACGATCCAGCGAGATGCCGTGACGGCCACACTGGTGATCGCGGAGCGGCAGTCGGGAATAGCCAGCCGCCGCGGATTCGTTGCATAGTCCTCCCCCATGCGGTGGCTGGCGCTCCTCTTGTTCATCTCCGCGTGCGGTCGCAGCAGCGAAAAGGCCGGGGGGCCGTCGGGCGGTGGGCCCGCGAAGGCCGCCACGGTCGCCCCGGTTCCAACGCCGCTGCCCGCGAGCGCGCCCGTCGAGCCGCCGCCGTCGCCGACACCTCCGCCACCGAAGGCACCTGTCGTTGCCGACGAGCCGCCGCCGGCCGGCCATGACTTCACGCCGACCGCCAAGATCCTGCTCGCCGTCGGTGCCTGCGGCGGCGATGGCACCGCGCCCGAGGGCTTCAAGAAGGAGCTGATCCGGCAGCACTGCGAGGTCATCGAGAAGACGCGCAGCCAGTACGTGACGTCGTGGGTCGACAAGGCCACGCCGTTCTTCGTCGCGCACGTGCCCGCGACCGTGCCGAAGAAGGTCGTGTACCCGTTCGCGGGCGGTGATCTGTCGACCGCGCTCACCGTGTATCCCGACGCCGACGAGATCACGACGATGTCGCTCGAGCCCGCCGGTGATCCGCGCACGCTCGAGGCGCTCGCGAAGCAGAAGGTCCAGGCGTCGCCCGACGTGGGCAAGGTGGTCGCGAAGCCGGGGCCGGTGACCGCGCCGATCAAGAAGAAGAAGTCTCCCGCGGTCGGCAAGTCCGACAAGCCCGATCGCTCCGACGACGGCAACGCCGACGACGATCCGGTCGTGGAGGAGAAGGGACCGCCCACGCTCGAGAAGGCGCTGCGCACCGTGGAGTACGAGCTGCGCTTTCTCTACCGGGTGAACTTCTCGAACACGATCAACATGATCGATGCGATGCGCGGCGGTCTGCTGCCGACCAATCTGATCTTCAGCCTCTCGGCCATTCACGTCCACGGCTACGAGATCGTGTCGCTCCGCTACTTCAAGCTCGATGCCGAAGGGAACATCAAGTACCTCACCGACGACGATGTTGCCGCCGCGCCGAACCCCACCACCGGCGCGCCCGACTTCCGCAACCGGATCTTCGCGAACGCCGAGGTCCGCTTCAAGAAGCCCGGTGGCCGCGTCCAGATCTACCGTCACATCCAGGTCAACCTGGACAACGATCACCTGACGAAGGACATGCGGGTGATCAAGCACCTCGAGCAGAAAGGCCCGATCGCCGGCATGACGAAGGCCGCGAGCTACCTCCTGTCATGGGATTCATTCTCGATCATCCGCGACTACCTGATCGGCAACGTGCAGTGGATGGTCTCCGACGCCACCGGCGTGGCGCCGAAGTGGGGCAAGCCGAAGGGCTTCGTCTACGAGACCTACGGAGCGTTCCAGATCCCTCACATCCAGGCCGGCAACTCGATCGCGAAGGACTGGCGCGCGGAGTTCGCCCGCGAGCCCACGCGCAAGCTCGGCTTCCGCTTCGGCTACTACGACGGCACGCCGGCGCACACGAATCACCTGATCATCATGCGCAAGCCGTGACGAACGGATCCCGCTCCCGGGGATGTAGGACGTGCAGCGACATCAACTCGCGCTAGCATGGTGACCAATGGTGGTCCCCGGGTGTCCGCGCTGTCACGGTGCGGTCGCGCTGCATGAAGGTCGTCCGTCGGTGACGTCGACCGGTGCCGTCGAGCTGTGGCATCGCGACTGCTTCACACGCGGCCCGCTCGTGGAGCTTCCGCGCATCGCCGAGCCCGTGACGATCGCCAGTCCCGCGCCGCGTCGCCTCCGCGGTGCGCTCGTGATCTCCGTCGGGATCTCGGCGCTCGTCGGCATCTGCACGGCGCGTGTCACCCTCGGCAGCACGTCCGCGCCGGCGCTCGCGAACCTCGATCTCGGCTCGAGCGAGCCCGTGCGCGCGCCTGCGACGAGCAGCGCGCACGAGATCGTGCCGCCGCGTCCCGTCCACATCGAGACCGCCCTCGAGCTGCGCTATCCGATGCCCACCCTCGACGGCGAGGATCTCGACAGCGTGTATCCGTCGCTGCGCGGCTGGATCCATCCCGTCACCTCGAGCGCCGAGCTGATGCCGGAGCTCGCGAGCCGCCACTTCGGCGCCGCGCGCGAGGGCGTGGAGCGAACCGAGTGCGGCGCCGGCCACTGCGGCATCGATCTCGATGCGCCGCGCGGTCGTCCGCTCGTCGCCGTCGCCGATGGCATCGTGGTCCGCGTCGAGCGTGCGGAGCTCGGCGCCGATGGTCGCAGCGGTCGCTACGTGCGCATCCAGCACGACGACGGCACCCTCACCGCGTACATGCACATGGATGACGTCGCCGACGATCTCGACGTCGGGAACCACGTCCTCGCCGGCCAGTACGTCGGCACCCTCGGCGCCACTGCCGTCGGCAACACGCCGCCTCACTGCCACTTCAGCCTCGAGCTGCCGAACTCGAACGCCGCGAAGGGCGACGTGCGCGACACGCACTACATCGATCCGGCGCCGTTCCTCGTGCGATCGTCGATCGTGAAGACGCCCGACCGGCGCCACACGGTCAAGCCTGCGTTCTGAACGAATGATTCGCCACGCCTTCCTCATCGTCGCCCTGCTCGGCTGCGGGCGCCGCGGGTTCGACGAGATCTCCGACGCTGGCGGTCCGGGTGACACATCGATGGAGCTCGATGCCGCGCCGACGGCGAGCTGCCAGGGTGGCCTCGCGATGGGGTGCGGCGCCACCGGATCCTCCGACTGCTGCGCGAGCTCGGCCGTACCGGGCGGCACCTTCCTGCGCAGCTACGACTCCGCGCTCGACAGCATGTACGCCGACCCGACGTTCTCCGCGATCGTCAGCGCGTTCCGCCTCGACACCTACGAGGTCACCGTCGGTCGATTCCGCGCGTTCGTCGACGCGGGCCAAGGCACGCGCCTCACGTCGCCGAGCCCCGGATCCGGCGCCCACGCGAAGATCGCCGGGAGCGGCTGGACCGCCGCGATGACCGCGCAGCTCCCCATGACCACCGCGGAGCTCCGGGCGAACCTCGCGTGCGCGACAGACGCGCGGTGGACCGATGCGCCGGGGGCGAACGAGAACCACGCGCTCGACTGCGTGAGCTGGCACGAGGCGATGGCGTTCTGCATCTGGGACGGCGGCTACCTGCCGTCCGAGGCCGAATGGAACTTCGCCGCCGCTGGCGGCAGCGAGCAGCGTGCCTTCCCCTGGTCGAGCCCAGCGTTCTCGACCGCGATCGACACGAGCCGCGCGAGCTACAACGCCCAGTCGACGTTCTTCGTCGTCGGCGCAAAGCCCGCCGGCAACGGCCGCTGGGGCCACGCCGATCTCGCGGGTGGCCTCTGGGAGTGGACGATCGATCGGCGCGTGGTGCCGTATCCGGTCGTGTTTTGTAACGACTGCGCGACCCTCACCGGCGGCAGCGACTGGACCGTCCGCGGCGGCAGCCTGTTCGACGGGCCGGCGAATCTCCGCGCCGGGACGCGGAGCCGCGACAACTCGGTCGATCCCGGCGTGCGCCAGCCCGACGTGGGCGTGCGTTGCGCGCGCCCGCTATGACCCCGGGCGAGCCGCAGAGACGCGGCTATTCGAGCGGGAGCTCGGTTTCCTCGGCGGCAGGTTCGAGGCGCTCGCGTTCGATCGCGCGCACGCACGCGTTCCAGCGCAGGATCGCGTCGACGTTACCCGGCGGCCGCAGCGCCTCGGCGCGCTCGTACCACTCCATCGCTTGGCGAAAGCCGTCGTAGGCGCCGGAGCGCACCACGTTCTTGCGCTCGAGGTACGCGCGGGTCTCGCGCTCGTAGACGATGCCGGTGTAGTAGGCGCGATCGTACTCGTCGTCGAGCTGGACGATATGATCGCGTGCCTCGCGGGCCGCACCGGCGGCGCCGTGCGCACCGAACTGGTCGGTGAGGGCGAGGATGAGGGCGCGCAGCGCGGTCTGGTTGTCGCTGTCGACGGCGAGGACGTCGCGGTAGATCGATTCGGCCTGCGCCGGCTCGTTGAGCAGGCGGTAACGCTCGGCACGTTCGAGTGCGTGCGGGATCCCATCGGGCGAGATCTTCTTGAGCGCGAAGTGCGTCACTTCTTGCCCTCTTCCTCCGCCCGCGTCTTCGTCCGGACCTTCCGGCCGAGCAGCTTGCGACCGATGATCGCGACGGGATCGTAGAAGCGATCGACGACGCGCTCCTTCATCGGGATGATGCCGTTGTCGGTGATCTGGATGTGCTCCGGGCACACCTCGGTGCAGCAGCGGGTGATGTTGCACATGTCCGAGCCAAACTCCTTCTTGAGCTCCGGCACGCGGTCATCGGTATCGAGCGGGTGCATCTCGAGGCTGGCGACGCGGATCATGAAGCGCGGACCCACGAAGGTCTGCTGCTCGCGACCATCGCGATCACGCAGCACGTGGCAGACGTTCTGGCACAAGTAGCACTCGATGCACTTGCGGAACTCCTGCACGCGATCGACGTCCTCCTGGTACATCCGGTACTGGCCGTCGGCGTCGCGCGGCTTCGGCTTGAACTTCGGGATGCGCTTGTTCTGCTCGTAGTTGTACGAGACGTCGGTGACGAGGTCCTTGATCACCGGGAACGTCTTCATCGGCTGACACGTGATCGTCTCGGTGTCCGAGAACGAGTTCATGCGGGTCATGCACGCGAGGCGCGGCTTGCCGTTGATCTCCATCGAGCAGGAGCCGCACTTGCCGGCCTTGCAGTTCCAGCGGATCGCCATGTCGTTGGCGTCGTGGGCCTGGATGCGGTGAAGCACATCGAGCACGACCATGCCCGGATCGACCTGGACATCGTAGTCCTTGAAGTCGCCACCCTCGGCATTTCCGCGCCAGACCTTGAACAGTCGTTTTGCCATGGTGACTCCTACTTGTAATCCGCGCCGATTTTGCCGGACTCGAGGTCTTCGATCTTCGCGTTCGCGATCGCCATGAGATCCGGGTTGCCCTCGGGCTTCGGCCGCTTCTCGACCACCATCGATCCGTCCGCCGCCTTCTTGATCACGACGTTGTACTTGACCCACTCGGCGCTCTCGCCCGGATGATCGAGGCGCGTGTGCGCACCGCGGCTCTCCTCGCGCATCAGCGCCGCGCGGGTGACGGCCTCGGAGGTGACGAGCAGCGACTTCATCGACAGCGCCTCGTGCCAGCCGGGGTTGTACTGGCTGGTGCCCGGCGCCTTCATCGTCTGCGCCTCGACCTTGAGCGCCTCGAGCTCCGCGATCGCGGTCTCGAGCTCTTCCTTCTTCCGCACGATGCCAACGCCCTTGGCCATCGTCTCGTGGAGCTTCTCGTGGAGGAGGTACGGGTTCGTACCCTTCTCTCGGTTGAGGATCTCCGTCGCGCGGCGCACCGCGGACGCGACCTGATCGTTGTCGGTCTTCGGCGCCGAGCCCTTGAGCCCCTCGATGTACTCCTTGGCACCGTCGCCGGCGAGCTTGCCGAACACGATGAGATCGGAGAGCGAGTTGCCGCCGAGTCGGTTCGCACCGTGCATGCCCGCGCCGCACTCGCCGCACGCGAACAGACCGGGGACGTTCGTCATCTGCGAGTCGGCGTCGACCTTGATGCCGCCCATGAAGTAGTGGAGCGTGGGGCCGACTTCCATCGGCTCCTTCGTGATGTCGACCTCGGCCAGCTCCTTGAACTGGTGATACATCGACGGCAGCTTGCGACGGATCACGTCGGCGGGGACGCGCGACGCGATGTCGAGGAACACGCCGCCGTGCGGCGAGCCGCGGCCGGCCTTGACCTCGGCGGTGATCGCACGCGCGACCTCGTCGCGAGTGAGCAGCTCGGGTGGACGGCGCGCCGTCTTGTCGCCCTTCAGCCAGCGGTCCGCCTCCTCGACGGTGGCCGCGGTCTCCGGCGCGAAGCGCTCGGAGATGTAGTTGAACATGAACCGCTCGCCCTTGTTGTTCTTGAGGATGCCGCCGTCACCGCGGACGCCTTCGGTGACGAGGATGCCGCGCACGCTGAGCGGCCACACCATGCCGGTCGGGTGGAACTGGGTGAACTCGACGTCCATCAGCTCCGCGCCGGCGTCGTACGCCATCGCGATGCCGTCGCCCGTGTACTCCCACGAGTTCGACGTCACCGGCCATGCCTTGCCACCACCGCCGGTGGCGAAGATGACGGCCTTGGTCTTGAACACGACGAACCGGCCGGTCTCGCGGCGATACGCGAGCACGCCGCAGATCCGATCGCCGTCCTTCAGCAGCTCGAGTGCGGCGACCTCCATGTGGAAGTCGATGCCCTGGTGGATGCCGTGATCCTGCAGCGAGCGGATCAGCTCGAGGCCGGTGCGATCGCCGACGTGCGCGAGCCGCGGATAGCGGTGGCCACCGAAGTTGCGCTGGCTGATCAGGCCTTCCTTGGTGCGGTCGAACACCGCGCCCCACTCCTCGAGCTCGCGGACGCGATCGGGAGCCTGCTTCGCGTGCAGCTCCGCCATGCGCCAGACGTTGAGGAACTTGCCGCCGCGCATCGTGTCGCGGAAGTGGACCTTCCAGTTGTCACGACCGTCGACGTTGCCCATCGCGGCGGCCATGCCGCCCTCGGCCATCACGGTGTGCGCCTTGCCGAGCAGGCTCTTCGAGAGCACGCCGGTGTTCAGCTTGTGAGCGCTGCACGCGATCGCCGCGCGCAGACCGGCACCGCCGGCGCCGATGACGAGCACGTCGTGCTCGATCGTCTGAATCTCAGATACGTCCAGGCTCATATGGGATCAATTCCAGGTGTTGAAGTCGTGGATGTAGCCCATCGAGAGCAGACGGATGTAGAGGTCCGTCACCATCACCCAGACGAGGGAGAGCCACGCGAACTGCATGTGGCGCGCGTTGAACCAGGTCGCCTTCTTCCATGCACCGAGCTGCACGGTCGCCTTGCCGCAGTCGCTCATGCAGTCCTTCTTTCCGCCGATCAGGTGGCGGAACGAGTGACAGCCGAACGTGTAGCTCGCGATCAGGATCACGTTGATCGAGAGGATGATCGAGCCGACGCCGAAGCCGAGGTGACCCTCGCGCGAGAACGACTCGACCGCGTCCTTGCCGAGCAAGAAGATGAACACGAGCGCCGCGTACATCGCGAACCGATGGAGGTTCTGGAACAGCAGCAGCGCGGTCTCGCCGCGGTACTTGCGCTTGCCCGCGAGCGGACCGACCGCGCAGCCCGGAGGCGAGCCCGCGAACGACCGGTAGTACGCCTTGCGGTAGTAGTAGCAAGTGAACCGGAACGAGCCGGGGAACACGAGGATCAGGATCGCCGGCGAGATCGGGATGAACCCCGGCCACCAGGTCGGCCACGTGCCGAACCAGGCGAGGTGCTCCGGCGCCGCGCCCGCGACATGGGCGATGTTCGCGTTGGTCCAGAGGACCGGCGAGTAGAACGGCGAGAGGTACGGGGCGACGTAGTAGTGGTTGCCCTGAAGGGCCGCCCAGGTCGTGTACACGATGAACGTGAGGAACACGGCGAGCGTGATCGCCGGGCCCCCCTTCCAGGCGTCGGTACGGTGGGTCTTACCGAAGCCCTCCGCGTGCCCGCCGATCACAGGCAGATGTGTGGCCATGTCGCGGCGAAATATAGGGAAATGGCCGGGGCATGGCTAGGGGGGGCGGGCCCGGATCCGCGGGCTCCAGGGGCCGTCGGGGCCCCCACGAAGCCGTGGAAGGACCGCGCTCCGGCCCAACCATGGCCTCACGGGATGGTTCGTTTGACCTCAAACGAATATCTGTCACGGTAGCTGAGTGAGCCTCGCAGTTGTCGGTCGCGGAGCGTCCTATGAATTCCGATGGCTGCGCTGGGCGCTGCTCCGGGACACCTTGGCTGCTCGGATCCACGACAGCTCGACGCGGTTCGCCACGTTCTTCGCGATCGGTGAGGCCATGCGGCTCGGTTCGATCCGGCTCGTGGCGGAGACGCTCGCGCACGAGGTTGCGGGCTTGAGCAAGGAGCTCGTCGGCGTCCCGTTCACCGCCCTGGTGGTCGCTCCGGCCACCGCCTCGGCGCTCTATCTCGGGGTGCCCTCGACCCGTCCCCGCAGTCTGACGCCGCGTGAGGTCGCGCAGATCGCTCCGGCGGGCACGAGCCGCGACCTCGCGGAATACTTTTCGTCGCTGTGTGACTCGATCCGTCACGTGTGCGCGCATCCGGCCATCGACAACTCGGTACTCGTGATCGATGGATAGTGACGCAGGCGCCGAGTTTGCACGTCGAAGGAGGGTGACTCGCTCCGCTCACCTCTTCATCGTCATCCTCGCCACCGTCTGCGCGTGCACGGCGCCGAAGCGCACAGTGGAGGCACCGGCGCCCATCGTCATCGAGAAGAAGGCTCCGCCGCGGGCGCTCGCTCGGCTGGTCAGTGCGACACGAGCGCTCGGTGCGATCAAGGAGGGCGAGGCCCACCGCGAGATCTCGACCGCGCTGACCGCCCTCGCCGACGCGCTCGATCGAGACGCTGGATCCCGGATCAACGCGGCGCGCATTCGCGAGATCGCAACCCAGCTCGCGGCGGCACCGGAGCCCGCGAACGGTCAGGCGGCGCTCGTCAGGCGGGCGCTCGACGCCGCGAGTCAGGCACTCGAAGCTCGGGCGCGAACGAGCGCTCCGATGGCGCCGGAGCTGACCGCGGCGCTCGGCGCCGGAGGAACCGCCGTCCACGCGCTGGACGACAAGCGTGCGCTCGCGGATCAGCGCGATCACGTGGTCGCCGGCTTGGAGGCGATCACCGATGCGGTGTTCCTGCTCCGGAATCGCCGGGCTCCGTTCCCCCTGGTCATCGAGAATGGCAAGTCCACGCGGACGCCTGCCGCTGCACTCGCCGCTGCGCGGCGGGACGCGCTGGCGATCGCACGCGCGCCCTGGATCGCGGCGAATGCCGGCACGGGCGCATTCGTGCTCGATCTCGCGGATATGCTCGCGGCCCACGACGGCGCGGATGTTCGCGAGGGGGTCGCAGGACTTCGGCTCGACGCCCAGCGGCTCTCGAACGCCGAGGGCGTGTTCGATCGCGCGGCGCGCCTCAAGCGGGCGTTGCGCGCCGCCGTGGACTTGCTCGAGCGCACCGGTGTTGATCCGATGTGGGTTCGCGACGCGCGCGACGCCGTATCCGGAATCGATCCGCACGGCGACATCGCGTTTCAGCGCGCCGAGATCCAGGACGCCGTGCGGGCCACAGTGGCGGCGTTCGCCGCCGCCGATCTCGCGCCACGAGTCGCGCGCACCGCACCGTGAGCACCTCTCGGAGCGCTCGCGCAACCCGGGTTGGTCGCCGTCGCCCTGCCACCGACGACAGTGCGCGTTCTGTGCACGCCGTTACGCGGTCAGGG
>JBBRED010000116.1:0-21400 GCA_038203335.1 Haliangiales bacterium | reverse complement strand
CGGCGACCGAGGTTCCGGACTTCTTCGCGAGCGTGAGGATCATCGTCTTCAGCTCGGCGTCGTCGACCGGATAGAACAGCGGGATGTGGACCTCCGCGCGACCCTGGCGCTTGAGATCGATCGGCAACAGATCCGGGCGCGCGGTCAGCAGCATCCAGATGATGCGGCCGCGGTACGCCGTATCGCCCATCTGCGACGCGATCATGCCGAACGTGCGCGCGCCGACGCCAGAGTCTCCGCCCTGGTCGCGATCGCCGAGCATCGCATCGGCCTCGTCGACGATGACGACGACGGGGCCCATCGACCGCAGCACGCCGAGTACGCGCTCGAGGTTGCCTTCGGTCTCGCCGACGTACTTGCTGCGGAAGTTCTTGAGCACCACCGCCGGCGTGCCGATCGATCCGGCGAGGCAGGTCGCGAGGAAGCTCTTGCCGGTGCCGACCGGACCGCAGAACAGATAGCCCATCGGCACGGTCTCGAGCTCGCCGCGCTTGATGAGATCCGCGTCGTCGAGCAGGCGCTTCTTCGCCGCCTCGTGGCCGACGACGGTATCGATGCCCCATTTCGGCTCGACGAACTCGAGCATGCCCTGGGCCTGGCGCTCGATCAGCCGCTTCTTGAGCTCGCGGAAGTAGTTCCTGTCGAGCCGGCGCTGGCCCTCGACGGAGCTGCGGACGAGGACCTCGAGATCGGTAAGGCCGATGCCGGCGGTCAGCTTGCCGAGCTCACCCGTCGTGTAGTCGGAGAACGTGGTGACGTCCTTGCCGGTCGCCTTCACCTGCGCCTCGAGGAATGCGGTGCGCTCGTCGGCGTCGGGCAGCGGCACCTCGATCGAGGCGACGTGCGGGTTGTTCGCGAGCCGCTCTGCGATGCTGGTGAGGCGCGGATCGATCAGCACGAACGCCATGTTCAGGCGCTTCACGTACGGGCTCGATGCCCAGTTGAGCAGCGTGACCAGGTGGGTCTGCTCGGCGAGATCGAGGCGATCTCCGCTCGGCGCGACGTAGCCCGCGTGGTCGATGAGGATCGCGCAGCGGAGGCGCTTGTCGTCGTCCGCCATCACGTTCTTCTGGATCAGCAGATCGATCGCCGCGAGGCCCTTGGTCGGATCGCGGGGCAGGGCGCGCAGATCGCCGAGCCACTTGTTCGCGGTCTCGACCATGTCCTGCAGGCGCTTGCCGTTCGAGCCCGCCGAGCAGCGTAGGCCGCGCGCGAGGTCGTAGTGGATGACGAGGTCCCAGCGCCCGAACAGCTGCTCGGCGAGGAAGTCCGCGAGGCCGGTCCAGCGGTCGGCGCCCGCGCGCACCACGTCGAACGTGTTGCCGTGGACCACGAACATCGACGTCGTGCCCGAGAAGTACAGCTCGGCGAGCTTGCCGGCCCACTTCGGGAAGAACGGGGGCAGCTGTGTGGCCTTCGTGACGCCGTCGGTGCCGGCGAGAGTTTTCGGTTGATCGGTCATCAGCTTCTCCGTCCCGCGCCCATGCCCTCGAGCGCGCGCGGCTGCGCGGTGAGGTCCGTATCGAGGATCGACGGTGTGGTGTCGGCGTCGCTCACGCCCGTGATCTGCTGGAGGTCGCGGATGGTCTGTTCGGTCTGCGAGATGCCCTCGGAGATCGCATCGATCCGGCTCGACATCTCGTTCGGATCGGTGTGGCCGACGGCCATCTCGGTGACGGCCTGGATCTTGTTCTCGAGCCGGTCGAGCTCGGTCGCGATGAACTCGGCGTTGTTCTTCGACTTCTCGACGTTCTCTTTGCGCGCGCCGGCGGTGGTGATGCTGTCGTCGAGCGAGCGGATGATCCGGTCGTCGGCCTGGTTCGCTTCCCCGACGGAGTCAGCGCGCTTCTTCCGCTTGACCTGGAGGTCGGCGATCGTCCTGTCGATCGAGGTCTCGTCGGCGGCCTGGAGGAACCGCGAGATCGCCTGATCGGAGAGGAGCAGCCGCAGGTAGACCCAGAGGAGGCGATCGAGCGCCGGCGTGCGCAGCTCGGTCGAGGCGCCGCTGCGATCGCCGGTGTCGCCGCGCACCGCGTTCGCGATCCGCGACATCTCCACGCACCGTGCGCGCAGCCGGAGGAACCGCGAGCGGCGATCCTCGGTCAGCGACTTCAGCACCTCGAGGATGCGATCGCGCGCGTTCGCCTGGACCTCGGGGCTGAGCACCGGCTGGCCACCCGTGGTGCCGCGCTCCTCGGCGCGGGACTTCGCATCGATCGCGCCCTGGAACCGCGGCAGCGAGGTCAGGCCGGCGAGGTACGTGACCTCGGCGGCGGCGACCAGCGGCAGCGCGATGTCGGCGTGGCCCGAAACGATGGCGGCAGCGGCCGCACCTCCCACGATCAGGAGGTTCCAGCGGAACATGAACGCTTCCTTGAGGTAGCGAAACATTCCGGCTTTCTTCGGTTCGGCCACGTCAGTCTCCCGCTCGGTTCGACGACTCGAGGTGGTCGATGGTCTCGCGGATCCCCATCACGACCTCGATGAACTTCGGATCGCGCTGCATCACGATCGACGGGCGATCGGGAGGCGGGACGCGGATCGTCTTCAGCACGGTGCCCGGAGAATTCGAGAACATGAGGATGTGATCGCCGAGGAACACGGCCTCCTCGATCGAGTGCGTGATGAAGAAGATGGTCGGCGATTGCTCGCGCCACAGGCTCACCAAATTATCCTGCATGCGCGACCGCGTCGGCGGATCGAGCGCACCGAACGGCTCGTCCATCAGGATGATCCGGGGCTCGAGGATCAGCGTGCGCGCGATCGCGACGCGCTGCCGCATGCCGCCCGAGAGCTGGTGCGGGTACTTGTCCTCGTCCTTCTTGACCGAGAGGCCGACCTTCTCGATCCAGTAGCGCGCGCGCTCGTTGCGCTCGCTCTTCGAGAGCGTGGGCACGCTGACCGCGCCGCCGCCGCTCTCCGCATCGGGCTTGCCCTCTTGCTGGACGGTGAACACGTCGGGCGCCGGCGTGGCGAGGACCTGGTACTTGCCGTCGAAGCTCGCGTTCGCGACGCCGCTGATCGTGACCGTCATCCCCTTGCCGAGGTTGTGCGGCCCCTGGGTGGTCAGCTTCGTGACGGTCTGCTTGCGAGACGCGCCGGTGTCCGTGAGCGAGCGATGCAGGCCGCGGCACTCGAGGCCGAAGCCGACGTTCTCCAGCACGGTGCGGTTGTCGAACGAGGTGTAGTCCTGGAACACCATCCCGCGATCGGGGCCGGGACCCTTCACCGGCTTGCCGTCGACGAGCACGGTGCCCGAGGTCTGCGGGAACTGGGGCAGCAGACCCGCGATCATCCGGATCACGGTGGACTTGCCGCAGCCCGAGGGTCCGAGGATCGAGACGAACTCGCCGCGACCCGGGTAGTCCTCGATCTCGAACGACACATCCTTGATCGCGGTGAACGCATCGGAGCCGCTGCCATAGGTCTTCGTGACCTTGTTGAACGCGACGACCGGCGGCTTCTTCAGTGGCTTGGCGAGCTCCGTCATCTTGACGGGGGCGCCCCCGGTGACGACCGGCGCCTTTGTCCCGGAGACGGCGGCATCCTTCGCCGCGGCCTTCGCCATGTTCTCGTCGGACGTGCCGACCGGCATGTCCTTCTCGACGCCGCGCTTCTCGTTGTCCTCGAACATCGCGAGCGCGGCCGCCTCGGCGGCGGGATCGCGCGCGGGCGTGGTCGGTCTCGGCGCAGCACCGCCGGCGGGCCCGGTGTTGGTCGCACCGGGCGGGTTCTTTGGATCCTGCGTCACAGGTCCTTTCTCCACGGGAACGAGCCGCGCTGCACGGTGCGCAGGATGAGGTCGATGGTGAACGCGAGGAACGCGATCACGAACAGCAGGAGATAGATGTGCTCGAACAGGCCGCGCTTCTCGCTGCCCGTGATCAGCGCGCCGAGGCCGCGCTCCGTATCGATCTGCTCGGCGAGCGTGATGTACCCGAGGCCCAGACCGAACTGGAACCGCAGGCTGGTGACGATGTCGGGCAGGGCGAGCGGTACGAGCACCTTGCGCATGATCTGCATGCGCGAGGCGCCGAGCGTCTGCGCGGTCTCGACGTAGCGCTCGGGCACGATCGAGATCGCCTTCAGCGCATCCGAGAACACGAACGGAACGATCGCGAGGAACAGGAACAGCGACTTCTGCTTCTCGCCGTCGCCGAACAGCATCAGCGTGAGCGGCGTCAGCGCGCCCATCGGCACCGAGCGCAGGAAGATCACGAGCGGCATCACGGTCGCGCCGATGCCGCGGTGCGCGCCCGCGATCACGCCCATCGTGACGCCGACCAGGGCCGCGAGCCCGACGCCGATCACGACGCGCTCGAGCGTGTCGACGATGCTCTCGATCAGGTTGCGATCCATCAGCCGGCCGAACGAGCCGAACACCTCGCCCGGGCTCGGTAGCTTCGACGGCGACACGAACCGATTGACCGGATCGCCGAGGGTCAGCACCCACCACAGGAGGAGCAGAAACACGATCAATCCGACACCGAGCACGGTGCGGGTCAGCGGAGGCGGATCCGCGCGGAGCGTGCGCCACCACGGCGGGGCCTCGGGGATCTTGTAGGGATCCTCCTCGGGCTGCTTCTTCGCCGGCGGCTTGTCCCCGACCGTCGGCGGCGCGGGCTTCGCGGGCGCGGCCGCGGGCTTCGCGGGCGCGGGCACGGCCCTCGCCGGAGCGGGCTTGGTCACGGCGTCGTCATCGCCGAGCGCCTCCAGCGCGGCGAGCGCGGCCGCCTTCTCCTCGGCGGTCGGCGGTTTATCGGCGACGGTAGCCGTCTTGGCAACAGGCGCGGTGGCCGCGGGTGCGGCTCCGGGCTTGTCGTCGGTCGGCTTGTCGCCTGAGCTCACTGCGCCTCTGCCGGAACGACCTTGACCTCCACGCGACGGTTCTTCGCGTGATTGTCAGGGTCCTTGGGATCCGCGGGGCGCGACCAGCCCATCCCGCTCACGGTGAACTGGTTCGGCTGCATCTTGAACTTGTTGACGAGCGCTTCCTTCACGGAGTTCGCGCGCCGCGTCGACAGCTCCTTCACGAGGCTCTCGTCCGCCGAGCCTTTCATCGAGCCATCCGTGTGGCCCTCGATCACGATGCGCGCCGCGCCGAACGAACCGGCGAGCTTCGCGATCTCCTCGACCGTGTACTCGACGTTGCCGTCGTAGAACATCTCGCCGGAGCCGCCCTTCGCCGGGACCTTCTTGTAGAGGTCGAACGAGTTCGGGAAGAAGTTGATCGTCACCGTCTTGGTGAGGACCGAGCTCTCGACGTTGACGTCGTTGCTGCTCGCCGGCGTGAACTTGAACTCGTACTCGTTCTTGCTCTCCGCGTACTTCGGCTCGGTGCCGAGCTTCTTGATCACGGAGAAGTCCATGATCTTGTCGAACGGCAGCTTGTCGGTCTCGATCGCGCGGATCGCCTTGTAGAGGCGGTACGCGGTGTCGTAGGTGCGCTCGAAGTTCGTAGGGTTCGAGGCGACCATGAAGAAGTCGCGGTTCTCGGCGTAGTTCGTCCAGTGCGCGTCGCCGAGCATGCCGGTGCCCGAGCCGGGCGGTAGCGAGTAGAAGTCGTCCATCAGCTTGCCGACGTCCTGCTTGCTCTGCTCGTTCTTCGACAGCTCGTCCGTGGCATCGAGGATGCCGCGCACGAGTCCCTCGACGATCTCCGGGTTGTCACGCGCGAAGTCGGCGCGCGCGAACCACACGTCGGCGATCAGCTTGTTCGCGGTCTGGGTCGACACGAGCATCTTGTTGCCCATGCCGGTCTTGGTCAGGTTGTAGATGTCCGGCGCCCACGACACGACGGCGGCGATGTCCTTGTTCTGGTTGAACGCGGCGGCGGCCTGGAACGCGTCCTTGGTGAACTTCATCTTCACCTCGGACGGCTGCACGCCGCCGTTCAACAGGACGTTGAGCAGGAAGTAGTGCGACGGCGAGTTCTGCGCGAGCACCACGGTCTTGCCGCGGAGGTCGGCGACGTTCTTGATCGACTCGCGGACAACGATGCCATCGCCGCCGTTCGACCAGTCGATCTGCTGGAACACGCGCGGCATGGTGCGCGGATCGCGCTTCAGGCGCTCGATGATCAGCGGGAGCATGTCGACGGTCGCCCAGCCGATCTGGACGGTGCCGTTCGCGACCGAGTTGCCCATGGCGACCGGGTCATCGATCAGCTTGAGCTGGACCTGGAACTCGCCGCCCTTGGCGTCCTTCCAGATCTTCTTCGGATCCTTGCCCTGGTTCGCCCAGATGATCGGCGCCCAGCCGGCCCACACGTTGACGGCGAACTTCACGACGCGTGGCTTGCCGAGCGACTCGTACGCCGCGGTGCCCGGGACTTCCGGAAGCGTCGACGCGGGCTCGAAGCTGTACTCGGTGACCGTGGTCGGGGGCGCGTTCGGATCCGGGTTCTCGGCGGTCGCCGACCCGTTCGAGCCAGTCTTCTTCACGATGTTCGGATCGATGTAGTCACCGCTGCCCGAGCCCGATCCGCCCGACGACTTCTTCGCATTGCAGCGATAGAACGCCAGACCGACGAGCCCCGCCACGACGGCGAGGACGGCGATGAAGAATGCGGGCTTTGGTTTTCCAGTTCCGTTCGCCATGTCCTGCTCCTACCTACTCGGTGACCTTGGGGGCTTCCTCGCGCGCCTTGGTCTCCTCGGCGGGGCCGAGGTCCTTGGCGGTCGAGGCGATCGGCGTCGTCTCCGGCGCGCGCATCCCGAGCTCGACCTCGAGATCCTTGAGCGCGTCGTCGGCCATCGAGGCCTCCATCTTCTCCTCGGCCTTGATCTTGTCGATGCCCTCGCCGGAGAGGTCCGAGGCCACGCGGGCCTTGCCGCGGTTGCCATCGATCTTGCGCTGGATGACGTCCTCGAGCTGACCGAAGTCCGTGGTGACATCCATGTTGAAGCTCTGCGTGAGCTTCGCGACCTCGGCCTCGGCCTCGCTCATCTTGAGCTCGGCGTCGTAGTGCGAGATCTTGTCCTTGACCTCGACGAGCTTCTTGTTCGCGTACTGAATCTTCTTGAGGTTGTTCTGGTACGACGCCTCGTGCATCGCGAGCTGCTGCTTGTTCTCGTCGAGCTGACCCTTCGCCTTGGTCAGCTGGAGCGCGAAGCTGCCGGCCGTCTCGCGGTCACCCGCCTTGAGGTAGGCCTTGGCCTGCGCCGTCAGCTTGGCGACGGCGGTCTCGCCGTCTTTGACCTGGCGTGACACGCGCTCGACGAGCCCGCGGTACTGCTCGAGGCCAATGCGGCCTTCCTTGAGCTGCTCGACCGCCTGGTCGTACTCGTACTGCATCTGGGCGATGGGGTCCGCCTCCCAGAAGAAGTTCGCGAGCTTGTTGAGCTGAGCTTTGATCGCACCGAAGAACTTGCCGAGAATCATGGGGAGGCCCTTCCGCCCTGCGCGCACCCTGCGCGGGGGAGTCGAAGGTATGAGACCCGGCGCGGTGGCTCAAGCCAACTGGCCAGGATCCTTACCGTCGCCCGCTGCCATGCGTGCGCAGCTCCACGCCGCGGATCAGCGTGAAGTTCGCCTCGGCATCGGGGCCTGTCCCGAGCTCCGGGATCTTCCCTAGAACAGAACCTGGCCCTCGATGCCGATCGAGAGGCCGAAGTTGTCTTCCGAGATGTAGCGGTGGCCGACCAGGTCGATCTTGGGCGAGTGCAAGGGATTGACCTCGCGCGTACCCGGGTTGACCAGGTCGTTGGCGTCGTCCTCGCAGCGGGTGGTGCTGCCGCCGCAGGTCGGCAGGTCCACGCCGGCGTCGGCAAAGGTGATCGCGTGGTCGGTCTTCCAGGCGACATCGATGATCGCGCCGAACCTCACCTTGGGACCGAGCGACGCGCGCAGGGCGAACCGGCCCGCGGTCTCGAGGTAGTTCTCGACGTTCGAGATGCCGGGGTGGCTGGTCGGCTGCACGCCCGGATCGAGCGGATCGGCGTCGAGGATCAGCGGGCCGGCCAGGCGCGTGTCACCGGCATACGAGAACACCTCCCACATCTCGGTGTAGTCGCGACCCTCGAAGTGGCCGACCACGCGCGAGCCGATATCGAGAGAGATCCGGTTTCCGTTGTCCTTGTCATCGAGCGCGTAGGCCTCGACGCCGAACGACACGCCCGCCTGCTGCGAGAGCGCCGGATTCGTGCTTCCGAAGCCCGGATCCTTGAACAGCGAGCCGGACTTCTCGGCGATCGGCACCTGCCAGAACAGCTCGAACCAGCCCTCGAACCGATCGAACTTGCGGTCGACGCTCGTGTACACGCGCGCCTCGTGGACGCCCTTGGACACGCCGGTCTCCGAGCCCGGGCTCATCGGATCGAACTTCATCAGCTTGCCGACCGAGAGCCGGAGCTCCGCGCCGAGCTTCCACGTGGGCTTCGTGCTGTCGCGCCGCTGCGACATCGGCGCCGCGGCGAGGCCGAGGTGGATCTGGTCGAGGCCCGAGCGCGAGGCGCCGCGGAACACGAGGTTGCCCGGCGGAGCGGTGCCCGGATCGCGCGCGTCGAAGCCCGCGGCGGGCAGGAGGCCATCGTCGAGTGTGGTGGAGTTCGCGCGGTCGACACCACTCGCCAGCTCGAGCTCCCGCGCCTGCGCGATGATGATCGGCAGCGCGAGCGTCAAGTAGGTGTCGTGGTAGATGCCGAGCTCCGCGCGCGGCGTGAGCACGTGGCGGTACTGGTGGAACGCGAGGTCCTTGCTCTTCGGAATCCCGAGGAGCGGATCGATGCCGACCGCCCCGACGCGCTCGCGGGTGATCTGCGACCGATCGATCTGGTACTCGTAGTCGAGACGGACGTGGAGGTCGATCGGGTCACCCGGATCGGCGGCGCTCGGCACCTCCGCATCGGGGTTCGCGCGCGCGGTCTGTACCCCCGCTGTGAGAGCGGTCAGGCAGACGAGCCAGGCGGTACGCGGCAGCACCTTCAGGGACGGTAACATGGTCAGACCTCGCGGTCGCGAAGGCCTAGCTCCTTCATCTTCATCTGCAGGCTCTTGCGGCTGATCTTGAGCAGGCGTGCGGCTTGCGTCACGTTGCCGCCGGTCTCGTCGAGGGCCTTGACGATGAGCTCGCGCTCGACGCGGGAGGTCTCGGCGCGGACGATGTCCTTGAGCGATCCCGAGGTCGATCCGGAGGCCTCGCTGACCACCCCGTCCTCGTCGTCATCGTCGTCGTCGATCGGCGCCATCGCGCCGCTCGATGTGGTGCGCGGCGCGACCGGCATCTCGGTGCCGCCGCCGGAGCCGAGCTGGAGGTCGGCCCGCTCGATCCGCTCGCCCTTGCAGAACAGGATCGTGCGCTCGAGGACGTTCTCGAGCTCGCGGATGTTGCCGGGCCAGGTGTGGATCTCGAGGGCGGCGAGCGCGTCGTCGGCGATCCCGGAGATGTTCTTCTTCAGCCGCTCGTTGAACTTCTTGATGATGTGCGCGACGAGGAGCGGGATGTCGCCCTTGCGCAGCCGCAGCGGCGGGATCTGCAGCGGCACCACGTTGAGACGGTAGTAGAGGTCCTCGCGGAAGTTGCCGCGCTGGATCTCCTGCTCGAGGTCGCGGTTCGTTGCCGTGATCAGGCGAACGTTGACCTTCAGCGTCTTGATGCCGCCGACGCGCTCGAACTCGCTCTCCTGGATCGCCCGCAGCAGCTTGACCTGCATCTCGACCGGGATCTCGCCGATCTCGTCGAGGAACAGCGTGCCGCCATCGGCGAGCTCGAACCGGCCCGGCTTGCTCGACGTGGCGCCGGTGAACGCGCCCTTCTCGTAGCCGAACAGCTCGGACTCCATCAGCGTCTTCGGGATCGCGGCGCAGTTGATCTTGATGAACGGCTCGCCCTTGCGACTGGATTCCTCGTGGAGTGCCTTCGCGACCAGCTCCTTGCCGGTGCCGCTCTCGCCGGTGATCAGCACGGTCGATGGCGTGTCCGCGACCTGCTCGATGACCTTGAAGATCGTCTGCATCTGGTCGCTGGTGCCCACCAGCCCGAAGCGACCAGAGGGAAGGGGCTCGCTGGGCGGATAGAACACGGCGCGGGGCGCGCTGCGGTTCGCGGTGGCCTGGCCGATCGCCTTGCCGATGATCGCGCGGATCGAGTCCTGCTCGAACGGCTTCTCGATGTAGTCGAACGCGCCGGCCTTGATCGCCTCGACCGCCTGACCGACCGAGCCGTACGCCGTGATCATGATGACCGGGACGTGCGGGTGGTTCTTCGAGGCGGTGCGCAGCACCTCCATACCGTCGGCGCCCGGCATGCGGAGATCGGTGATCACCACGTCGACATCGCCCAGCCGTTCGATCGCCTCGAGCCCGCTCGCGGCCTGGACGACCTCGTGGCCCTCGCGCCGAAGCAGCGCCACGAGCACCCGACGGAGGTTCTGCTCGTCGTCTGCGACGAGGATCTTCGCCGGTTGCATCGCGGTCAATCTACTCCAATCTACGCGGGCTTGCGCGCTTCGGCGATCACAGCCGCATCGGCTTCGCCGGTCGGCTCGAACGTCATCTCCACCGGCGCCGCACCACCCGTGGTGGTCACCGCCGCACCCACGGGCGCCGGGATGGGCGTGGAGTCCTCGCGCGCGAGCCCGCCGAGCGACGACAGCCGCCCGGTCTCGGTGATGTCCTCGACCTTGTTCGCGGGTACCGGCTCGGCGGCGGGCAGGAACACCGAGAACGTCGAGCCCTGACCGATCGTGGAGCGCACCTCGATCGTGCCGCCGTGCTGGTTGATGATACGGTGGCTGATCGCGAGGCCGAGGCCCGTGCCCTTCTGCTTCGTCGTGTAGAACGGGATGAACAGCTTCTTCAGGCGATCGCGCGGGATGCCGACGCCGGTGTCGCGGAACCGGACCTCGGCGAACTGGCCGTAGCCCAGGCGCGAACGCCGCCGGCGCGTCGACAGGATCTCGAGCGTTCCTCCATCGGGCATCGCCTGCAGCGCGTTCTGCCCGAGGTTCAGGAACACCTGCATCAGCGAGTCGGGATCGCCGGCGATCATCGGCAGCTGTTCATCGAGCCGCACGCGGAGATCGACGTTCTTCAGATTCTCCTGGCGCAGCAGCTGCTCGGTCTTGCGCACGACCTGGTTGAGATCGACCTTGTCGGCGCCTTCGCGGCCGGGCCGCTCCGCGCGCGCGTAGTCGAGGAACCGGGTGACGACGTTGTTCAGCCGGTTCGCCTCCTCGACGATGATGTCGAGGAACTCGCGAGTATCGGAGGCGGGACCGACGGGCTTGCCGTCGCTCGTGATCAACAACTGCGCGGCACCCTTGATCGCGCCGAGGGGATTGCGGATCTCGTGCGCGAGACCGGCGGCCATCTCGCCGAGCGCCGCGAGACGATCTCGCTCCTTCACGCGCTCGTAGGCCTGGCTCGATTCGATCACGCGCGCGGCGCCCACGGCGAGCTGGCGGAACGAGTCGATGTCGTCCGCGTCGAACGCACTCTCGGTGCGGTCATCGCGCAAGCAGAACAGACCGAGGAGCCACGGCCCTTGTTCGGTCTCGGCGGAGCCGAACAGCGGGAAGATGACATCGGCGGAGAGCTCGTCGAGCCGCGTTCGCAGCGCGGTGAGCGGCGCGCGCTTCGCCTCCTCGTCGTCGGCGCGCAGCTCGTCGAGCTCGCGGGTCAGCATGTCGCGATCGAGGTAGCCGCCGCGCACGCGATCGAGCAGCGCTCGCTCGGCGTTCGCGTCGAGCCGCTCGGGGCCGGTCTCGCCGATCGCCCCCATGCGGTCGAAGCCGGCGCCGTCGGCGTCGAGCAGGTACACGGCCGCGTTCGTCACGCGTCGCGATTCTTCGAGCGCGGTCGTGATCCGCGTGACCAGGTCGGAGACGTCGACCACGCCCGGGAGCTCGCGCCGGACCGCATCGATCTTTCCGCGCAGCTCGGTGCGCTGGCGCAGCAGCCACCGGTTGATGCCGTTCTCGAGCCAGTTTCGCACCGGCTCGAACAGGATGAGGATGACGAACGAAGCGACCAGCGCGTTGAGGAGATAGAGGCCCTTCTGGCCGCCGCCGATCCAGTACAGCAGGAAGCCGTAGACGCCCCACAGCAGCACGACCAGCGTGCCGAGCACCGCCATCTTGCCGAGCAGCTCGTTGACGTCGATCAGCCGCTTGCGAAACATCGTCTGGCTGAGGAAGTACAGGTAGAGGATGCCGAGCACGTTGCCGACCGCGGGCCACGCGACGCCGAACCGTGGCAGCACGTCGGTCAACGTCAGCGTGGTCGCGACGAAGCCGCCGAGCGCGAGGTAGCCGATCCGCGTGCGCTCCACGCGCTTCGTGGTCGCGCGGTACATCATCCACATGTCCCAGACGCACCGGTACAACCCGCCGAAGACGTAGGCGCCGAACGGGACGAGGAAGTACGTCGAGTCGTGGATCGGCGGCGCGACGGCCGAGTACACGAGCACCGCGTACGCGAGCAGCGTCCACGCCAGGGTGACGCGCGGGCCGCGCTTCGGTCCGCCGATCGAGGGCTGCGCGAGGAACGCGCGGAAGAACCGGATCGCCGTCGGCGGAATCGTGGCAGCGGCCCACAGCGATAGCCATCGCATCACCGGGCTCTCGGTCGCGGCATCGATGAACGTGCACAGGTGCCACGCCGACACCGTGAACGTGAACGCCGCGAACGACGTGAACATCCGCTCCTTCCGGGAGCGCAGCAGCACCGACGTGCCGATCGCGAGGATCAGCAGCGCGGCGAGCAGCGCGGAGACGGCCTGGACGTCCACGCGCTCAGTGTACCCGGGGATTTCCGCCGTGCCGTCGCCAACTCCGGCGATCCCGCGGTAGCGTGCGCAGATGCAGCGCGAGCTCCTCGCCACGCTCCCCGCGGTTCACCTGCTCGCCGATGCGGCCGGCGCGCAGACCGCGGCACCGCGCTGGGCGATTGTCGAGGCCGCGCGCCGCGCGATCGCCGCGCGCCGCGCCGCGATCCTGGCCGGAACTGCGACCTCCGACGCCATCGATCCCGCCGCCGTCGCCGCGCTCGCCGGCCAGCTCGCGCGCCCCGCGCTGCGCCCCGTGATCAACGGGACCGGCGTGGTGCTCCACACGAACCTGGGCCGCGCACCGCTCGCCGCCGCCGCGCGCGCTGCGATCGACGAGGTCGCGCGCGGCTACTCGAACCTCGAGTACGACCTGGTCGAAGGTCACCGCGGCTCGCGCCACGATCACCTGCGCGGCCTGCTCCGCGAGCTGACCGGCGCCGAGGACGCGATCGTCGTCAACAACAACGCGGCCGCCACCGTGCTCGGCCTCGCGGCGCTCGCGACCGAGCGCGAGATCATCGTGTCACGCGGCGAGCTGATCGAGATCGGCGGCTCGTTCCGGCTCCCCGAGATCCTGAAGCTGTCGCGCGGCGTGATGGTGGAGGTCGGCACCACGAACAAGACCCGCGCCGCGGACTACTCCGGCGCGATCACGGCGCAGACCGGCCTCCTGCTGAAGGTCCATCGCTCGAACTTCGCGATCGTCGGGTTCACGAGCGAGGTCGCGCCCGAGGTGCTGGTCGCCCTCGGCCGGGAGCACGGCGTCGCGACGATGATCGATCTCGGCTCCGGGGCCCTCATCGATCGCGCGACCCAGCGAGCCTGGGGCCTGCCCGACGAGCCCACCGTCGCCGAAACCGTCGCGACCGGCGCCGACCTCGTGACGTTCTCGGGCGACAAGCTCCTCGGTGGCCCGCAGGCCGGCATCGCCGTGGGCACGAAGGCCGCGATCGAACGCGCTCGGGCGCACCCGCTGATGCGCGCCCTGCGCCCCGACAAGCTCACGCTGGCCGGCCTCTCGGCGACCCTCGGCCTCTACAAGGCCGCCGCGCTCGATGCGATCCCCACGGCGCGCATGCTCGGCGCATCGGCCGACTCGCTGCGCATCGTGGCGGATGCGCTGGCGCAGGCGATCGGAGCGGTCGCGGGACTGACGGTCGCCGTCGCGGCGAGCAGCGCGACCGTCGGTGGCGGCGCGATGCCGACCGCGAAGCTCGCGTCGTGGGCCGTCACGATCGGCGGCCGATCAGCCGATGCGATCGACAAGGCGCTGCGCGGGCACGCGATCGTGGGGCGGATCGAGGACGGCTTGGTGTGGCTCGACGTGCGCACGATCGCGGCGGATGAGATGGCGGACGTCGCGGCGGCCGTGCGCGCACTCGCTTGATACGGATCAGCGCTTCGGTGTCTCCGGAACACCGGAACGCGCACGGAGCGCACCCGCGCGAATGTCGACGCTCGCGGGGCGACCGCGTTCGCGATCGCGCAACCCTGGGGGTCGGCTAGAATCGCGGCATGGGCGATCCGTGGCGCGATGCCGTGCAGACCGCGATCGCGGGCACACGGGCCAGGCTCGATGATGTCATCGCGCACGTCCGCACCGCGATCGAGGGCGGCGCGGCCCCCACCCACGCCGCAGATCTCGCGCTCGCGTTCTGCGCCGGCACCGGCGACTCGATGGCCGCCAAGCGCTTCGAGGAGCTGGTCGCCGCCGAGATCACCGCCGCCGTGCGCGGCGTCGATCGAGATCCCGCGTTCGTCGACGAGATCGCGCAGCGCACGCGCGTTCGACTCGTCGTCGGAGACGGGGAGGGCAGCCCGCCGCGCATCACCACCTATCGCGGCATGGGGCCCCTCAAGGCGTGGGTCGCCATCGCCGCGCAGCGTCTCGCCCTCAACGCGAAGCGCGATGCGAAGCCCGCGGCGCGCGCGACCGACGATGTCCTCGCTGATGTCGTCGATCGCGAGCCCGATCCCGAGCTGCGGCATCTGAAGACCCTGTACCGCGCGGAGTTCCGAGATGCGCTCGTTGCCGCGCTCGCCGGGCTGAGCGACCGGCTGCGCGCCGTGCTGCGGCTGCGGTTTGTCGAGGGGCTCGAGCTCGCGCAGATCGGGCGGTTGTATCGCGTGCACGAGTCGACGGCCTCGCGGTGGATCAGCGGCGCGCTCGAGGACATCGCGCGGGCGACCCGCGAGGCGCTGGCCGCGCGGCTTGCGGTGTCCACCGCCACGGCAGATAGCGTGGCGCGCATGGTGCAGAGCCAGCTCGATCTGAGCATCGGGCAGCTGCTCCGATAGGTTTCTTTGCAAGCGGCGGCGAGGTCCGTGTCGTACGAGCAGGAGGCTCGCTCATGGTCCGCTATGTATCCGCCGTCACTGCACTCTCACTGCCCCTGATCGCCCTCGTGGCCTGTGCCACCGAGGACACCGAACCCACCACGTCCTCGTTCGATGACCAGGTCACCCTCGCGTTCCACCGCGAGCACGTCACCGCGGACATCTATCACTACGATCTCGTGCTCCCGGTCGGCACGTCGCCAAACGCAGGCATCCGGATCCATCGCGTGGTCCGCGAGGTCGCTCCGTTCGTACCGCGCCGCACGTCGCACGCCGTGATGATGATGCACGGCGACTTCGCCACGTTCACCACGAGCTTCCTGCCGGGTATGGCGCCGTACCTCGCCGCGAAGGACCTCGACGTGTGGGGGCTCGATCGCCGGTGGACGCTGCCCGACTCCACCGGAGACGTCTCCGACTTCGCCACCATGGGCGCCGCGCAGGAGGTCGACGACATCGGCGTCGCGCTCGCGTTCGCGCGCACGCTCCGCACCGCGAGCGGCAACGGCAACCGCAAGCTCGCGCTGCTCGGCTTCTCGCACGGCGCGCAGCTCGCGTACACCTACGCTGGGTTCGAGGGCGGCAAGCCCGCGGCGCAGCGCCACGTCGGCGCGCTCGTCCCGCTCGACTGGTACGGCGCGTTCGATCCGTCGCAGACCGACCTCACGGCCGGCACGTGCGATGCGAGTGCCGGCGAGTACCAGCTCGTCGCCGACGGCGTGATCGATTCACCGAACGACTTCTTCATCACGCTCGGCGAGCTCGCACAGTCCGCGCCGGACGATCCGTCGCCGCTGCTCGACGGCTTCACGAATCGCGCCGCGATGCTGTTCACGCTCGGCCAGACCTACATGTTCGCGCCGTTCGCGCCGTTGTATCACCTGCTCTCGCCGGTGCTCGCCGGCGACGAGGCGGTCGGCCTGCGCGAGACGACGGAGACCGCGGCGAATGCGTGGATCGCGCACGCGCCTCCGCACCAGTCGATGCTCGAGGCCGCGGATCTCGACGCGATGCTGTGCCCGAGCGCCGTGAAGCCGGTCGATGCGCCGCTGTCGCGCATCCGCGTGCCGCTGCTCTACATCGGCGCGGCCGGCGGCATCGGCTCGCTCGGCGTGTACGCCACCACGCAGGTCGCGTCGACCGATGTCAGCACGCTCGTGATCCAGCGGTTCGGCGCCGCGCGCACCGCCGAGGACTTCGGCCACGGTGATCTGCTGTTCGCGCACGACGCGCCCACCCTGGTCTGGCAGCCGCTCGCGAGCTGGCTCGCGCACCACTAACGCGGTACCAGAGTCCGTGGTCGCCAGCACCAACGCGCACGCGTGTCTGTCGGAGGACGAGCTGCTCGCCCTCGCGAGCGGCGCGCTCGCCGATGCTCCACGCGTGGAGGCGCACCTCGCGACGTGCGCCACGTGCAGCGCGTTGCTCGCTGGCGCGGTCCGCGCGCAGCCCACCCGGGCGTGGGATGCGCTCGCCGGATCCATGCTCGGCCCGTACCGGATCGACGCGCAGATCGGCGCGGGCGGAATGGGCGCGGTGTACCGCGCGTGGGATCCGCGGCTGGCGCGCGCGATCGCGGTCAAGGTGCTGCACGGCGATGGCGCCGCGCGCACCGCGCAGCTCGCAGGCGAGGCGCGCGCGGCTGCGGCGATCGGACATCGGGCGATCGTCGGCATCCACGACGTCGGCACCGCCGATGGCATCCCGTACGTCGCGATGGAGCTCGTGGATGGGGAGTCGCTGCGCAGCGTGCTCGCGGCCGGCCCGCTGGGTCCTGGGCGGGCGCGCGAGCTGCTGGTCGAGCTCGCCGATGGGCTGGCGGCCGCGCACGCGTGCGGCGTGATCCACCGCGATCTCAAGCCGGAGAATCTGGTGCTCGCGCGCGACGGCCTGCGCATCCTGGATTTCGGCCTCGCGAAGCTCGTGGATGCGACCTCGCTCGATTCGACCGAGCCCGGAGCGATCCACGGCACCGCCGGCTACATGGCGCCCGAGCAGGCGCGCGGCGAGCCCGCTGATGCGCGCACGGATCTGTTCGCGGCGGGCGCGATCGCCTACGAGCTCGCGACCGGCCGGCGCGCGTTTCCGGGCGGCACGCACGCCGAGAGGATCTCGGCCACGCTGCGCGACACGCCGTCCAGCGACGGCCTCGGCGACCTCGCGCCGATCGTGATGCGCTGCCTGGACAAGGACCCGCGCGACCGCTTTCACTCCGCCGCGGACCTTGCGTGGGCGCTGCGGGCCGCGCCGATCGCGGTACCGGCGAAGCGGGCGGGGTTCACGCGTCGTGCCTGGCTCGGAGCGGGCATCCTCGCCGCAGGCACCGGTGCGCTCGGCATCGCGCTCGGGCGCCGGCGCGGGGCCGCACCGGTACTACCCGCCCTCGAGCTCGTCCCGCTCACCCATCGCAACGGGCGCGTGTACACCGCGCGGTTCACCGTCGAGGGCACGCGCGTCGTGTTCGGCGCCGCGTGGGACGACGAGCCGCTCGCGGTGTTTGGCCTCGAGCTCGCCTCGGGCATGGCGGTCGCGCTCGAGCTGCCGAGCGCGGATCTGTTCGCGGTCTCGCCGCATGGCGATCTCGCGGTGAGCATCGGCCACCAGTTCGTCGACCACCAGAGCTCGCGCGGCGAGCTGGCCACGGTGCCACTCGCCGGCGGTACTCCCCGGATGATCGCCGAGGACATCGAGGCCGCGGACTTCGCGCCGAGCATCGAGGAGCGCAAGACGCCCGGCGGAGCGCTGCTCGTGGTGCGCCCGAGCGCGGGCGGGTTTCGTGTCGAGCTCCCGCTCGGCACCACGGTCGCCGAGGAGCCCGGGTGGATCACCCACGCACGCGTGTCACCGGACGGTGCGTACGTCGCGTACCTCGCGCACCCGCAGGTCAACGACGACGCGGGCGGCGTGATCGTCTACGAGGTGGCGACGAAGACGAAGCGCCTGCTCACCGGTGACTGGGCGAGCATCGCGGGGCTCGCGTGGGAAGCCGGCAGCACCGCGCTGTGGTTCACCGCAGGTCGCGAGGACTACACGAATCGTCTGCATCGCGTGACACTCGACGGGAAGGTCGAGGAGAAGAAGCGCACGCCCGGGCGCCTCCGGCTTCACGATCTCGCCGCGGATGGTCGCGCGCTGGTGACCACCGATGTCTGGCGGCTTCGCGCGATGGCAGGCGACCTGGATCGTTCGCAGTCGTGGGTGTCGTACGTCTCGGATCTCTCGGCCGATGGTACGCAGGTCGTGATCGGCGAGCTCGGCGGTCCCGACGCCGGCCTCGGCACGTACCTCTCGCCGTACGCCGGCGGGCGTCCCCTCCGCCTCGGCCCCGGGTTTCCCGTTGCCATCTCGCCGTCGGGCCGGAGGATCGCCGCGAACGTGCGCGAGACCGATCGCCTCGTGGTCTACGAGACCCGGACCGGCGATGCGCCCTCGATCCCGGCGCCCGGCTTCATCACGGTCGCCCGCTGGATCGACGAGCGCTCGCTGGTCGCGCTCCAGGGCGCGAAGCTGTGGCGGCTCGCGCTCGATCACGCGCCCGTGATGCTCGCGCCGAATGGAGGCCGGTTCGCGCTCGACCCGGCGCGTACTCGCTGCGCGTACATCGATGACAAGCGAGGGCTCCACGTCCTCGATCTCACGACCGGCGCCACGCACGCGCTGCCCGTGGAGCCCGCGGCGACCGAGGTCTGCGGCTGGCTCGCCGAGACCGACGCGATCGTGGTGCGCACCACCACCACGCCGATGGTGCTGACGCGCATCGATCCGGTCACCGGCGCGCGCAGCCCGCACGGTCAGATCCAGCCGCCGCGACTGGGCCTCAAGGCCGTCGACAACTTCGTGCTTCACGCCGACGGTGTTCGTCACGCGTACTGCTACGGCCAGGAGCTGTCGCAGCTGTACGTGATGTCCCCTTGACCGACGCTTCTAGATCGCGGTTATGTGCCCCGATGACCGCAGGATCGGGGCCACGCGTCGTCGCGATCGGCGGCGGCAAGGGCGGCGTGGGCAAGAGCCTGGTCGCGGCGAACGTCGGCATCTTCCTCGCCACGCTCGGCAAGCGCGTGATCTTGGTCGATGCGTCGTTCGGTGCGCCGAATTTGCACATCTTCGCCGGCGTCCCGCGTCCCGCACGCTCGCTCTCCGAGGCGCTCGCGGCGAACGGCCCGGCGCTCGCCGAGATCTGCGTGCCCACCTACGTGCCGGGCGTGAAGCTGATCAGCGGCGTCTACGATCCACCGTGGATCTCCGAGCCCGGTCCGGCGTTCGTGCGCATGATCTGCGAGCAGCTGCGCACGCTGCCCGCGGACTGGGTCGTCGTCGACCTCGGTCCCGGCCTCGCGGCGCCGACGCTCGAGCTGTTCCTCGAGGCCGATATCTCGATGATGGTCGCGGTGCCCGATCCCACGTCGATCGAGCTGATGCACCGGTTCGCGAAGGCGGCGTTCCTCAAGTCGCTCGAGCGGCGCGGCCTCGCGCATCTCGTGCGCAACCGCACCGGCGAGGAGCGCCCCGGCGACCTCGAAGGCGGCGCGCCGAGCCCGCTCGAGATCTGGCTCGATGCCGTCGAGGACGGGGTCACCGAGATCGACGAGCTGCGCGCCGCGATCCTGTCGTTCTCGCCGCACCTCGTGATCAACTCCGCGCGCAGCAAGTCCGACATGGAGCTCGGCCGCGCCGTCGCCTCGGTCGCACGCCGCCGGCTCGGGATCCCGATCCGGTACCTCGGCCACCTCGAGTACGACGAGGCGGTGTGGGCGTCCACGCGCCGGCGCCGCCCGCTGCTCATCGAGCACCCGGAGACCCGCGTCGCGAAGTGCTTCGAGCGCGTCGCGCGCGGCTTGCTCGCGGTGCGCCCGGCAGGCACCGACGGCGAGGTGCTGCCATCGGATTCGCACTACGACCTGCTCGAGGTGCCTCCCACGGCGAGCTTCGAGGACATCCGCCGCGCGAACCGCCGGATCCGTGACATCTACGGTGCCGAGTCGATCGCGATCAGCGGCCTCTACGACCCGGCGAGCCTCGAGGCGGTGCATCGCCGCCTCGACCTCGCCTACACGAGCCTGATGGACGCGGCGAAGCGCAAGGACTACGACCTCGAGCTGTTCCCGGATGGCGTTCCCATGCCGGTGTCCCTACCGGTCGCGATCAGCCCCGACTCGCCGGCTGCTCGCCCGGGGACGAAGGTCGACGATCCTGCCACCATCGTGATCCGCCCGCCGATGCCCGAGGTGTCGCCGCAGACCGAGTTCTCGGGCCCGCTGCTGCGCCAGATCCGCGAGGCGGTCGGGGTCGAGCTGCGCGAGATCGCCGAGCGATCGAAGATCGGGATGGCCTACCTGAACGCGCTCGAGGGCGAGGTGTTCGCGAAGCTCCCCGCCGCCGTGTACGTGCGAGGCTTCCTGGCGGAGTATGCGCGGGCCCTGGGGCTCGACCCGGAGCGGGTGAAACAGACCTACCTGCGGCGCTACCGCGCGGTCCGTCCGTCGCCGGATGACGAGGACGAGGCGCGCGATCGCCCCGCCAAGCCTTGACCCCGTAGCGCCCCCGCTCCTACGATCGTCACATGGCCACCCTGATCGACAATCCCAAGCGTGCGCGGCAGCTGGCTCGCGCGATCGCGTCGGACTTGACCCTCTATCACGAGCCGAAAATTCTCGAGGGCATCGGTAGCGACAACCTGTTCGACGTGATGGCCGACGAGATCAACGAGGGGCGCGAGCTGTTCAAGAGCCGCGTGACCGAGGACATCTTCGGTCAGCACATCTACGAGCGCGCGATCGTCGACGTGCTCGTGAAGTCGAAGGGGCACGTCAAGTCGAAGATCTGGTGACGGGGCCGGACGTCGTCGACGAGGTCGACGACGAGATCGAGATCGAAGGAGCAGGAGTTGGCGAGGACCATCGGTTCGCGATCGAGATCGCGGATACCGGTAGCCGCCTCGACGCGGTGATCACCACGCGCATCGCCGCGCTGTCGCGCGCTTCGGTGCAGCGGCTGATCGAGGACGGCCACGTCACCCTCGGCGGTGTGGTGGCGACCAAGGCGGGCGCCCGGCTCAAGTACGCCGACGAGATCACGGTGCACGTGCCACCGGCCGTGCCGCTCGAGGTCGTCGGCGAGGACATCCCGCTCGTCATCCTCCACGAGGACGCCGACGTGATCGTGATCGACAAGCCAAAGGGCCTGGTGGTCCACCCCGCGGCGGGGCATCCGAACGGCACGCTCGTCAACGCGCTGCTGTTTCACTGCAAGGACCTGTCGGGGATTGGAGGCGTGCTCCGCCCGGGTAGTGTT
>JBBRED010000115.1:0-21514 GCA_038203335.1 Haliangiales bacterium | reverse complement strand
ACCGCGCGAGGTGACCAGGGGGATCCAGATCGCGATCACGGCGAGGGCGACGAACATCAGCAGCGGGACCAGCACGCCGTGATGGGCGAGCGCGGCCGCCGGAACCGAGGCGCGCGCGACCATGCGGGAGATCACGAACGGCAGCATCACGGCGATCGGCGTGACGAGGAGCGCGTAGGTTCGCCCGCGGCTCCCGGAGCGTCCCACCGCGAGCAGCCCCGCACTCGCGATCATCGCGGCGCCGATCGGGATCAGCTCCGAGCGCATCACCCCGATGGCGGCGGCGAGGAGCCCGAGCGGCCACAGCTCGCGATCGTCCTCGGGCGAGGCGTAGCGCTCGAACGTCACGAACAGCGCGAGCAACATCGAGGCGACGAGCCATCGCGGCGTCGCATCCGTGGCGACCGCGGGATACGACGTCGTGACGAAGATCAGCAGCAGCGCCCACAGGCTGGAGGCAGCGGTGCGCGGCCGCAGGTACGTCACCGCGAGCCACAGCAGCAGAGCGAACCCGAGACCATCGACCACGCGGTACCAGGCGACGCCGGTCAGCGCGGTGACGAGCGCACTGGCCGTGACGGTGCCGCCGAGCTGCGCATCGCGCGCGAAGCCGATCGGATCGGCGAGCGTCCCGGTCTGCCACAGGCGATGCAGCTGCGCCGGAAAGCTCCCGTCGTCATCGAACGGGCTCGCGCTCAGATCTCCGGCGGTACCGAGGACGTGGAGCGCGGCGACCGCCACGAGAGCGATCGCGGGGATGATCCAGAACCGCGAGTCCGCGGCGCGAAGAACCGCGACGAGCCGGACCTCGTGACGCCGGCGATCGAGCAGCAACTGCCCGTTGTGCAGCGCGATACCTGCGACGACGATGACGAGCTGCACCGCGTGACCGAGCTGATGGAGCAGCAGCGCCACCCCACCGAGCCCGAGCATCGCCGCGAGGCCCCAGTGCACCACGAGCGCGAGCGGCGCGTCCTCGATCCGCGCGAGCCGGGCGACGAGGCGTCCCCAGCCGGCGAACGCCGCGACGACGGCGATCATCGCGAGCCCGAAGCCGAGCGCGCCGGAGATGTGGAGCAGCGCGAGCCACGGCGCGAGCACGGCGAACCCGAGCGCAGCGCGCGCGAGGGCGACCGGTGTCACTTCGGCTCCCACTCCAGGCTCTGGAGCCGCGCCGAGCGCTGGTCGCGAACGTCCTTCTGCGGCTCCGCGATCGAATCGAACACGAGGTAGATGTCGTGCCAGCCGCCGGCGAGCTGCGCGCGTGTGACCTGCGCGTCGATGTCGAACCGCCCGCCGGCGTCGGGGATCACGGTCGCGATCAGCTCGCCGTCGAGCATCATGTCGAGCCGCGGGCGCGTGTACGCCGCGGCGAGGTTGATCTTTCCCCCGAGCGCGAGGTGCATGTCCGCGGTGCCGCGCACGCGGAGGTGAGCGCGCCGATACAGCCAGCGCGCCGCCGTGCCGCGCGTCGGTGCGGTGGCCGGGGCGTGGAACGCGTCGTACCAGGTCGGATCATCGGTGCTCGGATCCAGGAACACGAGGCCCGTGAATCCGTCGTCGAACAGCACGTTGGAGCGGGTGGTCAGCGACCACGCATCGTGGAGCTCCTCGCGATCGGCGAGGTCGCGCACGAACGCCGCGCGCCGGGCGACCTCGGAGTACGCCTGCAGCGGCGGCGCAGGAACATCGACACCCAGGTCGAGCACCACCAGCCCATCCTCCTCGTGAACCACGGGCACGCGCGTGGAGAGGGCGGCGAGCGTCTCGATCGCATCGATCGCGTACGCGCTCATGGTCTGGAAGATCTCGGCGTCGTTGAAGATGCGCCACACCCAGAACGGACGGCGATAGAAGTAGCGCGAGCGCTCGCTGCGCACGAACGCCACGTAGCGAATGCCGAGGCCGCGCATGTACGCGCGCCACGCATCGGCACTGGTGAACGCGGGGAGACCTGGGCCCGGACTCGCATAGCCGGGCGTGTCGAGGTTGAAGATCTGGTTGCGGCCATAATCGAGGAACGCCGGGTCATCGAGCATCACCGCGACGCGCTCGCCGGCCGGGATCGCGGCCTGCAGCCGTGCATACCGCTGCTCCTGCGCGTGCGCGGTGGGATCACCATGGCGGGCCTCGCGGATGTTCTCGACCAGGCCGGTGAACCGCTTCGGCAGCGTCTCCCGCTGGACGGCGAGCTGGAGCAGCAACGAGCCGAGGAGAACCCAGCGGCCGAGCGGCACGAGGCGCGTGGCCGATTCGTCGGCGCCGATCTCGAGCGAGAACACGGCGAGCAGCGTCACCGCGGCGGCGAACGCATAACGCCACAGGTGGTTCGCATCGGAGCCGACGAACGCATGCACCATCAGCACGAGCCCGAGCGTGGAGGCCACGAGCAGCGTGACGATCGGACGGCTCGGTCGTGGATCGCTCGCGAACACGATCACCGCGAACACCGACGGGATCACCACGAGCGGGTGGGTCTCGATGAAGCACCACACGAGGAACTGAAGCTCGTCGGTCCAGGTCGGAGCCGTCGCGCGCAGCGAGACGCTCGGGTTCCAGGTGCCCTCCATGAACGGGAACAGGAACGTTCCGTTCGAGCGATAGGCGGCGATCAGATACGGCACGAGCACGAGCGCGGCGATGCCGGCCGCGAGCAGCCAGTTGCGCTTCTCCGCGGTCCAGCCGTTGCGCACGAGCCGCGACAGGAGCGCGAGCGCGAGGAACACGACGGCAACCGCGATGTAGTTCTGGCGCAGCGTGCATGCCGCGGCGCCGACGAAGCCCGCGAGCGCCCAGCGCTCGTCGACGACGCAGCGATAGAGCCCGACGAACACGGCGACTCCGCTCCAGTAGCTCGCCGTGTTGATCGAGGTATCCGGCAGCAACACGAGAACGAGCGCGATGACGGCGGTCCACAGCGCGTGCGTGCCGAGCTTGCGCGCGTAGTCGGCGAGTAGGAGCAGCGCGAGCGCGTAGCACAGGCCGCGATCGATCAGATGCACGTTCGCGAGTGTCCCGCGTACCCCGGCGAGCGCGTCGAGCAGCGTCTGACCGCCGTACGCGCCGAGCCGGCGGAACGAGAACGGTTCGATCAGATCGCCGGCATCGAGCAGGCGCTTGACCAGCGGCGTGTACGCGATGTCGTCGTCCCACGGGTTGCGATCGAGCGTGGCGACCGCGCCCACGATCTGGAAGATCACCACGCCGACGAGCAGGAGCACGAACAGGCTCACGCCCGGCCGCACGCGAAGCGCACCGAGCGCATCCACGCCCCGCTGCCACGCGGGCACGGCGGTGGTCCACTCGCGCCACGCCGCGGCGAGCGCTCCGATTCCGACGAGGCCGACGATCACCGGCCGCGAGAGCACGCCGGCGGCGAGCAACGGCCCACCAATCGCGAGGTAGCCAGCGAGCCCCCACAGCGCGCGCATCCCGAGATCCGGATCCTCCACGCGGGCGATCCGCACGACCAGCGCGCCCCAGCCGGAGAGCACGAACACGAGGAACGCGAGCCACGACACGCCGCCGAGCAGCACCGAGCCGGGCGCCGCGAACCCGAAGGCTCCGAGCGCGAGGGCCGCGGCGATGGTCGAGAGACGCAGGAGACGATCGGTCATCCGGCGTCGAGGGCTGCGAGGAGCTCGTTGACGCTGACCGTCGAGGTACCGCGCTTCGACACGCTGACCGCCGCCGCCACGCTGGCGAGCTCGATCGCATGCTCGAACGAGAGCTTCGCGGCGAGCGCGAGCGCGAGCGTGGCCACGACGGTGTCGCCGGCGCCGGTGACGTCGAACACTTCCTTCGCGATCGCGGGGACGTGCACCGTGGCGCCGCTCGTGCGGAACAAGCTCATGCCGTCCGCGCTTCGCGTGACGAGCAATGCGGCACCATCGAGCGTGGGCAGGAGCTCGCGCGCGATCCGCTCCACGTCGAACGGAGCCGGGTTGATTGCCGCGGCCTCGAGCTCGTGGAGGTTCGGTGTGATCACCGTCGCACCCGCGTAGATCGAGAAGTCGCGCTGCTTCGGATCCACGACGACCGGCAGGCCCGCCTTGCGTGCAGCCGCGATCACATACCGGGCGACCTCCTGCGTGACCACACCCTTCGCGTAGTCGGAGACCACCACCGCGTGCGCGTCCTTGATCCGCGTATCCACGGCGTGCTTCACCGCGTCCTGGACGGCACCGGAGATCGGGCTGCGGCTCTCCTGGTCGACGCGCACGATCTGCTGCTGCTGGGCGACGAGGCGGGTCTTCTTGCTCGTCGGCCGGCCTGGATCAGGGATGCAGGTACTGATGATGCTGGCGGCCGACAGCCGCTCGCCCAGCGTGGAGGCTGCCTCGTCCTTGCCGACCACGCCGACGAGGAACGTGGCCCCGCCGAGCGCCTGCACATTCGCGGCGGAGTTTGCCGCTCCACCGAGCCGGCTCTCCTGCGACCGCACCTCGAGCACCGGGACCGGCGCCTCCGGGGAGATCCGCGAGACCTCGCCGCGCAGGTACTCGTCGAGCATGAGGTCCCCCACGACGAGGACCCGGCAGCCACGGAGCCGGTCGACCAGGGGCCGCAGGTGGTGCATCCCGAACGTCGTATCTCGGTTTAATTGCCGTCGCTACTCCTTGGCCCCCCCGATCGACACCTTCGGCCGCAGGGCGTCGCCAGTGTGGTAAACGCTCCACGTGATGGCCGATCAACTCAAGCCGACGCTGATGTCGCGGCTCCAGCTCCGTCCCGAGTTCCACCGGACGATCAAGGCGCTGCGGCTCGTGGAGCTGGCCTCCAAGGTGCTGTCGTTCGTCCCGCTCAAGCGAACGCTGCCGCACGGCACCCGCTATCGCGTGCGCTACGGCGAGAGCCTGCTGATGGCCGACGAGATCTTCAAGCGCCAGGTCTATCGCGATCCGTTCGAGGGCCGCGACGTGCGCACGTTCGTCGATCTCGGTTCGAACGTCGGCTACTTCACCTGCTACGCCATGGAGCGCATCCAGCGCGCCGATGCGTTCGGTCTCGCGGTTGACGCGAACCCCAAGATGGCGGCCGAGACCGCCTTCCACATCGAGTCGAACCACTGGACCAACGTGAAGGGCATCTCCGGCGTCGTCGGGTTCCCCTCGGATGTCGGCGAGGCCTCGTTCTTCCTCAACCCGTCGAACATCTCGGGCTCTGCCACCGTGCTGAACCCGAACATTCCGGCGAAGGGCGCCCAGCAGGAGATCAAGGTCCCCACCGTGGACCTCAACAAGGCCTGGCGCGATCACGCCGGCGATCGCCGCGTCGACGTGCTCAAGGTCGACGTCGAGGGCTTCGAGGTCAAGGTGCTCGACACCATCCCGGAGCTCCTGAAGCGCACCGATGCGGTCGTGCTCGAATGGCACAAGTGGATCACGCCGCGCGACCCGATCGATGACGTCCTCGGCCGCGCCGATCTTCGGTTCGAGAAGATCGTGACCGAAGACCCGCACTGCGGTGTCGCGTACTATTCGCGGCGGTGACCTCGCGCGTTCGCACTCTCGGGCTCGTCGTCGGGCTGGTGTTCCTCGCCAGTTGCGGCACCGAGGATGATGCCGCCAGCCGATGCGGTGACCACGTGTGCGATCCGGAGGAGAGCCACGAGAGCTGCTTCATCGATTGCCGCTGCCCGATCTGCCCGGCTGGTTTCTACTGCCAGTATCCGGGCGTTTGCGCGCGCGAGCCGCGCGGGTATCGATTCACGATCGACGAGGCGTCACTCCCTGCCACGCGCTCGGATGGATCGCCATGGGACAGTGATGTGGGCGCTGATGCGGCGCCCGATCCCTACGCGATCTTGACGCTCGAGCCGAGCGCGGGGGCCACGACGACGACGCTCGACAACACGTTCGAACCGCGCTGGACGATGCCGAGCGTGGAATATACGGGGTTGGGGTCATCCACGCCGTTCACCCTCGAAGTGTTCGACGAGGATGGCGACACCGACGAGCTGGTGTTCACGTGCTCGGGAATCGTCTCGGTCGTCCCTCTGGCCACGTTCGGGTGCATGGCGGATGGGGGCACCGTGCACGTACAGATCGGCCCGTGAGTCGCGCCGTGACCTCGCGCGTTCGTACCCTCGGGCTCGCCGTCGCCATCGCGCTGGTGTTCCTGCTCGCGACGCGGCAGCTCGGCTGTAACGCCTACTCCGGCAATGGCGCGCACCGCGCGCAGGTCGATGCGTTTCTCGCGGGCCGGCTCGCGCTGAGCCCCTCGCCCGATGCGCTCGCCCACGATCTCGCGTGGACGCCGAGCGGCGTACAGCAGGTGTGGGGACTCGGCGTGGCGATGTGGCAGACGCCGTTCGAGCTGCTCGCGCGCGCGGTCGGTCAGGATCCGTTTCCGGATCGCATCGCGCTGCTCGCGTTCCTCGCGATCGCGTGGTTCGTGCTGCTGCGCGCGTTCCGCCGTGCCGACGAGCGGTGGTGGATCGGTGCCGGCTCGGCCCTGATCACCGGCCTTCTGCCCGGCGTGATCGCGATGGTCCGCGGGCGGATGGGCGTGTACGAGGAGACCGAGCTCTACGCGTACGTCGCGTCGATGATCCTCCTCGGTGGACTCGTCGTGTTCGCGCGCGGCCCCACCCGCAACCGGTATCTCGCGCTGCTGCTCGTGGCTGGCGCCGCCGGCCTCGTCCGGCCGACGGTGTGGTTCTACGGCCTCGGCACGGCCGGCCTCGCGACCGCGATCTATCTGCGTGCCCACGCTCGTCGCGCGTTGCCGATCCTCGCGCTCGGCGCAGCGCTGTTCGTCGCCGGCGGCGCGACGCTGTATGCCACCAACGCCGCGCGCTTCGGCGCCGGCAGCGAGTTCGGCCATCGTCTGAACCTCGAGTCGCTCCCTGGCAACGTGTACGCGACGCGGTTCTCGTATCCGTTCGAGCGCACCGGCTACGTCGACGCGGCGACCGAGCTGGTCGGCAGCGTGTTCGCGCAGCCGGAGACGGGGCGGAAGGGCTTCTACGCGCGGGACCTGCACGCCGGGCAGTCGTCGACGATTCGCTGGCGCGAGTACTACTTCACGACGTTCTCGTGGCCGTACCTCCCCCTCCTCGTCGCCGGGCTCGTGCTCACCGTGCTCGCGTGGCGCCGGCGCACCGACGAGCGCTGGCTCGGAACCTGGGCCGTGATCGGCGCACTTCCGCTCGCCGTGTTCTACCTGCACTCGCCGAGCATCTCGTCGCGCTACGACCTCGACCTCGCGCCGGCATTCGCCGCGCTGCTCGTCGTGGTGTGGCGCGCCGGCGCCGCGTGGGCGATCGCACGCAAGCGCGGCGTGTTCGCGCCCGTGGTGCTCGCGGCGCTCTGGCTCGCCGCGGTCCTGACCGGTCACGCGCGCGGGCGGGTCGCCTCCGATCTCGTCGATCGCGACGCCGCCGCGGCCGCACGCGCCGCGCTCTCGCGAGCACCGTCGCTGCCCCACGAGCTGCCCGCGGTTTACGACCTCGCCGATCCGAAGCTCGAGACGTACCTCGACGCCGACGGCAAGCCGCCCGAGCTCTACCTCAACGGCTCCGGCTGGGAGCGGCCGAGCGGACGGGTCGCGCCGGCGGTGCACGTGTTCGTCTCGGATCCGGCGTTCGTCGAGGTCGTCGTCGAGCCCGCCGACGCGCAAGTCCAGGTCGTGGTCGGGCGCGAACGGCTCTCCCTCGCGTCCACCGAGCCGGTGCCCGGGGGCGCGCGGCTTCGCTTCACGATGCCATCGCCGATGCCCGGCCTCCAGGTCGCGTTCCTCGCGTTCGGCCCCGACACGTCGTTCGATCTGCCGCAGACGAAGATCGTGCTGCGCAGCGTTCGCTGGCGCTAGCGGATCGCGCTGATCGCGGGGGGCGCCACGACCGGCGGTGCCGCGAGGTACGGGCGATCGGGGATGATCGTCGAATCGCGCACGAACGTGAACGACCACGCGTCCGCGGCCGGCATCGTCGCCTGGATCGTGATCTCGCGCTCGCCGTCGTCGGCGTAGGGGAGGATCTTGCGCGTGACCTCGACGGGCTCCTCGCCCGAGACGGAGACGGTCGCGCTGCCGCTGGCCGCGGCCCAGTACGCGCCCGCGAGGCGCGCCTTCACCTTGATCCGCACCTCGGCGCTTGGATCCTGCGGCGTCACCACGATGCCCGGCGTGTTGAACGCCCAGCTCGGCATCGCATCGTTGAGGAGCGCGGTCATCCCGTCGTGGGCCTCGACGATGCCGTCGCAGTAGTAGCCGCCGTCGACGCGCGAGTAGCCGCACGCGTGCCAGTCGTCGGTGTCGCCGAGACGCGCCTCGACAGTGGCGGTCGCGCGCACGCCGGTGCCCAGCTCGAGGCTGGTCGCGATGTCGCGCGACTGCTTGCAGCCGCGGGCGAGCAGGAGAATACAGACGACCGGGATACCGTAGCGGAGAGCGAGCGCGGTGAAGCGGGGAGCCCGCGTACGCAGGCGCGCGATGCGGCGGAGCAGCGGGATGCGCAGGCGGCGGCGATGCCAGACCACGATGCCGGCGGTGGCGAGCAGCGCGGCCAGGATCGAGATCAGGCGGCCATCGTGATCGGACGGCAGCGGGCCATCGCAGGTGAACGTGGTCTTGCCCGGAGCCACCCACGCCGAGACCACGTGCAGCTTGGCACCCGCGACCGACGGCAGCGCGTAAACCGGCTCGTCGACGCCGGAGGCATGGGTCGCGCGCCAGCGCGGGTAGTAGCCGGTGCCGAGCGCCACGAGCACGGGCTCGGTGGTGCCGGTCACCTCGATCTCGACGGCGCGATCGTCGAGGCGCAGCACCTTGACGGCGCCGGTGCCGGTCTCGATGCGCGCGAACTTGCCGTCCCAGCCGGCGATCTGGCGGATGCGGAACTCGCCGAGCTGGAACTGCGTCGCGGGATCGCCGATCGCCGGATCGTGGCCGCTCGCGATCACCCAGCGCACGTTGAACCGGCGCAGGCTCGCCTCGGAGAGATCCTCGATGCGCTCGCGGAGGAGGAGATCGGGGAGCCAGCTGTTGTGGAACGTGGGCAGGCCGGTCTCGGCCGTGAGGTGCATGTGCTCGTGCGTGTCGGTCTCGAACACCGCGCGCGACCAGGTCTGCGGGGAGATCGTTGCGGCCTGCACGCGCGCCCACCGCGTCAGCTCCATGCGACCGGCGTGATCCGGCGGATACGCGCGGGCCTCGCTGCTCGCCCGCAGCGCGGCGTTCCACCACACCGATGGCGCGGCGCGAAGCACCGCGCCGGTCATGATGCCGATGATCGCCGCGGCGATCAGGATGCGCGTCCGCGGGGCGCCCTTCCAGGCGCGGATCGCGTGCCCGACGAAGATCGAGATGCCGTAGGCGCTCGCCGCCATCACGAACGGGCGCGCGAGCTGCGCGAGGCGTTCGGTGCCGAGCCGCGCCACGCCCTGGCCGGGGGCGAGATCGAACGCGAGGTACGTGGCATCGCAGAGGCCGACGAGCAGCACGAGCGCCGTCGCCGAGACGAACACGGTGGCCGCCTTGCGCGACCACAGGCCCGCGATCAGGCCGAAGTAGCCCGCGTAGCTGATCATCGCGAACGCGGTCACCGGCGAGGGCGACTGCAGCAGATCCTCGAGCAGCTTCGCCGGCGAGCGCAGCGCGTTCGGATAGTGCTGCCAGTACTCGAGGATGCGCGCGGCGAGCGGCATCCACACCGCGGCTCCGAGCGCCGCGCCGATCGCCACGTGACCTGCCGCCACGAGCGCGCGCCGCGGCGCCACATCGGAGGCGAGCAGCGCCACCGCGGCGAGCGCGACCGCCGTCGCGGCGGTGGTGATCAAGCCGGCGGGATGGGTCGCGGTGGCGAGCGCGGTGAACACCCAGATCGCCACCGACATGCCGATCCGCGGCCGGCGCAGCGCGCCGAGGATCGCGAGGGCCGCGCCCAGGGAGAACGCGAGCGAGATCGCCGAGTGGAGCAGCGCCCACCGGAACAGGCCAACCGTGCCACCGTGCGCGACCGCACCGCTATCGACAAGCGCGAACAACCCGATCGCGAGCGCGATCGGCTTCGGCGCGATGCGCATCGCGATCGCCGTGGTGGCCACGCAGATCGCGAGGAACGTCATCACCGCCATCACCATCAGCGCGAGCGGCAGGTCGTCGCCGAGGCCGAGCAGGAGCGCGACGTGGCCGGTGAGGATGTGCGTGAACGCGGGGTAGAGCTCGAGCGGCGCGTCGCCGGTGGACAGCGCGTGGTTCCACACCGGAACATCGAGGCCCGGCAACGACGGCATGATCCGCGCGAGCACCGCGTGGTGCGGGCCCCAGTCCCCGAGCTGCCAGTCGGGGCTCTCGGTCAGCGTGTCCCAGAACACGCTGAGGCCGGCCACGAACACGATGGTCAGCACCATCATGGTCGCGACATCCGCCGGCGGGCGGCGCAGCCACGTCGGGGCGCGCGGCCACAGCAACGCCACGCCCACGCCGAGCGCGCCGCCGATCGTCATCAGGCCGATCGCGCCCGAGGATCGCGCGGGAAACGCCACCGCGAGGAGCACCGCGCACACGATGATCTGCGCGCCGGGCCGCGCGACCGCGTCGCGCACCTGCTCGAGGAACGTGCGGGCCGGAGGCGCAGGTTCGCTCACGGCCACGCGTTATCACGGCGAGGTGGGCCGGGTCCAACGCCCTCGCGCCGGGGCCCCGGCAATGCGGTACGCTGAGCGAATGGCGGCGATCTCGCGACGGCCGGCAACGTGGGAAGAGCTCGCGGCCCGTGCGGAGGTCGATCGGCTGGAGATCCTCGGCGGCGAGATCGTCGAGAAGGCGATCCCGTCGCCGGATCACGCCTCCACCGAGTTCAAGCTCGCGGAGCTGATCGGTCCGTTCAACCGGCGCCCCGGCAGCCCGCGCGGCCCCGGCGGATCGTGGCTGTTCACCGAGATCCACGTCGCGTATGCCGGTGGGGAAGTCTACTGCCACGACGTCGCGGGCTGGCGGCGCGATCGGATCCCGAACCGACCGACCGGATGGCCGGTCCGGCTCCGCCCCGATTGGGTGTGTGAGATCGCTTCGCCGAACCACGAGAAGGCCGACCTCGTGACCAAGCCCCGAACGTTGCACGCTGCCGAGGTTCCGCACTACTGGGTCATCGATCCCGAGGAGAAGATCCTGCTGGTGCATCGCTGGTCCCGCGACGGCTACATCGTCGTGCAACGAGCGGCTACCGGCGAGACCGTTCGCGCGGAGCCGTTCGAGGCGATCGAGCTCCAGGTTGGCGAGCTGTTCGGCGACGACGACGACGCCTGAGACCCCGTAGCTCGCGGCAGGCATGCCATGCTGCGGTCGATGCGCCGCTGGCTCGGTCTCGCGCTGCGCGTGCTCGGCACCGCGGGCGGGCTCGCGTACATCGCGACGCGCGTGAACTTCCAGGAGGCCAAGGGAGCGCTCGGCCAGATTCCGGTCGCCTCGTTCGCGGCCGCGATCTTCCTGGTCGCGCTCAACGTGGTGGCTGGCGCGGTGCGCTGGCGCGTGCTGATGCGCGCGTACGGGGCGACCACGATCCCGAGGCTGCCGCGCGCGATCTACCTCTACTTCGTCGCGTTCTTCTACAACAACTACCTGCCCGGCGCGGTCGCCGGCGATGTGGGCCGCGGCGTGGTGACGCACGATGCGTTCGCCGCCGAGGGCGCGACGGGCGCGCTCGCGGTGGTGCTCGTCGAGCGCGCGCTCGGCCTGTTCGCGCTGTTCGCACTGCTCGCGATCGGTATCGCCACGGCGGGCGGTGGCATCGACACGCGCGACCTCTGGCTGTGGACCGCGCTCGGCTGCGGCGGATCGCTCGTGCTCGTGCTCGGCATCGCCGGGGCGCGCCGGCTCGCCCCGCGGCTCCCCGGGTTCCTCGCCACGCGCGCGGCGAAGCTGCCGGTGCTCGTCGATCGCCGTGCGTTCGGCGCCGCGGTGCTGTGGTCGCTGGCCACGCAGGCGCTGACCGCGCTCGCGGGCTGGGAGCTGCTCGCCGGGCTCGCGCCGATCAGCGTCGGAGCATCGCTGCTGCTCGTGCCGCTCGCGGCGGCGACCACGTTCCTGCCGATCACGGTCGGTGGCGCCGGCGCGCGCGAGGCGGTGTACATCGCGCTCGGCGGGCGGCTGTTTGGCCTGTCGGAGCCGGATGCGCTCGCCGCATCGCTCGGGTTCTGGTTCGCGCACCTGGCGGTGGCCGCCGGTGGCGGGCTGGCGCAGCTCGTCGCCCGTCGACAACCCAGTGCTTGACCGGCAGGACCGGTGCGGCAACACTCGCGCCGATGCGCCGGCTGCTGCTCCTCGGACTCGCGCTCTGCGCGTGCAACGAGGCACCGCTCGCGGGCCCGCCGATTCCGGCCGCGCCGAACCTGACGGTGATCGCGCACCAGGATGATGACCTGCTGTTCATGCAGCCGGATCTGACGGATCTCGTCGAGGATCGGGCCGGCGTGGTCAATGTCTACGTCACCGCGGGCAACGGTCGCGACGCCGGTAGCCGCGCGCTCGACACCGCATCGCACCGCTACGATGGTCTGCTCAAGGCGTACGGCCAGGCGGCCGGCCTGGTCCCCGACTGGGCGTGCGGTGTGATCGAGATCGCGGGCCACGGCGCCGAGCACTGCCGGCTCGAGGCCGCGAACGTCTCCCTCGTGTTCCTCGGCTATCCCGATGGCGGCAAGCAGGGCGAGATGAAGGACAGCCTCCTGCACGTGTGGGAGGGCTCGAGCTACGGCGCCGAGACCATCGGTCTTCGCCCCACGCGCTACGACCAGGCCGCCCTGATCGAGACGGTGGCCGAGGTGATCACCACCGTGAAGCCGACGACGATCCGCACGCTCGAGATCGCCGCCACGCACGGGCGCGATCACTCCGACCACATGATCGTCGGTGCGCTCACGCTGCTCGCCACCGCGGCCGCGCACTCGCAGGCCGAGCTGATCTCGTTCCGCGGCTATGGCACCGAGGACGAGGGCGAGAACCTCGTGGATACGCTGTTCGACCGCTCCGCGAACCTCGTCGCGCACTACGACGCGTGCACCACCGGCTGCGCCGAGTGCGGGTTCGCATGCAAGAGCGTCAGCCACGCGCACGCCGTATGGCTCCACCGCCGCTATGCGGTCGGTACGCGCCGCAGGGCCAGCGGCGTGCTTCGCCTCGGCGACGTCTGCGCCGGCCTCGCGCCCGATGGCATGCCGCAGCTCGGCGCGTGCTCGCCCCGGTCCTTACGCTGGGAGCTCGGCACTGATGGCGTGCTGCGTGCGAACGGCCGCTGCCTCGACGCGCTGCCCTCCGGCGAGATGATCACCAGCGCGACCTGCGCCGCCGATCCGAGCCGCCGGTTCTTCCTCGACGATGAGGGCCACCTCTGGCTCGGCATGCCGCCGGCCGCCGAGGACGGCATGGACTACGCGCACCTGTGGTGCCTCGGCGCGGCGGGTGGCCGTCCCCACGCCGGCCTGTGCGGCCAGGGTGATGCGCCGCGCTGGGAGCTCTCCGAGATGCCCACGCAGGTCGCGCGCCCCATGCCGAGCCTGCCGGGCCGCGCCGTGCGCCTCGGTGATCTCACCGGCGATCACCGCGCCGACCTCTGCTACGCAGACGCGGGCGAGCTCCGCTGCGCGGCGGGCCGCGGGGACGGGACGTTCGCTCCACCGACGACGATCGCCCCGCTCGCGATCGAGCCGGAGTCGCTCGCGCTCGGCGACGTCGATGGCGATCACGTCCCCGATGCATGCGGCCGCGATGCCACCGGGGTGCGCTGTGCGATGTCCACCGCCGCATACGCGGTCACCTTGTGGAGCCCGTCGTTCGCACGCGAGGGCGCTGCCGACGCCACCGATCGCTCGCTGTCGGCATCGGATGCAAATGGCGATGGCATCGCCGAGATCTGCGGGCTCGGCGAGCAGGGCGTGGTGTGCGCACCGCGCGGCCTCGGCGCCGTGACCATCGTGCGATCGCGCTGGCCGGCGCCCGACGCGCCGATGTGGTCCGGCGATCTCGATGGCGATCAGCGGACCGACTGGTGCGTGGCGCTCCCCGGTGGTCCCGCGTGCGGCCTCGACCGCGATCGCGATCTCACCACCGATGGCGCGCCGTGGACGTTCTCGCAGTACGGCCTCCCGGAGCCCGCGCCGACCGGAACCGGCATCGGTGCGCTCGCCGATATCGACGGCGATGGCCGCGCCGATCTGTGCACGGTCCGCGATCGCGCGATCGTCTGCGCGCGCAGCCAGGGCCACGGCTTCGGCCCGGCCACCACGATCGCCACGCTCCCCGCCGGTGGCGCGCTGACCGCGCTGTGGCTCGGCGATCTCGACGGCGATGGCGCGATCGACGCGTGCGTCGAGGACGGCGCGAACGTCACCTGCGTCAGGTAGCCCGTTTGGACCATGGTCTTTGACCATGGTACGTTGGTGGGATGGACACGATGCCGATCTCGAAGTTCAAGGCGACCTGCCTGGCTGCGCTCGAGCGGGTGCGCAAGACCGGACGGGTGCTTCGAGTTACCCGGTTCGGTCGCCCGATCGCGGACATCTCCCCACCGAAACCGGATCCTGGAGGTCGACGGTGGATCGGTGCCGGCGAGGGGACGGTGACGTTCGTAGGGGATATCGCTTCGCCGCTCGATGTCGAGTGGGAAGCTCTCGCGGTCAAGAAGCGCAAGAAATGAAGGTCTTGCTCGACACGCATATCTGGCTGTGGGCGTTCGGCGATGCGAAGCGGCTCCCTCCCCGGATCGCGAAGGCGCTCCACGCGACTGACAACGAGCTGTGGCTATCGCCGATCTCGGTCTGGGAGGTCGAGCTCTTGATCGAGGCAGGTCGGTTGCGCCTGAAGGGCGATCCGCAGCGCTGGATCGCGAACGCTCTCGAGGTCTCGCGCCTCACCGAAGCACCGATGACGTACGAAGTGGCGAAGGAGAGCCGGCGCGTCGTGCTCGCTCACCAGGATCCGGCAGATCGATTCATCGCCGCGACGGCGAGCGTCTACGACCTCGTCCTCGCGACCGTCGACGAGAGGCTCCTCGCCGGAACGGGCTTCCGCACGATCGGGGCGTAGGGGGCGGCGAGCTTCATCCGCGGATGCCGCGCGCCATTCGCTCGAAGCAATCGAGGATCGGCGCCGCGACGTTGCGCTCCTCGAGGCGCGAGATGTGGCGCACGCCGGTGGGCGACGTGATGTTGAGCTCCGTCAGCATGCCGCCGATCACGTCGAGCCCGACGAGGATCTGGCCGTGCGCCTTCAGGAACGGCGCGAGCTCCGCGATGATCTGCTTGTCACGCGCGTCGATCTCCGTCTTCACGGCCTTCCCGCCGACGTGCAGATTGCCGCGCGCCTCCGCGGTACCCGGCACGCGCAGCACCGCACCGACCGGCTCGCCGTCGACGAGGATGATCCGCTTGTCGCCTTCGACCGCCTTCGGCAGGTAGGCCTGCGCGAGCGTCCATCGCGTGCCGGCGCCGGTCGAGGTCTCGAGGATCGAGGACGCGTTCGGATCGCCGTCCTTGACCACGAAGATGCCGAGACCGCCGTAGCCGTCGACCGGCTTGACCACGATCGCGCCGCCCTGCTCGGCCTGGAACGCGCGCAGCTTCGCGGCCGAGCGCGTGACGATCGTCGGCGGCGTGAGGTGCGGGAAGTTGAGGACGGCGAGGTGCTCGTTGAGCTCGCGCAGGCCGCGCGGATCATTGACGAGCAGCGTCTTGCCGCGCGCGTGATCGAGGATCCAGGTCGCGTGCAGGTAGTTGACGTCCAGCGGCGGATCCTTGCGCATCAGCACCACATCGAAGTCGCCGAGCCGCTGGTGCGAGCTCGCCTCGATCTGGAACGCCTCGGACGGTGTGGTGCCCGGCATCACGATGGTCGGGCTCGCCTCGGTCACGGCATCGTTGCCGATCAGCCCGAGGTGCTCGATCTGACACGTCCACACGCTCCAGCCGCGCGCGGCGGCCTCGAGCATCAACGCGTACGACGTGTCTCCGGCGAGCTGGAGACGGTCGAGGGGATCGACGATGAACAGGCAACGCACGGCGTCACTCTACTACGCGCGCGCCGAACAGCCGAACCGCGACCGCGATCAACGTGACGACCATCATCCACCACAGGTACCGGATATCGGGCCCGGGAATCGCGACGACGTCGAGCGCGAGATACGTGAGCCCGCTGATCAGCAGCGCGACCGTCAGCCGATCGCGGCGCATCAACACGAGCAGGCCGATGCTGAGGAGGATGTACACGTAAGGTCGGAACAGCAGCGACGAGCGACCGAGCTTGATCATCTTCCGCGCGAGCCAGCGCTGAACGACATTGCGCTCCACGGCGGGCTCGCCGTTCACCTTCAGCATCGCGGCCTCGTTGCGCACCTCGTAGACCGGCGTGTACTTCGCATCCGTGAGGCCGATGACCTCGCGCATGATCATGAACCGCGACGCGAGATAGGCCCCCGGATACGTGGTGACCAGGCTCCACCACGCGTGGCTCACGGCGTCACGGCCCTCGTCGGTCTTCGGGTCGTCGTAGACGCGCGTCTCGCCGTTGGCGTGGTTCTGCGGCAGCGCGTAGATGTCGAACACTTCGCGCGCGTGGGCTTGTAGCCCGCTCGGCCGCGCGAACGCGACGCCCGGCGCCAGCGCGCGAACCTCGTCGTCGGAGAGATCCGGCGCGAGGGCCAGCGTGTTGACGATGTCCATCGGCGCGAGCATTCCCTGGAACGGATGCGAGTGAACGTCGGTGAGGCTCTTGTTGACGAGCATCGCCGAGCCCATCAGCGCGAGCCCGATCACGCCACCGACGAGGCCGCGGATCCACGGTCCCTTGCTCGCCGGCCACGGCGAGAGCAACGCGACCAGCGGCACCACGACGGAGATCGCGTTGTGCCGAAGCCCGGCCGCGAGCAAGAACATGCCGAGCGCCGCGTACTGGGCCCACCGCCGCTTGCTCGTCAGCCCCGCGCACCCGACGAGCAGCGCGCCGGCCATCAGGCAGTCCTTGAGGATCACCGCCATCATCGTCAGCACCGGCGGCATCGCGAAGATCACGAGCGTCAGCACCACGGCGCGCGCAGGCGCGAGCTTGTGCCGCAGCAGCGCATACAGCCCACCGACGAACAGACCGCACTGCAGCAGCAGCATGAGCAGCGCACCCGAGACGATCCGATCGAGCACGCCCCACAGCGCGCTCATGATCGGCGGATGCCAGTCGGTCATCACGCCGGCCCGCGCCTGCCGCAGCTGATCGAGCGAGTCGTAGGCGATGTAGCCCGGGAACGCGTAGATCGAGACGATCACGAACCCGCCGAGGATCACGCCGGCGAGGCGGAGGCGCTCGGCGCGCTCCTCCGTCACTCAGGCCGTCGGGGCAGGTTCGCCGCCGCCCGCGGGCTCGTCACCGCCCACCGCGACCTTGGTCGGCAGCAGGTGCTCGAGGCCGTGCTTGCGGAGACGGTAGTACAGCGTCGAGCGATTGATCCCGAGCGTGCGGGCCGCGCTCGCGATGTTGCCGCGCGACTTCTCGACCGCGGACACGATCTCCTTGCGCTCGCTCTCGAGCAGGCGCTCGGCGAGGCTCCGGCCGTCGTCGGCGGCGGGCGCGGCGGCGACCACCGGAATCGGACCGCTCGGAGACGCGGTGATGGGCGTGGGCACGTTGGCGCGGCGACCGAAGTCGAGGTGCGGCGAGCCGAGCGGCTGCCCCTTCGCGAGGATCGTGGCGCGCTCGATGATGTTCTCGAGCTCGCGCACGTTGCCGGGCCAGTTGTACTCGCGCAGCTTCGCGAGTGCGTCGTTCGACGCCTGGCTCGGCGACGCGCCCATCTGGCGGGCGAACTTCGTGATGAAGTGCTGCACCAGCACCGGCAGATCTTCGAGGCGATCGCGCAGCGGCGGCAGGTTGATCGGGAACACGTTGAGCCGGTAGTAGAGGTCCTCGCGGAACTCCCCTTCCTCGATCATCTTCTCGAGGTTGCGGTTCGTGGCGCTGACCACGCGGACGTCGACCTTGATCGTCTCCGCACCACCGACCCGCTCGAACTCGCGCTCCTGCAGCGTACGCAGGAGCTTGATCTGGACCTCCATCGGGAGGTCACCGCATTCGTCGAGGAACAACGTGCCGCCATCGGCGAGCTCGAACCGACCGGGCCGCCGCGCGACCGCGCCGGTGAAGCTGCCCTTCTCGTGACCGAACAGCTCGCTCTCGAGCACGCCCGGTGCGAGCGCCGCGCAGTTCACGCGAACGAACGGCTTCTCCTCGCGGGGCGAGTTGATGTGAATCGCGTGGGCGACCAGCTCCTTGCCGGTGCCGGTCTCGCCGCGCAACAGCACGGTGGAGCTCGTGGGCGCGACCTGCTCCACCTTCGACAGCACCTCGCGGAGCGCCGCGCTGTCGCCGATGATGTTGCCGAAATCGAACTCGCCGTGGAGCTGCTGGTTCAGGTAGCCGGTGTACTCGGCGAGCTGCGCCGCGAGCTTCTTGTTGTCGCGCTGCAGGTGAAAGCGCTCGATCGCGTACTGCAGCACGCCGCGCACTTCCTTCGCGTCCCACGGCTTCGTGATGTAGCGGTAGACCTGGCCGAGGTTGATCGCCTCGACGAGCACGTCGACGTCGGTGAATGCCGTGAGGATGATGCCAACCGCATCCGGCTGGCGCGTGCGCACCTCGCGGAGCAGCTCGACGCCCGTCATCTTCGGCATGCGCTGATCGGTGATGACGACCGCGACCTCCTTCTCCTCCAGGATCTGCAGCGCCTCGGCGCCGCCACTGGCGGTCAGGATGTCGAACGTCTTCCGGAAGTTGAAGCGGAAGGCGTCGAGGTTGTCCTGCTCGTCATCGACGACGAGGATCGGATACCGTTTCACGTCAATCGTCATGCGAACTTCCCTAGCCGTATCATGATGGTGCGGGGGTTACCACCGCCTCGCTTCTTATCGAGACTGCCTCCTTGGCGAGCCGCACGACGAGCGGCCCCAGGAGCAGTCCCCAGCCGCCGATCAGCTCGATTCCGCCGAACATCGCGATCAGCACCACGTACGTTGGCAACTGGAGCTGACCGCGCTTTGCCAGCCACGGTCGCGCGAGGTTGTCCACCGTCCCGATCACGCCGATCCCGACGACCGCGAGCGCGATGGCGGCCCCGGTTCGGTCGGTCAGCGCCAGCCCCACGGCGACGGGGACCCACACGATCGCGGTTCCGATCGCGGGGATCACTGAGAACATCAAGGTCAGCATGCCGAGCGCCAGCGCCGACGGCACACCGAGAATGACGAACGTGATCGTCGCGACGATCGACTGGATCAACCCGGCGCCCACGACGCCATACGCCATACCGCGACCGGTCTCGACGAACGCCGCCGCAAATCGCGCCAGCGTCTCCGGACGGCACGGCGCGTGGCGCTCCACCCACGCGTACCAGCCCTTGCCCTCGACCAGCACCCCGTAGATGCCGGAGATCAGGATCAAGAGTCCGATCACGACGCGCGCCGCGGCGCCCGCGACCGACTTGAGGATCGCGAACGCGCGCTCGCCCTGGCTCATCACCAGATCCGTGATCCCCTGCAGCGACAGCATGTCGTGATGCGGCTTCGTCGGATCGTCGCCGCCGGCGAGCTGCTCGAGCACCGACTTGCCCTGCTCCGACGTGAGCAGCCGCTGGACGAGCGCGATCGCATCGACCACGAGCGACGCCACCACCGCCGCGATCGGGACCACGATCACGAGCATCAGCACGACCGTCAGCGTGGCCGCGAGCGTGCTGCGTCCACCGAGCCGCTTCGTGATCGGGCCGTGGATCCGCTCGGCGTACAACCCGAGCCACAGCGCGAGAACGACCCACGGCGAGAACGGGGCGACCACGATCACCGCCCCTGCGCACAGGATCACCAGCAGCCAGCGCGGAATTGGATCTCTAGTCACTACGGAGACCTAGCACTGATCGGCCGTATCCCACATGTAGGAAACTTGGCCACCGTTCCCAGGACCGTTAGCCTTTCGGTATGGGTTCTCCGCGCAGGCGTCGGGTCGTCATCGTCACGCCGCCACCGAGAAAGCCGATGGCCATGGCTCGTCGGGTCTCGCTGTTCGCGCGCGAGGTCACCGTCAAGCTCGCGCCCGTGGCGATGGACCTGATCCACAACGCCGCGCGCCTCCTCACCGAAGGCGAGATGACCGGCGACATGTACACGGGCTCGACCATGATGACCATCGATCTGGCCCACGCGGTTCATCAGATCAGCGACCCGCCCGACGCCACGACCGCACAGCGCGTGGCGTTCCTCTACGCCGCCGACGCACGCTGCCGCGATCACGCACGGCGCATCGCCGTCGTCGAGGCGCGCAAGCGTGCCGGCTGTGACCTGACCATCCCGAGCGTCGACGTCGAGAGTCGCGCTCGCGGCCCCAAGCTTCATCTCTCTATCAACGTGGAAGCGCAGCGGAGGAATGCATGATCGAGCTGTACAGCATCCGTGACGTGGCCCGGATCCTCGCCGTTCAGGAGGCGCGCCTGCGCTACTGGATGCAGACCGGCTTCGTCGGACCCACCGTTCGCAAGGGCGGTCGCTTCTACTACACGTTCTGCGATCTCCTCGCGGTCAAGGCAGCGAAGGACTTGATGGCGACGGGCATGCCGCTCCAGAAGGTGCGGAAGAACGTCGACGCCCTCAAGAAGGCGCTCCCCGACGATACCCATCCCTCCACGCGCCTCCGCGTCTGTTGCGACGGCGAGACCATCGTCGCGCTCCACCACGACGTGGCCTTCGAGCCGATCGGCGGCCAGCTCGTGATGGCGTTCAACGTGCCGAGCTTCGGCGAGCACGTCGCGCAGGTCCTCTCGATGCCGCGCGTCGATCCGAACGCCGTCCAGCGCGACGCCTCCGACGGAGCCCCGACCGAGGTCACCGACAACCCGACCGAGGCCAACAGCGGCACCACCGCGTATCGCTACTTCGTCGAGGCCTGCGCCGCCGAAGATCGCGACGAGCACGACACCGCCGAGCACCTGTTCCGCCAGGCCGTCGACCTCGAGCCGAACATGGCCGCCGCCTTGACCAACCTCGGAAACATTCTCTACCGCCAGTGCGAGCTCGAAGAGGCCCGCATGCTCTACGACCGCGCCCTCGAGCACGACCCGTCGCAGCCCGAGGCCCGCTACAACCTCGCGAACCTCCTCGAGGACCTCGGCGAGACCGACCTCGCGATCGCCGAGCTCCGCAAGGTCTGCGCCGCCGCCCCCGAGTTCGCCGACGCCCACTACAACCTCGGCATCATGCTCGCGCAAGTCGGCGGAACCGCGCAGGCAAAACAGCACCTCGAGCGCTACCTCGAGCTCGATACCGGCAGCGACTGGGCCGGCCACGCCCGCTCGTTCCTCGACCAGATCGCCGTCTAGCCGTCGCAGGTTCGTGACAACTGCCGGCCCACGGCCGTGGCACCATCGCGGTCGATGTTGCGGGCGGCGGCGCTGGTTTCACTCCTCGCGGGATGCGCCACGCCTCCCGCGGAGCGGCTGCATGACCCGCGGCTAGTCGCGCATGTCGAGACGCCGGAGGAGCTC